>JAICIG010000146.1 GCA_025924495.1 Pirellulales bacterium | reverse complement strand
GCTGGCGGATGTTCTGTATGCCATCGTCGATCCGCGCGTGAGTTACTCCTAAGCCCTCTGAGTCTTGTTTCACGCCACAGCCATGTCCGCCCCTGCGCCTCCGGCTCGTTCTCAACCAGCGGTCGCCACGCCGCCATCGCGCGGATTCTGGTCGGAGGCCTGGCGCAGGTTTCGCCGCCGCAAGCTGGCGATGGCGGCGCTTTACTTCGTCGGCTTTTTGGTGTTCGTGGCCACATTCGCGCCGGCAATCGCCGGCACGAAGCCGATCGTTTGCAAATACAAGGGTAACCTGTATTTTCCCGCGCTCGGCTACTTCAACACGCGTTGGGAAAACCCGATCTTCTATCGCGACCGCTTTCGGCGAATTTATCCCAAGAACCTCCAAGAGAAAGATCCCCAAAGCTGGGCGATCTGGCCGCTGGTCTATCAAGACCCTTATCGTCGCGTGAAGCAGGACGAATGGCCCGGCCAACCTGAGAACCCCTCAGGCGCCAACGGGCGCCCCAATCGGTTCAACTGGTTCGGCACGAATCAGGCCGGGGTCGATGTTTTCGCCCAGATGGTCCATGGCACGACCATTGCGTTGCTCGTCGGCTTTGTTTCGATGGGCATTGCCGGCCTGATCGGCATCACGGTCGGCGCCCTGGCCGGTTATCTCGGCGGCTGGATTGATATCGCCTTGAGCCGGCTGATCGAAGTGGTGATGTGCGTGCCCACGCTCGTGCTGATCTTGGCGCTGATTGCAGTTCTTGAGAAGCCGACGATCTGGCACATGATGGCCATCATCGGCTGTACTGGCTGGACCAGCATCGCCCGGCTGGGAAGAGCGGAATTCATCAAGCTGCGCCACAGTGATTTTGTCGTCGCCGCCCAGGCGATTGGCGTTGGTCAACTCCGGATCATGTTTCGCTATATCCTGCCCAATGCACTGGCGCCCATCTTGGTGCCAATCACGTTTGGGATCGCCGCTGCGATCCTGATCGAAAGTTCACTGAGTTTTCTGGGTTTTGGCGCCCCGCCGCCGAATCCAAGCTGGGGCACCCTGCTGAACTCCGCACGGTCGAACCTGCAGCTCTGGTGGCTGATCGTCTTTCCAGGCCTCGCCATCTTCCTGGCCGTACTCTCTTACAACCTAATTGGCGAAGGTCTGCAAGAAGCCACCGACCCGCGTTTGTATGAGGCGGGCAAATAACTGAGTGGTTCGTCGCCCAGGCGGCGCCGATGTCTTAGCCCGCAGGCTTATCGCTTTTCTTCTCGGCAAAACGATCGGGCGGGATGACCCCTGACTTGCCGCTCTCTTCGTACCCTTCGCCCGGCGGGAACTCTCCTTCGGGCGGAGTCCAGGCGGATTTACCCGTGATGTCGACTCGCCCTTGCCCGCCGCCCGGCAGACCTGGATCATCCTGGCGACTGATTTTCGTAGTATCTTGTTTCTTCTCTTGTTTGGCAGCCATGACTATATTCCTTCTTTCATTGTTTGCATCAAGAGATTAACGCCGTTGATCTACAAGATGAGCAAAGCCCAGACCGTTTCCGCGAGGAACCGCTATTATGGCCTCGGCGCTAGTTTTTCCGGCCAGCGACTTAGCAAGCAAGCAGTGCGCTCAGTGAGCGTTCGGAGAAAACGTGCGAATGAGCGCACTTCATTTGCGCGCTGGAGCGTCATTACGCTGGAAGAGTGCGAGTCGAAGTCCCAATGTCGCCGCAAGGGCCGGCAGGACGACTAGCAGACACGTACGGCACAAATCAACGCAGGCCGCGAATGGTTCCGTCGGCAGTGACGTCGATCTTGAGCGCGGCTGGTTCGACAGGCAAGCCTGGCATGGTGTTCACTTCCCCCGCGAGGGCGTAGATGAACCCTGCCCCGGCGGCCAGCCTTACGTCTCGGATCGGGAAGCAATACCCGCGGGGACGCCCCAGAAGGTTCGGATCGTGCGACAGCGAATATTGGGTTTTCGCGATGCATACCGGCAGACGCCCAAACCCTAACGACACGAATTGCTCAATCCGCCGCCGAGCCAGCGGCTCGAATTCAACACGGTCGGCGCCGTAGACCCGGCTCGCCAGGATCTCAATCTTTTCCGCGGGCGTTGCATCCAGCTCATACAACGAGCGAAGTTCCACCGGCTCTTGGCAGGCGGCCTTCACGGCGCTTGCCAGCGATTCCGCGCCGCGCCCGCCTTCAGCAAACGCATCGCTGACCACGGCCGCCGCTGCGCCACTGTCGCGCGCAATGCGGCAGACCAGTTCCAACTCTCTGGGAGAATCATGGGGAAAACGATTCACAGCCACGACGACGGGCAGACTGAACTGGCGAAGAATTTCCAGATGCGCTTGCAGGTTGACGCTGCCAGCCCGCAGGGCGTCTTCGTTTTCCTGATCGAGCTCGGCCGGCAACGACTTGCCCGGAGCAACATGAAAACGCCCGCTTTGATGTTTGAGCGCCCGGACGGAGCAGACCAGCACTTCGACATGAGGCCGCAATCCGCTGGCACGGCATTTGATATGGAAGAACTTCTCGGCGCCGCAGTCGGCGCCGAAGCCGCTTTCGGTCACCACAAAATCGGCCAGCCGCAGCGCCGCCAGATCGGCGACCACCGAACTGTTGCCGTGCGCGATATTGCCAAATGGCCCCGCGTGCACGAGCGCCGGCGTATGCTCGCTGGTCTGCACCAGGTTCGGCCGCGAGGCGTCTCGCAGCAAGGCGGCCATCGCCCCCGTGCAGCCGATATTTTCAGCGAAGACCGGATCGCCTGCCTCCGTCATTCCGACCAGAATCCTTCCCAGCCGCTGGCGAAGATCGGCGATGCTTGTCGCCAAGGCGAGGATGGCCATCACTTCCGACGCGGCCGTCAGATCGAATCCCGTCTCGCGCAGCGGCGCCTGCGGCCGATCGCCCAAGCCTGTGATGATGCTCGCCAATCCCTTGTCTTCGATGTCGAGCACTCGACGCCACTGGACCGTCTCGAGTCTAAGCCGCGGCGATTTGCGGCGCTTCACGTGATTGTCGATCATGGCGGCCAACAGGTTGTTTGCGGCCGCCACGGCGTGTGCGTCGCCGGTAAAGTGCAGGTTAATATCGTCGGCGGGCAACAACGCGGCCCGGCCGCCTCCGGCGCCGCCTCCCTTGATTCCGAATACCGGCGCGAGCGAAGGCTGCCTCAACGTGGCGATTGCCCGGTGGCCCAGCCGGCACAGCGCCATCGCCAGGCCGATCGCGGTGACCGTCTTGCCTTCTCCATAAGGAGTCGGACTCACCGCGCTAACGCCGATATATTTGGCCTGGGGACGCGGCGGCAAACGACGGTCGAGTCCGAGCGCCAGCTTGCCTTTGAACCAGCCGTACGGTTCAAAATCATCACTGCCAAGTCCAAGCCGCTCGGCAAGGGCGCCAATCCGCAATGGTTGCCCGACGGGCGGCGAGTCGTGTGGTTCGATCATGAAGGTTTTCTCATCCTGGCGCGGCGAATGTGACGACAATCGCTCCGGTGAATAGCTAAGGCAGCTTGCCTTGCGCGGGACTGAATAATTTGGCGAGCTCATCGCGTGCGAATATGGGAAGGGCCTGGAGTTGACCGTCTGTCAGGCGCACCTTGCATCCCTGCTCAGCCTCCACAACTACTCCAATTCGCGCCAGTGCCAGCCCCTCAGTGGCGAAATGCTGTTCGAGCACGTCGGCTCGTTCGGGAGCGACGGCCATCAACAGCGAGCCCGAGGCGATCAGGCCCAGCGGATCGAGCCGCAGCCGGCTGCAGATTCGCTCACATTCCGAAAGCACGGGGACCTGTTCTTGTTCGACAAGCAAGCCCACCTGCGAGGCCTCGGCCAGTTCGCGCAGTCCGGTAGCCAGTCCGCCTTCGGTCGGGTCGTGCAGCGCATGCACTCCGCCCGCTTCGAGCGCCAACTGCGCTTCGCGCACAATGCTGATGCCCGGCGTCCGCAACAGTCGTCGGCAACGCTCGAGTTCCTCGGGCGAAAGCACGCCGCCGAGCGTCTGCGACCGCTCGCGCGCAATCAAAGCCGTCCCTTCGATGGCGATTGACTTAGTCAAAAACAGTACGTCGCCGACGCGCGCCCCCGCGGCAGTGACATAGCGATCAGGGGAAACCTCGCCGAGCATTTGGCCCACGACGATCGGCCTATCCAGGCCGTGCGTAATTTCGGTATGCCCTCCGCATAAGGAGATTCCCAATTCGCGACAGGCGTCCGACAACTGGTCGAAGATTGTCTCCGCCATTCCGGCGGTGGCGGATCGCTCGGGCAGCAGTACGGCGGCGAGGAACCATCGCGGCGTCGCTCCGCAGCAAGCGACATCGTTGGCGTTCACGTGCACTGCGTACCAACCAATATCCTCGGTCGCAAACGTCACCGGGTCGGTCTTGGCCACCAGATATCGATCGCCCATCTCGATCACTGCCGCATCGACGCCCACCTGCGGACCGACAATCACTCGCGGGTCATTGGCAGGTTGGCGCAACAGCAGACGACGCAACAGATCGACAGGCAGCTTGCCGGCGGGCAATTGATGCATCAGCTTATCAGGCACAGTTGTTCCAAAAGACCGAGCGGAATCGTCAACATCTTCTGGCGCCTGAATCTCCGGGCGCGTCTCACGGCTGCTCCGACGAGACGAACTCGCTCAATGTTTCCAGATTCCGGCAGAAGACGGCGCTGGAAATGAATTGCTCGTGCGGCGAGAACTTCGGTTGGCCTACGAGCCGCTCTCCGGTTTTTCCGCTGATCCAGCGTCCTTGATCGTCCAATTCGGCTAAGATCTCTCGCACTCGCGCAGCGCTGGGCCGCCGCGCGAGAGAGGCGGGATTTTTCGTGGCGCTGCGATCTTCTTCGGCGCGCAACTCAGCATACTGCCGTTCCAACCGATCGAGCCGCGAGCCGACCTTGAAGCCGTAATGGGTCGGCACGTCGCTATCGTCGAAGGTCAATTCGTAATCCTTTGTCATATACAACGGCTTGTTGGTGCGCAGTTCATAGAACCGCGCCAGCCGCCCGTCGGTCAGCAGAGACGATTTCAGATAGGCGAGGGCCCGCGGAATTGGCTCCAGGTATTTGGCGTTGTTCGTTTGGCGGTAGACTTTCATCAACGTCTCGATCGCGTCCTGCGATTCATGGCCCGTGATGGCCGGCGGTTCGAACTTGCGGGCCCAGACCGGATGCATTTCGAAATCGTACTGCTGAGCCCAGGCCGGCTGCGGCTCGGGCATTTGAGCCAGCAATAGAAAATCGCCCAGTTTCGCCAGCGCCGCGGCGCAGCGCTGATCTTTGTAAATCTTCAGTCCGTCGAGCAACACGTCCGCGACGTCGCCGCAGAGATTGTCGTTGAGCGTATAGAAGTTCCAATACTCCTTGACGCGATGCTCAGTCCGCCAGTCGTAATCGGGGAAGCTGGCTTTTACGGTCGGCTCGGCCGGAACGGGACCGGTCCAGACTTGCGGAAACGCTCCGATGGGATATTGCGCCTTGAGCAGCGCCTCGAGCGCGTATTGAGCGGCCTCATGCACCTCCTCGTCGCGGAATTCCAGCGTCTCGTCGAGATGCATCAGGAAGCGCAATGCGCTTTGCGTCGTGTTGTCGTCTAACGTCGAATGATTGCGGCCTCGTCCATTGCCGCGGCGATACTGCGCCGTCCGTTTGCCGTCTGGATCGAAATCGATCGAGCTGGTCCAGCCGCCCGACTTAAGCTGACCATGTAGCAAGGCGCCCGCCGCATCGCGAGCAGCATCGAGATAAAGCCGGTCGCCGGTTGCCCGATATGCCGCGAGATAGGCCATGCCGACGGCCGGAGTGCCGGGAGGCTGCACCCACACCTCACTGGACGCCGCCTCGCCTTCACCCCATCGTTGTTCGAGATTAAGCGAGCAATAGTAGACGTAACCGCCATGCACGGCGACCTGATCGTGAAAGTACGTTGCGGCGCGACGCATCGCGGTTCGTGCTTCGCTAGTCAGGGCGTCTTGCGGTTGAGCGGCAATGGTGCGCGACGGCAGGAAATACAATGACAGCCCGATGGCCAGCATGGCGTACGCAGCTCGTAGCGGCATGGCGTTCTTCCCCAGTACAGCGTCCCGAGAGATCAACGCCCCATCTTAGTCGATCCAGGGGCGCCGGTAAAAACGAGAGAATGGCGCTGCCCGGATTGATCGCTATTCTTTGCTCGCGGGCTCTCCCCGCGCGGGAGGCGAGAGATGCGATTCGATGGCGCCTTTCAGCTCCTCTTGCAGACGAGGTCCGCTGCCGACGAACACGTGCGAGACATTCCCGTTGCGCCCGATCACGATGGTGTAAGGTATCGCCGTGGCGCCGTACTTCTCAGCGACTTTGCCGTCACGATCCAGGGCGACAGGGATCGAAAGCTTTAACCGGCGCAATGCGTCTTGAACCTCGTCGGGAGTCTGCTGGAGGTTCACGGCCGCAAAGGCGACTTGTTCGGCGGGCAACGTCTTGAGCAGTTCGGCCACTTTAGGCAGCCCCTGCATACAGGGTGCGCACCAGCTCGCCCAGAAGTCGAGGACGACGACTTTGCCACGAGCATCGGCTAGCGAAAACCCGGCGCCCGCGAGCGTTTCCAGGGCGAAATCAGGCGCTGGCCGGCCGATCAAGACCGAACCCGCCGCCGATTCTTCAGATTCGCTGCCCGCCGCAGAATCGCTCCGGCTTACCAGCGGCTCGGTTGCATTGACCAGCTTCCAATCTCCGAACGGCGACTGCTGAGCACGTTGCAGGACTCGCGCGCCAATCAACAGTTCGCTTTCTTGATCGACGTGAACGCGACATGGGCCCAGCAATTCGTTCGTCCCCGAGATCCAGCCCTCCTGGAATTCCTGGGGGACGAACGTCATGCGAGTGCCGTCGATACGCACCACCTGCACGCTGCCTTTGGGCAAAATAGCGGCCGCTTGAGCTTTGTCGCCGCCATCGACGTCCTCCGGATGCAGCCAGATGACTCGTGAAACAAGCCGCCGATCGAATTCGCGCTCGCGAGAGTTGACTTCGAAGCGAACTTTCGCGTCGCTCAACTCGAGCAGCTTTCCGCGCAGATAGTCTCCGTTCGTCGAACTGATGACATGCGTCGGCGGATCGTCCTTGAGCAAGCGAGGCAACGTCAGCAATCGGTCTCGCTTGTCCTGCGGCAACGGCTCCTGGCTCGGTTGCAGACGCAACTCGACGGCCTTGAGTTTAGCATGGGAGACTTTCTGCAGCGGGGCGCCTGCCGCCTGGCAAGCAACTCCCGCGGCATCGATGCTCAATATCTGGCACTGCAACACATCGCCGGCGCGAAGGTACAACTTGTCGCAATCGAGCTGATTGCGCAGCGACTTGGGCGGCAGGGCCTTGGCGGGAAAATCAATTCTGCCTGAGGCGTCTTTGCTCAAAGCGCTGCTATTGATGCTTCCCAGCGGTTTCCAGCCGAGTCCGCCTTGCCCCGCGGCGCCGCGCGTCGAAGCCAACGCGCCGTGGAGTTGGGCGTCGTCCAACTCGAGCACCAGCATTTCACCCACGGCGCGCGTCGGCGCCGCAACCTTGCGGCGAAAATTGACGATGCGGATGGCGCCAATCGGCAACATGACCGACTCCAAGGTATCGGCGTTGACCGCGCCCGGGCACTCCAAGTACAGACGATCGCCGTCGAGCTTATCGATCCAACCGCTCAGCCTCGAGTTGTCGGCGCAGACCACCTGGTTGGTCGGCTCCCTGACGTCGTCTGGAACCTTATTCGACAGCTTCGCTAGAAAGATGCGGTCGGTCAGGTCTGCACTGCAAACCTGCTCTGCCTTTTCGCCAGCCAGGCGAAACTCGCGGCGCTCGGCGTCGTAACCTAGCAGGCCGCCATACAGCACTTTGCCATCCGTACGCTCAATCCGCGGTGCGTCGACGACCGTCTCCAGAGGCGCGCCGCTCCAGCGGCTGACTCGCAACTGCTCCAGACGCAATCTGCCGGTGCGATGTTTGAGGCAGATTCCCGACAATTGCTCGGCAGGGCCGTTTTCGGTCTTCACGGCAGCCAACGGCAGTCCGTCGCCGCTCAATACCTCGACTCTTTGTTGAAGCTGATCCAGCAGGACTCGCAGTTGAAGACGCCCTTCGCCCGCTGGCAAGTCCATGACTTTATCCAGATCGAGATCATGCTCGGTCTCGCGGCGCACGACGAGCGCGCCGTCAACGCACTCCAGCCGGCACCCGGGCCAGGTCGCCTCTCCGTGCTTGCCGATTCCAATCAGCAATTCGAAATCGGCTGCGACCTTCCACGAAACTTCGAACTCAACCATGACTTGAGGCGGCAATTCCAGGTCGAGGCGGAGCGACGAGTTCGACAGATAGCTGGCCAATCCGCCTTCCGACTCGCGCCACGAATCGGGACGCGGAAACCGGATCCATTCCGCCGCAGAATTGGGGCCGGAATAGAGTACGGCCGCTTTTTCGCCTTGGCGCTCCAGGCAGCGCGCCACGGATCGTTTCACGCGCACGCGCCCTGCCAGGCTGGATAGGAAGACGAGATCCTCAGGGCCCACCGACTCCAAGCGCCCGTACAGCGAATCGCCATTCGTAAAGATCAGACGATAAGGTTGCTCTTTCCAGCCCGCGTCCTGAAGAACATCGAAGCGAATATGATTCAGGTACAGCAACTTAGCGTCGAAACGGAACGGCTCGACAAAGGCCGGCGATTGCCAGGCAATTTCCCCCGGTTGCGTCGATTCTGCCAAGGCGCCCGGCAACCGATCCCCATTGGTGAACGACAGCACGCCCCCCCGCGGCGGAGAAGGTTGACCTTCCTCCGCAGCGGCTGCAACGAGCAAGTTCAAAGCGACGAAAATCAGGAGCGGACAAATGAGGCGCCGCATCGTGGTCCACTCCTTAGCGTTCGTAGATCGGCAGAAAACGATAATTCACGGCGAGCACCAGCACCGACATGGCGGTGCTAAACACCGGGCCTCCTTGCTGGCCCCGAATGCTGCCGTCGGGCTGTTGCTGCTGTCGCAGCCGGCGGATTTGCTTCTGGTTCCACTCTTCCCAAGCCTGAGGGTCGCCTTGGTAAAGCGCCTGGGCCTGATAATAGGCCGTATATTCCGCATAGCCGCCGGCGCTGTGGCTGTGGCTTTTAACGTACTTCAAAGTCGCCGCATACTCGGTCAGGTCCTTGCGTCGCGCTATCGCAAGGACCAGTGAGGCGATCGATGAGCGGGCCTCCGAATTCCCATGGGCGCCAATTCCGGAGTAGCCGACGCTGCCGTCGCCGGCCGTCATTTGTCGATAGTAGGCGATGGCCCGTTCCATATTCTTGTCGGGCACTTCGATGCCGGCGTTTCGAGCAGCAAGCAAGCCGACAAACACGGCGCCGCTGACCGACGTATCTGCATCGCGAGCGTTCGGCGAATATCGCCATCCGCCTACGGGGTTCTGATCCTGAGAAGTGATTGCACAACGCACGGCCAGTTCCAGCGACTGGCCCACGGAAATGCCCCGCGGGCCGTCGGACCACAAGCTCCGATCGTCCACCGCGCCGTAGGCCTCGGCCAAAGCCAGCATGGCGAACCCATGGTGATACATATTGCCCGGGCCGATACAGCCGGTATTTGGGTCTTGCGATGCAATGATATTGCGCAAGCCCTTGCGCACATGCTGACTATAGGGGCCGAAGTTCGGATCCTCCCCCGAAGCCAACAGCGCCAACAGACACAAGCCGGTGACGGCCGGTCCTTGGTGTCCGCTTTCGGGCCAGTCGCCCGCCTCGCCTTGTGAGACGGCCAGAAACTGCAAAGCGCGGTCGTAGCATTCGCGAACCTCTCTCGGCACGGCGGCGCCTTCGCGGATTTCGGGCGGCTGTGCTAAAGCACTCGCTGCTGGCAAGAGCACACTGAGCGGCAGACACAAGCGAGCGAATAGGCGTGAGTTCATACTCGGACTGTGATGGTCAGGGAGTAATAATTTAAGGTTTGATCTGCGGCGCTTCCGGGCGCAACTCTTGCAACCGGCGGCTAATGGCAGGCCATTGCACGTCGTCGAACAGCGACCTGAATTCCGCTTCGGGAATACGAGCGATTGCGGCGGAAATTTCTGTCGCCAGACGGGCTGCAGATTGATCGGCGGGAATTTCGCCGAGCCGGCTGCGCACTAGCTCGGCGAGCGCGTCCCATTGAGCCGAAGTCAGTGGAGACCGCTGCGAAAATGTGAAAACAAAAAAGTCCAGCCGCGCCCGACGCTGAAATTCCAGTCGCCGGCGTTGCTCTTCACGCCAGACTTGCCATTGCTCCGCCGAAATACGGCTACGAGCCGCCTTATGCAAAAGTGAAGATTCCTCGGAGATGAGAGCGTAAGGTGAAGCGAATTCGCTCGACGGAGGCGCCACCGCGGCGACGTTCGCTTGCGCCGCCTTTTCCAGCAATTCACGCTGCCGCGCCGCCGCGCGTTCTGCCTGGAGACGCAAGTCGAGCTTCCCAGCCCAGCACAGTTTCTCGCGAACGTCAAATGAGAGTTCGCAGGCCAGGCCAAGGGCATCGAGCACTAGTTCCAGGCACGCATTTTGTTCTGGCGGCGTCTTGATCGGGGCTTCGTCCTGCGCATTCACGCCCGGGCGAGCCGGTGCAGCAGCGGCAACGGCCTGCGCCGGCTGTGGCTCAATGACGACACGAACGGCGCCAGCCCTTCCCGGTACGGCAACTCTGCGAACTCGCACGTTGCCGCCCGCGACCATGCCGGCGCCGCGTTGCTGCTGAACTTGTTGCAGCTGAACTTGTTGCGGCTGAACTAACTGCGCGTTCATTCTTTCCGCTTGCATTGCCGCCTGACCATTGAGCGGCTTGCGGATTTCCTTCCACATCGCCATTTGGGCCGGGCGCAGCAGCGGCTCGAGCATGACATCGGGCAAGTCGCATGCGCCGCCGAGTCCGGCCAGCTTGGCGCGGAGCAATACGGACATCTTGGGCGAGAAATCATGAGACCCTCGCTCGAGCTTAATCGCGACCGGCGTCCAATTCTCATTCCACAGCGATGTGAGATTACCGCACAACTGCTCTCTTTGTTTGTCGGTGAGGAGCAAGATCTCGTCCATTGCCGCCGCCAGGACCTGGGCTTTCGCCCGCTTAGCCTTCCCATTCACTCGCTGCCGCTCCTCGGTCAGACGCGCGGCAATGTGGTCCGGAAACGCCTGGCGGACAGCTTCATCAACGTCGTCGGCCATCGCTAGTTGCAGGGCCGAGGATTCGTCGCGCGCTGCCGCTCCGGCAACTGCGACGACTCGGTCCCCTATGACCATCACCCTCCGGTTATTGACGACGACCAGCCGGCGATCGGCTCGCTGATTCTCGATGGCATCGGAGAATTGCTCCTTCGCCCGTGCCACAATTTCTTCGCCGTGTTTTTCCAGAGCAGCGGCCTGCTCGGGCGTCAGTTCGCAGGCTCTTTGCACAAACACCAATTCGGTGCGCAACCGCTGGCGATAATCTTCGACCAGCGCGTTGACTTGTGCATCGCGAGCTTGTTTCGCCGCAAGCACCTGCCCGATTTCCATTCGCGGCAGCACCAGATCGTACTGGGCCCATGCGCGCTGCGACCATCCTGGCAACAAGAGCAGCAAGGCAAACCCGCCGCGATAAGCCATTGCAATACTTCTCATCCACTACCCCCGATCATTCGACGGAACGATTCTCAAGGCGGTTAAAGTATTCATCCAAGCCGGCGCGAAATTCTTCGGGCAAGATCCGCCCCGCCTCGCCCGAAGCCTGTTGGACGTCGCGCTGGTCGGGTCGCGCCTTTTCATTGGCCCCGCTGCCAATCAACGCCAGCGCCGGCTGTTTGGCCGGATCTTTGGCGCCGCCCCCGCCGGGCGTGCTGCCGCCTCCGCCGCCCGACTTCGGGTCGCAGCGCTTGGCCTGCAGCAGCAACTCGATGACTTCCGTTTCAGCCGCGATTGCCGGCGCGCCGGTGTCGGGGCGCTTGAGAATGCCCGCGGTTTCATCCATTACTTCTCCGACTTTCGCCAATAGCCCGATCTCAGGCGCAAAGTCCTGCTCGCCGTCGGGCAAATCGCGCAATTTCTTGCCGACGGCGTCAACTCGCTGCTTGAGTTGTGCCTGCGTGCTGGAGAGCTTCTCCGCTTGCTCTTGATAAGCAGCCTGCTCGACGGCGGGACGAGATTGTTCGGCCACGCGAGTCTCGTCGCGCAAGTTGATCTCCGCTTCAAGAATCTGCATCGCCTCCAGCACTAGTGACGGGGGCAAGCTGCCGCGCGATTTGCAGCCCGGGCACTCGCCTCCCTTCGTTGCATCGACC
The DNA here is from genome assembly GCA_025924495.1 of Pirellulales bacterium. The sequence continues at coordinate 4,023 of JAICIG010000146.1, read as the reverse complement.
AGGTCTTCGGCCCAACGATCGAGCGTGTCGGACCAGTATTCGCACTGGGCGATCGAAAGGCCGACCTCTTTAGGCATTTCGCTGGCCAGCCGATCGAGCTTGTCGACGACCGCCATCTGCTTCATCTCATCGGTCACCGTTTTGAACTTGGCCAGACGGCGGCGCTCGTAATATGCCAACATGTCTTCGAAAATGACGTCCACCGTCTTCGAGACGTTTTGCTGTCGCTGTCCCAGCTTGCCGACGAGAGCCTGTGCATCGGCCGCCATCATCACGTCGGGCACGCCGAACTCGCCGGACACGCGATCGCTCAGGGCGCCGGCCAGCTCTAATTCGACCCGTGACGCTGCCTTGAGCCGCTTCAGGAACGTGCTGCCTTCGAGATTAGCCAAGATGCGATTCAGTTCGTCGGAAACCTTCTCGAATTCGGCCAGCAGATCGCCTTGTTGCTTGACCGCCTCATCGACGTCCTCGGTCGCCGTCGGCGAAGAGCCCTCCTGCTTCTTTTTCGATCCGCCGCCGGCTAACGTTGTGACGGGCAGACCGAGACGCGGCGCCTTGGGCTTGCTCGCAGAGGGCTTCCCGCCCTCGTCTTCCTTCTTCGTCAATTGCGAACTTTCGACGTCGACGACGCTCGGCGCCGGCGGCTTGGGCGGTAGCGGTTTGCTCTCTCCCCCTTGCGCCGGTTCGCCAGTTCGGGCGTTGCGGATCTGCCCCACGCTCGGTCCTTTCGGCGAAGCAGGTTTTGCCGCCATGGCCGGGGCCTTCGAGGCATTCTTCAGCAGATCCGCGACCGACGGCATGCGGTTGGCCGAAATGTCTTTAAGCACCTGCAACATCTCGGCCCACTTCTCCAAATGGCCGACGCCGAACTCAGGGTTGCGCGCGGCCTGTGCAACCAGATCCTCGCCGCTGGCCGTCAGATTCGACAGCCGCGCCGCATTGGCCCGTTCCGCCGCCGCCTGCTGTTCGATCTGCTTGCGCGTCGCGGGTTCGTCGAGCCGTTCCGGCGACAGGTCGCGCAGTTGCTTATTCGTTTCATACAACTGCAACTCGCGGTCGCGAACCTCGAGCGAATGCCGCTGCCACTTGTTCAATTGTTCGCGCAGCCACAAGGCATGCTGCTGGGGATCAAGCACGTACAGAATGTATTCCGAGGAATAGACTCGTTTGCGATCGGGCAAATAATCCTCGACAAAGATGCGCACGCTGACCGGCTGCGGCTCGATGCCCAGCGTCTTGGCACAAAAAGCGCCGACTGCCTGCAGCTCAGCCTGCTTTTGTCCGCCGGCGGCCAGCAACCGTTCGCCTTGAGCCGGCTTTGCGACGGCGTCTTCCTCCGCAAGACCGCGCCACTCCATGCCGACTAGCTTGACGCCAAAATCGTCAAAGGCTTTGACGTTGAAGCTCAATTGCTCTGAATCAAGCACGACTTTCTGCCGAGGAAGATTCTCGCAAGAGACCACGGGCGCTTCGTCCTCGCGGCCTTCAATGGACAAGGTAAATGGCGCCAGACCCGATAATCCATCGCGATCCTGCCAACGAATTTGCAGCCTTTCCGTCTCGCCCACGACGTGCGGCGGACCGACGATATCCGCGCCCGCCGGTTTGATCGGCTGGTCGTTGAGCGAAGCTTTGTCGAGCTCGCGATTTGCCGTCGCCGTAAAGCCGACCCGGCTGCCTTGCACGACGGAAAGCGAGCCGCCGCGAGCATCCTTCTCGATCGGTTCGGCGTGCCCTAAATAATCGGGCAGCGCCACGCGCGCTTGCACTGCTGCCAACTCAGGCCGCAACGTCGGCTCGATGCGAACGCGCTCGATCGCGTCGCCAATGCGCAGATCGAGCCAGCCAGCCTCAAGCTGCGGAGGGAAGTTGAACCGATACTCGCGCTGGTCGATCGCAGCCGAAACGGGCTCTTGCCACCCATACTGCGCTTGTCCTTCGCGCGGCCTCCAGGGAGAATTCTCAGTCAACTTTGCCGTCAGCGTGAACGGTTCGCCATGAGGCACGACAACTCGGTCGGGCGTCGATTCAAGCATGGCGAACGTGTAGCGAGGAGTATCGCGCCACGGCGCCAGAAAGCGGAGCCATGCATTGCTCGCCGCCGCCGGCGCGAGCGCCAGCAACACGATGGAGACGACGGCCGGCAGCGCGGCGGCCAGGCCCCATTTTCGATGGCGCGGATGAGGAATCGCATCACGAAAATCTCGCTGCGCCGCATCGCGGGCGACGTGTTCGATGGCCGCTTCACACAACACGCGCGAGCGCGCCTGTTCGCTTTCGCTGGCCGCCAGTTCAATAATTCCCAGCAACTGATCGCCGATCCGCGGATGCTTGCGGCTTAACAAGCGGGCCAGTTGCGACAGCTGTCGGCGACGCCAGATCCAGCGATAGGCATAAACCGGCACGGCGCAGGCGGCCACGCAGGCGAACAGCAGCAAGGCGCCGCGCAGCCAACCGGGCACGTCGAACAGACGATCGAGGGCGAACACGGCCAGATAGGCCAGAAGCAAGCTGCAGCAGGCGATGCCCAAGGCTTCGGCCGTCTTGACCAGCCACAGCCTGCGGCGGAAGCCGAGCAGTTGTTCGCGCAAACTCTCCGGCAACGTCGGGCCATTGTGAACTTGAGCGATGCTCATGTCAGGCACTCCCTTTACTTGTCGCCAACACGCTTGTTTTATGCCGCCGCCGATCGATTTGATTCCGTTCGCTCAGACCAAACCGACCATCTTTCTGCCGACCCAAAATACGCCTAACAGCGCAACGATCAATACCGCCAAGAATGGATTACTCCATAGTCGCAAGCGATGCGTCACGGGGGGCTGTTCTGGCAAGGCGCCGACCGAATTCAAGACCGCTTGGAGTTCATTCACTTGCACCAGCCGACCTTGGGTGAGCCGCGCAATCTCCTCCAATACTTCGGGCCGCGCGGGACGGCCGATGCGCTCGATGGCGCCTCCTTGGACGGCGAAAGTCGTATCGAGTGAAGCGCCCGACTTGGCGCCCCGCAAGGCCACCTGGTGCGAGCCTGCCTCGGCGGGAGTGAATTGCGCCGAAAACAGCCCCCATTCGTCGCCAGCGGAGGTCAAGTGCACCGTTTCTATCCGTCCCGAGGGAGCCGTAATCGTCGCCGACACTTCATCGTTTTGCACCGGTTCTCCCGACGACGTCATCACATTCGCGTGCAACGTCATCGTGTGGCGCAGCGCCGGCTGGTCGGGAGAATAGAAGAGACGGACCGTTTCGCCTTGCGCCATGTGCCGTTGGTAGGCCATCCAGCGGACTACCTGGCCCCAGAAGCGATAGTGATATTTGTCTTCGACCCCTTTGCGCCAGCGCCAGGCGCCGTCGGTCCCCATGAACAGAACCTTGCCCGCGCCGTAAGTGCGCGTCACCAACAACGGAATGCGGCCATACTGATTCGAGGCGTCTTGATGAACGCAGAGGACTTCGCTGGCCGCCTTGGCGCGCTCGACGGCCGCATACCATTGAAAGCCGGGCAGACTCTCCCAAATGGCCGAGTTCTCGTCCTGTGAGTCAGCCAAGCGGGTTAGCAGGCTGCGGCGGCCCTGTTCGGTCAGTTCAAAATGATCGGGGGTGCGCGAGCCCCAACCGTCGGGTTGCGAAACATCGAGCACGACCGGATAAAGGTCGTTCAACTCCGTCTCCAAGAGTGATAACTGCCGCCCTCGCCAACCGGGCATAAATACCAGGCCGCTGGCCTGCCGCTCGACGAGCCCCTTCAGCAATCGGCACTGTTCTGTCGTGAGCTGCCCGTCGCCGATGCCAACATCGCCCAGAAACACCACGTCATAGCCGGTCAATTCTTCAATCCGAGCGGGGAACTGCTGGATGTAGTCCTTGTTGCCGCCCCCAACCTTGCTCAGACCGGGATGGAATAGCAGACACGACAGTTCGACGCCTGGATCGCGCGAGAGTGCATTTCGCAGATAGCGATATTCCCAGCGCGGATAGGAATCGACGACCAGTACGCGCAACTTTTCGTCACGGATCGAAATGGGC
>JAICIG010000145.1 GCA_025924495.1 Pirellulales bacterium | reverse complement strand
GGCTCGGCGTCGTCGAGCCGGAACGCATAGTCGACGTCGGCGGGTAATTCCAGATCGGCGCTCCACCACCCGCCGCATTCTTCCTGCAGATCGACGCGCTGGCCTTGCGTTTCGCATGCGACTTTTCCAGCGTTAGGCGCCCACACTTTGACTGGCATAAAGCGCTACCCCCTGATATCGAAAACTGCACTGCTCACACTGGCAGATCAACGCTCGTCGCGCCGACTCTGCCAGACATTCCCGCATTCTCTGTCGCCAGCCCCGGGATGGTTTCTGGCGCACTCGCTATAGCATTAGCCGTGCCCGCGAGAGGGCGTCGGCCGATCTAGGGCAAGTTCGAGCCATCTTTCCGACATTCGACCTGTGAGACGCTGTACTAACCGCCACTCGGGGGACTGCACGACCCATATCCATTGGACGACGTAGTGCCATGGAGGCAATTCCAAACCCAGCTAGGGCCGACGAGAGTTTTGCCGCGGAGCCGTCCTGCACTCAAGATGCCCGATTCGTCGGTAGTCGGCGATGGCGCGTTAGCCCAGGCCTTTCGGACAGCGGCGGGGCGTTTATTTTACGCCGCTAGGACCCAGGCGCGATCGGTTCGAGTGAGAGCGTTCTAGCGCCGTAACATTTGACCGCAAATGCGAACAGCTTGCGCAATCGGTGCGATTTCCATCCTCCGCAAAATCGCGGCGGATTTTTGGAAACCACTTGGCGATCCGCTCCGCATCAGGCAGCCTGCAATCTCCACTGTTGTGGTGATTGTGGGCTCTCGCGAGGCTTCAACAGACCGGCTCGATTGTGCGGGAATTTACGGCGAGTTCCGCACGTGCGCGGCGTCTGCTAGACTCGTGGCTTGTCTTCAGCCTTGCTCGTAGCCATGGCATGCATCACGCCATGGTTCACTATATCGACTAGGTGAAGAGGCAGAGGCAGCCGCGATCGTTGGGGCGGCCAAGAATACGTTGCGGGCTTGGGCGCGGGATGGCAAGATTCCAAGGCACAAGTATCCGGCGAACGGTTACCGGCTGTTCCGGCACAGCGATCTTCAGGCTTTTCTCAAGAAGATTGAACGACCGGTTAAGCCAAAGTTGGGAATGCCGACCAGAGTAATCCAAAACAGTTCGCTATGACTACGCCAGAACGCCAACTTGAAGATCATCTCATCGAAAAACTTCGAGGCTTAAAGTACGAATATCGCCCGGAAATCCGTGACCGCGCCGCACTGGAGAAAAATTTCCGCAAGAAGTTCGACGCGATTAACCACGTCCACCTAACGGACGGTGAATTTCAACGCCTGCTCGATGATATTGTCACTCCCGACTTCTTCACCGCCGCCCATACGCTCCGCAACCGAAATAGCTTCACCCGCGACGACGGCACCCCGCTCAACTACACGCTCGTCAATATTGCCGACTGGTGCAAAAACACCTTCGAGGTCGTCAGCCAACTCCGTATCAATACCGACAACAGCCACCACCGCTACGACGTCATCCTGCTCATCAACGGCATCCCCGCCGTCCAGATCGAACTCAAGACCCTGCGCATCAATCCCCGCCGTGCCATCGAGCAGATCGTCGAATACAAGAACGACCCCGGCAATGGCTACACGCGCACGATCCTCTGTTTCGTGCAACTATTCATCGTCACCAACCGCGATAGCACCTACTACTTCGCCAACAATAACGCCCGCCACTTCGCCTTCAATGCCGACGAGCGTTTCCTGCCCATCTACGAGCATGCCCGGCCTGACAACTCGAAGGTCAAGGGACTCGACGCCTTTGCCGAAGAATTTCTCGCGAAGTGCACGCTCGGCGAGATGATCAGCCGATACATGGTCCTGGTCGCCAGCGAACAAAAGCTCCTGGTCATGCGGCCCTATCAGATCTACGCGGTCAAGAACATCGTCGAGTGCATCGACAAAAACCTCGGCAACGGGTACGTCTGGCACACCACTGGCAGCGGCAAAACGCTCACTAGCTTCAAGGCCTCCACGCTACTCAAGGCCAATCCCGCCATCGACAAATGTCTCTTCGTCGTCGACCGCAAAGACCTCGACCGGCAAACCCGCGAAGAGTTCAACCGCTTCCAGGACCGCTGCGTTGAAGAAAACACCAACACGGCAACGCTCATCCGTCGACTGCTCTCCGACGACTACGCCGACAAAGTCATCGTTACGACCATCCAGAAACTTGGTCTAGCTCTCGACGAGAACAGCAAACGTAATGAGCAGCGAAAGAAGCACGGCCGAGAAACGTATGCCGAGGTACTCGCACCAATGCGTGAAAAGCGGATCGTGTTCATCTTCGACGAGTGCCACCGCTCGCAGTTCGGCGACAATCACCAGACGATCAAACAGTTCTTTTCTAACGCGCAGCTCTTCGGCTTCACCGGCACGCCCATCTTCGAGGAGAACGCCAACTACAAACGCATCGAAGGCGAAGTTCAGACGCTCAAAACCACGAAGGACCTGTTCCAGAAGCGACTGCACGCTTACACCATCACGAACGCCATCGAAGATCGCAATGTCCTCCGCTTCCACGTCGAATACTATAAGCCGGAGGGCGCGGAGATAAAACCGGGCGAGACACTTGCGAAGCGCGCTGTCGTCGATGCTATCCTCGCTAAGCACGACGCCGCGACCGGCGGGCGCAGGTTCAATGCCCTCCTCGCGACCGCGTCAATCGACGATGCAATAGAGTACTATGCGATCTTTGATGCATTACAGAACGGTCGCAAGCTTACTAATCCCGATTTCGTTCCGCTCAACATCACTGCCGTCTTCTCCCCTCCGGCCGATGTCAGCCGCGACGTCCGGCAGATCCAGGAAGATCTGCCGCAGGAACAGGAAGACAACAAGCACGACCCCGAGGGCAAGAAGAAGTCTCTCACGACGATCATCGCACACTATAATGAGCGATTCGGCACGAACCATTGCATCGATGAGTTCGACCTCTATTACCAGGATGTCCAGAAGCGTATCAAGGACCAGCAGTACCCCAACTCCGACCTGCCAGATAAGGGACGGGAGAAGCTCGACGTCACCATTGTTGTCGACATGCTTCTGACGGGATTCGACAGCAAGTATCTCAATACGCTCTACGTCGACAAGAACCTCAAGCACCATTCGCTGATCCAAGCCTTCAGCCGCACCAACCGCGTACTAAATGACACCAAACCGTATGGCCACATCCTCGACTTCCGTGGCCAGCAAGAGGCCGTCGATGCGGCCATCGCCCTTTTTTCCGGCGTGAAGGTAGAACAGGCCCGCAAGATCTGGCTCGTCGACAAGGCTCCGGTCGTCATCGACAAGCTCAAGGAGGCCAAGACGGCGCTCGAGAGCTTCATGAAATCGCAGGGTCTCACCGGCAAGCCCGACGATGTCGCCAATCTCAAGGGGGACGGTGCCCGCGCCGCATTTATCAAGCACTTCAAAGAGGTGCAACGACTCCAGACCCAGCTCGACCAATATACCGACCTCACCCCTGAGCAGGAACAGACGATCCAGGACATCCTGCCCAAGGACGACCTGAACGCCTTCCGCGGCCAATATCTCGAAACCGCCCAGCGGCTACGGGAACAGCGCGAAAGGCCCGGCGAGAAGACCGAACCCGCCATCGACGAACTTGATTTTGAGTTCGTCCTCTTCGCCAGCGCGGTGATCGACTACGACTACATTATGAAGCTGATCGCCGACTACTCGCAGAAGAAGCCGGGCAAAGTTTCAATGACGTTGGAAGAGGTGATTGGCCTAATTCGATCAAATTCTAACTTGCTCGACGACCGAGAGTTATTGACTGAATACGTCCGGAGCCTCAAAGTCGGCCAAGCACTCGACGAAGTCGCTGTCATTGCCGGCTACCAGCAGTTCAAGGATGAGAAAAACGCTGCCGAGCTTGCGGAAAAGGCCCGCAAGCACGGCCTGGCGCCGGAAGCGCTCCAAACGTTCGTCGACAAGATCCTCTCCCGCATGATCTTCGACGGCGAACAGCTTACAGAACTGCTCGCCCCGCTGGAACTGGGCTGGCGTGCCCGGACGAATAAGGAACTGGCCCTGATGGCCGACCTTGTTCCACTCCTGAAGAAGCGCGCCGGCGGCCGCGATATCTCCGGACTCGATGCGTACGAAGAGTAAGCCATGGCCAAGGACGACAAACGACCGTTGACGCCGAGGCTGCGGTTTCCAGAATTTCGCGGGGCGTGGGAGGAGATCCCGCTGAAAGAACTCGCCGATGCGGTGTTCGACCGCGCAGGAACAACGCCTTGCACTCCCTATACGGTCACCTCCGGGGTAGGCCTGGTCAGTCAGGCGCAGAAGTTCGGTCGAACCATCGCCGGCAACTCGCTCAAGAACTACATTCGCCTGCAAAAGAACGACTTTGCCTATAATAAAAGTTCCACGAAAGCCTTTCCCGAAGGGTATATTGCGCGGTATCTCGACGATGCAAAGGCCGCCGTGCCCAACAGTATCTTCACATGCTTCCGTGCCGACGATCGCAAGATCGATCCAGCCTATCTCGGATTCCTCTTTGCTTGCAATCTTCATGGGAGATGGCTCCGCAAGTTTCTCACTATCGGCGCGCGTGCGCACGGATCACTAAATGTTAGTGACGACGATTTGATGGCTTTGCCCGTGCCTCTGCCGACCGGTCCGTCGTCATTTGCCGAGCAGCACAAGATCGCCGCCTGCCTGACGTCGCTGGACGAGTTGATTGCGGCGCAAGGGCGCAAAGTGGATGCCCTAAAGGCTCACAAGAAAGGCCTGACGCAACGACTTTTCCCCCCTGAAGGCGAAACGCACCCTCGCCTCCGCTTCCCGGAGTTCCGCAATAATGACCGATCGGTTTTTAAGCCAATTGGCGAGCTCGCCACTGTCACGACGGGTGCCAAAGACACGCAAAACAAAGTTGAGGGCGGAAAGTATCCGTTCTTCGTTCGCTCTCAGAATGTGGAGCGCATTGATTCTTATTCGCACGACGGCGAGGCCGTTTTAACGTCCGGAGACGGTGTAGGCGTCGGCGAAAACTATCACTACATAAAAGGTAAGTTCGACTTCCACCAGCGCGTCTACTGCATTTACGAGTTTGGCAGTAATGTTGACGGCCAGTTTTTCTTTCATTACTTTTCAACGCGTTTCAAGAAGCGCGTTAAGCAGATGAGTGCGAAGAACTCTGTCGATTCAGTTCGCATGTCCATGATCACAGAAATGCCGATCTGGCTCCCAGCGATTGCCGAGCAGCAACGAATCGCCGACTGCCTCTCCACTCTCGACGCCCGTATCGCTGCCGAAGCCGACAGGCTGACCTTCCTTAAGACGCACAAGAAGGGCCTACTGCAGCAGCTCTTCCCATCGCCGGAAAGGGATTGAGCCATGCCCGATGCGTCCTTCCTCGATTTGCCCGCATTGGCTAAGCACCTCCGCACGGAGTTGCAGGTAAAGAAGTCCGTCCTGATCTATGCCTATAATGGGACGGGCAAGACGCGACTCTCGACCGAGTTCAAGAACCTCGGAAAGAACGGCGACGACCGCGATACGATCTACTTCAACGCCTACACTGAGGACCTGTTCTACTGGGACAATGATCTTGTGAATGACCGTGAGCGGGTTCTTAAGATCAATAAGGACTCTCGCTTCTTCGCGGGACTGGCCGAGCTGGAGATGGACAACCGCATCCGCCCGCTGCTCAATCGCTACGCCGACTTTGACTTCAGGATCGACACGATCGAGTGGGAAGTCAGTTTTTCGCGAGAAGTGCAGAGTGGCGGCGTGGCGATGATGGTGGAGGACATTAAGGTCTCCCGCGGCGAGGAAAACATCTTCATCTGGTGCTTCTTCCTAGCCATCGTGCAGCTCGTTCTCGACGGTGCTGAGGCGTACAAGTGGGTAAAATACATCTACATTGACGACCCAATTTCGTCGCTGGACGAAAACAACGCGGTGATGGTCGCTCATCACCTGGCCCAGATGCTAAAGGACTCGCCGGATCGGTTGCGGGTGATCGTGTCGTCACACCACGTGCTGTTCTTCAATGTCCTGTGCAACGAGATGAAGAAGCCGCGCAAGTACTTCCTAATCCGTGAGCCGCAGGCGGACGGCTGCGCGGGGTTCACGGTGCGGGAGACCGATAGCACGCCGTTTCTGTATCACTTGGCTTCGCTTGTCGAGCTGTACGAGGCACAGAATGCAGGCGCTCTGTACACACACCACTTCAACATGCTGCGCCGGGTGATGGAGCAGACGGCCTGCTTCTTCGGGTACGCCAAATGGGACGAATGCATCAAGCCCGAGGCCAATGACCCGAACGGGACGGCTTACAAGCGGGTGATCGACCTGATGAACCACGGCGACTACTCGTTGTATGAGCCACGGGAGATGATGCCGGAGAACAAGGACCACTTTCGCAGGGTGCTGAAGCAGTTCATCACACTCCACCCGTTCAGCCCGGCTTTGTTTCCAGAGGATGCTAAGTAAGACACCATGACCGACCTCGACCAAAGACAACTCGGCAAGACTCTCTGGAACATCGCAGACACGCTACGCGGGGCAATGAATGCGGACGACTTCCGCGATTACATGCTCTCGTTCCTGTTCCTGCGCTATCTCTCGGACAACTATGAAGCGGCGGCGAAAAAGGAACTAGGGGCGGATTACCCTGACCGCAACGCGATCAGTAACGGCGGTAAGACACCCCTTTCAGTATGGTACGCGGACAACCCCGACGACGTGGCGGCGTTCGAGAAGCAGATGCGGCGCAAGGTGCACTACGTCATCGAGCCCAAGTACCTGTGGGGCAATATCGTCCATCTCGCCCGGACGCAGAGCAACGAGCTGCTCGATACGCTGCAGGATGGGTTCAAGCACATTGAAGAAGAGTCGTTCTCCAGGAACTTCCAGGGGCTGTTCTCAGAGATCAATCTCAGCTCGGACAAGCTCGGACGCAAGTATCCCGAACGCAATGCGAAGCTCTGCTCGATTATCAGTGAGATCGCGCGAGGGATGGCTCTATTTTCGTCCGATGTCGACACGCTTGGGGATGCTTACGAGTATCTGATTGGGCAGTTCGCGGCCGGCTCGGGTAAGAAGGCGGGCGAGTTCTACACACCGCAGCAGATTTCGAGCATCCTTTCCGGCATCGTCACACTCGACAGCCAGGAGCCCAAGACAGGCAAGCGCAAGAAGCTCAACGCCGTGTTCGATTTTGCTTGTGGGTCGGGGTCGCTGCTGCTGAACGTCCGGCACCGCATGACTGAGTCCGACGGGACCATCGGCAAGATCATTGGGATGGAGAAGAACATCACGACCTACAACCTCGCACGCATGAACATGCTGCTACACGGGGTGAAGGACACGGAGTTCGAAATCTACCACGGCGACACGCTGACAAACGACTGGGATTACCTGCGCGAGACGAACCCGGCCAAGAAGCCGGCGTTTGACGCGGTAGTCGCCAATCCGCCCTTCAGCTATCGATGGGGGCCGGGCGAGGCCATGGGGGAGGACATGCGGTTCAAGGCCCACGGAGTAGCGCCCAGGAGCGCGGCCGATTTCGCGTTCCTGCTTCACGGTCTGTACTACCTGAAAGACGACGGCGTCATGGCGATCATCCTGCCGCACGGGGTGCTGTTCCGGGGCGGCGTGGAGAAGGATATCCGCACCAAGCTGCTCAGGGACGGGCACGTCGACACGGTGATCGGGTTGCCGGCGAACCTGTTCTACTCAACGGGAATCCCGGTCTGCATCTTGGTGCTGAAGAAATGCAAGAAGCCCGATGACGTCCTATTTATCAACGCCAGCGAACATTTCGAGAAGGGCAAGCGGCAGAACCAACTGACGGACGCGCACATCGCGCGGATCATCGAGACGTATCAAAAACGCCCCTCCAAGCCGATCGAACGATACGCCCGCCGTGTGAAGATGAAGGAGATCGAGGCAAACGATTTCAATCTCAACGTTTCTCGCTATGTCAGTACGGCAGAAGCGGAACAGGAGATCGACTTGGCTGAGACTCATCGCGACTTGGTGGATATCGATGAAGCAATCCGGAAAGCGACCGCCAAACACAATAAGTTCTTGAAAGAACTTGGATTGCCTCCATTGCCATCAAACTAGCCGGCGATTTGTTGGAAGTGCACGCGGGCGCCCGCTATTGCAATTGCCTGTGTCGAACGTTGAGAGCGCAACCGGTCGGTTCGCTCTGCAGGAAAAGAATTTGCCGTCACACCCCCGCCGGGCCGTGTAGGTTAACGGACAGAGCGGTTAACCTTTAAGTCACGACAGACAATCTGTTTGAGGGTCCCAGCCGACAACTCGCAGTAGTTTGCGAAGAAGCTCATCGCCATCGGAACCAGCGCAGCGCCAAAGCGAAACAAATCGCGCCCCAGGCCGAAAGTACGACGGCCGGTCGTTCGACGGCGGCCCAACCCGCGCCGTCGTTCATCACGGCCCGCACGCCATCGAGCAGTGCAGCGAGCGGCAAGGCGCGGATCAGGGGCTGCATCGCTTCAGGGAACCGGTCGGCCGTGAAGAATACTCCACAGAGCAGGTACATCGGCAACATCACGGCGTTCATCAAGCCGGATACCGTCTCGATCGTTTCCGCCCGGCAGGCGACCAACAGCCCGAGTCCGCCAAAACTTGCGGCGCCAAGAACGATTAGACTGGCCAGTGCCAACAAGTTCCCTCGCACGGCGACTCCGAATGCCAGCCAGCCGAAGATTAAAAGAATTGTCACCTCGATCAATGTGAATACGGCCCGGCTGATCATCAATGCCAACAGGAAATCGCTTCGTCTCATGGGCGTGGCGAGAAAACGTTTGAGCAATTTTCTTACTCGCATGTCGACGATGACGAATCCGACGCCCCATAGGCCGCCGCCCATCAGGTTCATTCCCACGAGCCCGGGAATGAGGAAGTCGATGTAGCGGCCGCCCGGTTCGTCGAATTTCACGTCGATGGGAGTCGCGAGATTTGGGGCGTCGGCGCGAACGAGCGCGCTGTCGGCCGTCGACCGAGCAAGGACCGATTCAGGCCGGTTCGGATCGAATAAATATTCATACTGGCCGGCGTCAGTCGTTGGAATGACGACCAGTCCAATCTTGCCCGTGCGCAGCCGATCTCGACATTCCCGATCGGTCCCCGCGAACACGATCAGCCGCGGATCGCGCTCGAGCTTGCTCATCACGCTCTCTGCGCCTTCCGTCCCGCTGCTGCTGTCGGTGCATACTCCTACGGCGACTCGCTCGACCGGCCGATTCTGAAATGCAACGCCCAGGACTCCTGCCAGGAGCAGCGGAAAGCCGTAAACCCAGAACACGGTGCTCGGCCGACGAAAGAATTCCCGGAAGCGGGCTAAGACGAGTTGCCAGAGGGCGCCGTTCATACAGTCTAGTTCTCGTCACGAAGGTGTCGGCCGGTGAGCGCCAGGAAGACGTCATCGAGAGTGGCCAAGCGCGTGCCCAATCCAGCCGGCGTCACCTCCTTTTGTTGGAGCAGAACCAACAGCGCCGGCAAAGCGACATGAGGTTCAGACGCGGAGAGCGCATACCCGCCGTCCGTCGGCCGGACGGCGGCAACCGTCGGCAACCGAGCAAGATCGTCGACAGCGATTGCAGATGCCGCCCGATCGGAGTCGAGCCTTACGTCGATGACGTGTTCGCCGCCAGCGTTCAGGATCAGTTCGGGAGGCGCCCCAAGTGCGATGACTTTCCCGTGATCGATCACGGCAACCCGGTCGCAAAGTCGTTCGGCCTCGTCCATGTAGTGCGTCGTGATCAGCACCGCCTGGCCGCGGGCCTTGAAGCCGCGCACCACATCCCACAGTTCCCGCCGCGACTGGGGGTCGAGGCCGGTTGTCGGTTCGTCGAGGAACAGCAATTCTGGATCGCCGACGAGGGCGCAGGCAACGGCCAGACGCTGCTTTTGACCGCCAGATAAACTGTCTACAAAGGCACGCGACTTTTCTTGGAGCGACACAGCCGCGATCGCTGCTTCCGGGCTGATTCCGGTCGCGTAGAAAGATCGAAACAATGCCGCCGTCTCGCGGACGGTCAATTTATCGGGCAGACGCGTCTCTTGCAGCGAGATGCCGATCCGCTCGCGAATTGCCCGATCGTCCGAATCCCAGCGGCGCCCGAGCACTTCGACGTCGCCGGACGTCGGCCTCAGCAAGCCTTCGATGATTTCCAAGGTGGTCGTCTTGCCAGCCCCGTTGGGGCCAAGCAAACCAAAGCACTCGCCGCGGCGAACCTCCAAGTCTAACCCCTTGACCGCTTCCACGGGCGGACGGCCGGGATAGGTCTTGACCAGGTTCGACACGCGGATTGCGGCAGACATGCGGGGATTATAAGGACCCAAAGTGAGCGTTCAAGGAGGCAGTGCCGCCCGATCTCCTACAGCGAATCCGTGACGCGTAGTCAAATGGTATCGCTGCTGCGGGGGCGTGAATGTGGCAAGAGATGGGGCGTGCGGGTATGCTGTCAGTTTACTGGCAGCCTGTCAGGGCGCCGGGGCCGTATTGAGGCGGATTCCATGTTCAGGAGAGCAGCCATGTCGCAGAACGCTCGACAACTTCATCGGCGGCGGTTTTTGAAGACCGCGCTTTCGGCGGGAGCCGCGGCAGTCGCGGCGCCGACGATCATCCCCAGTTCGGCCCTTGGTCTGGATGGCGCCGTCCCGCCGAGCGAACGGATCACGGTCGGCGGCATCGGCATCGGCAACCGGGGAACCTACGACCTGGGCTGCTTCCTCGAGCAAAAAGACGTGCAGTTCCTGGCCGTCTGCGACATCAAGCAGGCCCGCCGCGTCGCCGTCAAGAAGATTGTCGACGAGCGATACGGCAACCAGAACTGCGACATGATCCAGGACTTCCGCGAGTTACTCGATCGCAGCGACATCGACGCCGTGCTGATCGCCACCGGCCCGAACTGGCATTGCACGGCCGCCATTAACGCGGCCAAGGCCGGCAAAGACATGTACTGCGAAAAGCCTTGCACGAAGAACATCTCGCAAAGCCTGATGCTGGCCGAAACGATGCGCCGCACCGCCCGCGTGTTCCAGGCCGGCACGCAGCGCCGCAATCTGCCGCACTTCGCCTTCGCCTGCGAACTGGCCCGTACCGGCAAGCTCGGCAAGCTCAAGAAGGTTTACGCTCATCCGATGGGCATGCAAGCCATGACCAGCGGCTGGCTGCCTGCCCAGCCCGAGCCGGCGAAAGACGTGGTCGACTGGAACATGTATCTCGGCCCCGCGGCCTGGCGCCCGTTCAACGAGAAGCTGCTCGACGGTTTTAATTTCGAAAAAGGGGGCGGGCTGGTCGGCGGGGGCGTGCTCGAGTGGGGCTCGCACTGCGTCGACTTGTGCCAGTGGGCCGTCGGCGACGATCGTTCGGCTCCGGTTGAATACAACGCTCCCAAAGACGGGCAGCTTGTCGCTCGCTATGCCAATGGCGTGGAGCTGATTTTCCGCGAGACCGGCTGGATTCCGCTCGGTTCTTGCCCCGTGCGATTCGAGGGGGAGACGGGCTGGGTCGAAACGGGCGACAGCGGCAAACTCGTCCTCAGCTCGCCCGAGTTGCTTGCCGGCCGCACGGTCGCCGAGATCGGCGGCTACCCGGCGACATTCCACGTCCGCGATTTCCTCGACTGCGTCAAGTCGCGCAGCTTGCCGAAGGGCAATGCCGACGCGGCCTGCTACGCCCACATCGCCTGCCATGCGGCGAACATCGCGCTCTATCTGGGGCGCCAAATCAAATACGATCTCAAGAAGCACGAGTTCATCGGCGACGAAGAGGCGAATCGCCTGCGCTCGGAAGCGTTGCGCGAACCGTGGAGGCTCTAACGATCTCGCGACAAGCGCGCAGAATAGTTAGCCGCTGAATTTCTTGACGTTTAGAACAACTCGACCCCGCATTTTTCCGGACCGATACCATGCATAAGCTTCAATATACCGTGAGTATTGTAACTCTCTTCACGGCATCGCTGGCGATGACCGCAGCCGCCGCTCGCGCGGCGGACGCGCCCAACGCATCGGCTGACAAAGAGAAGGAACTGATCGGCGTGCTAAGTTCTGACGCCCCCAAGCCCGATAAGGCGCTGGCCTGCAAGCGGCTGGCCGTTTACGGATCGAGCGCCGCGGTGAGCGAATTGGCCAAACTCCTGGCCGACGAAGAACTCGCCTCGTGGGCGCGGATCGCGTTGGAAGCGATTCCAGGCGCCGCCTCCGATGAGGCGCTGCGAAAGGCCCAGGACGGCTTGCAAGGCAAGCTGCTCGTCGGCGTCATCAATTCGATTGGCGTTCGCCGCGACGCCCAGGCCGCCGAGGCGCTCGCCAGGCGGCTGCAAGACAATGACGCCGAAGTCGCTGCTTCCGCGGCCGCGGCGCTCGGACGCATCGCCAATGATGCTGCGACGAAGTCGCTGCGGAAATCGCTGGCCGGCGTGCCTGTCAAGGTTCGCTCGGCGATTGCCGAAGGGCTCGTGCTATGCGCCGAACGTTTGCAGGCCGAAGGCCGCGACGCCGAAGCCATCGAAATCTACGATGAAGTCCGCAAGGCAGACGTGCCGAAGCAACGAAAGATCGAGGCGACTCGCGCAGCGATTCTCGCCCGAAAACAGGACGGGATCGCGCTGTTGCTCGAGCAGTTCCGCTCGTCCGACAAGGCGATGTTCCAACTCGCGCTGGGCACGGCCCGCGAGTTCCCCGGCAATAAGCTCGACGAAGCATTGGCCGGCGAGTTGGCTGGCGCCGCGCCCGACCGGGCGGCGCTGTTGATTACCGCCATGGCCGATCGCAAAGAGACGGTCGTTTTGCCTGCCATCTTGAAGGCGGCTTCCGCCGGACCGAAACAGGTGCGACTAGCGGCGCTGAGCGCGTTGGGTCGCGTGGGCAACGCCTCGTGTCTCTCATCGTTGTTGGACGCGGCAGTCGAATCGGATGCCGAATTGGCCATCGCTGCCAAGGCAGCGATCGGCGAGTTGCCGCCCGGCAGTGTTGACGAACAAATTGTCGCTGGATTGTCGAGAGCTCAAGGCAAAGTTTACCTCACGCTGATCGAGCTAGTCGGCCGCCGACGCATCGACGCCGTCGAGCCGCTCGTCAAGGCGCTCGACCGCCCCGACCAGGCTGTGCGCAACGCCGCCTTGGCTTCGCTTGGCGAGACGGTTTCGGCCAGGCAACTCGGCGTGTTGATCTCGCAGGTGGCGGCTCCCAAGCATGCCGAGGATCTCCCGGCGGCTCAACAGGCGTTGAAGGCCGCAGCGATCCGCATGCCCGATCGCGAGGCGTGCGCGGCAGAACTGTCGGCAGCCATGACCGACGCGCCGCTGCCCACTAAGGTAGCGTTGCTTGAAATCCTAGGCGCCGTCGGCGGAAGCAAGTCGCTGGCGACGCTGGGCGCCGCGGCGAAAAGCGAAGACGCCCAATTGCAGGACGCCAGCAGCCGTTTGCTCGGCGAGTGGATGACCATCGACGCGGCGCCGGTGCTTTTGGATCTAGCGAAGACAGGCGGCGCCAACAAGTACCAGGCTCGCGAGCTGCGCGGCTACATCCGTATTGCCCGGCAGTTTGTCATGCCGCTTGATCAGCGAGCCGAAATGTGCGGCAAAGCGCTCGACGCCTGCCGTCAGCCCGCGGAGCAGAAACTGGTGCTCGACGTCCTGAAGCGCTACCCGAGCCAGGACACGCTGAAGCTGGCCGTCAAAGTCATGCAGACGCCCGAGTTGAAGACGGAGGCGGCGGAAACCGCGCTGGCCATCGCCCAAAAGCTCGGCGGCAAGGTCGACGAGGTGCGCGAAATCATTTCGCAAGCCGGACTCGACAAGGTCAAGCTGGAGATCGTCAAGGCCGAATATGGCGCCGGCGCCACGCAGAAGGACGTTACCGCGGCGCTGCAAAAGCAGCTCGCCGGACTGCCGCTCGTAACGCTTCCTGCGGCCAACTACAACGAGGCCTTCGGCGGCGATCCGGCGCCGGGGACTCCTAAGCAGTTGAGGATTCAGTACCGCATTAACGGCAAGGCGGGCGAAGCCTCGTTCGCCGAAAACGCTTTGATCGTGCTGCCGATGCCGAAATAATGCGGCCCGGATTTGCCTTTGGCTGACCGAGGCAGCGGAATGGGCATCGTCCCGCCGCGGCCGCACGATGACTCGACTGGCCATATCATGCGCCGTTTGACGCTTGACGAGCGTCGGACGGCGTCTGCAGATGCGCCGTCAACCACATTTCGCCGCAGCCCATCCTCGTCGGTTCGTCGCCGCCGCTTTATCTTATCAAGATGGCGGCCTCGCCGCAGGCGACGTTTCACGCCGGCCGTTCTGCTTCCGCCTGCAACAGGCAGGAAGCGATCGAGCGCCCATTGCTGGCCTGGCGGATTCGTGCGATACTCCGCGCGATCCGGAGGTTGATCGGCGACCCTATCATCGCACGACGGTCCGCAAATCGGCCGGCGACTGACGACGGCCTGTCACGCCGAACTATTGGACCGTTCGCAGAGAGACTTTTATCCGAGAAGTCGCAGATGCACGCCTTACTTGGTTTAGCAAGTCTCCTACTTATCGCACTGGTGTTGACCGATGCATTCGAGGCCATGGTATTGCCAAGACGCGTCACGCGCGCCTATCGGCCCGCTCGAGCCTATTACCACTGTGCATGGGCTTTCTGGCGTGCGACTGCGTGTCGCCTGCCGCAGGGGAGAAGGCGCGAGACCTTCCTGAGCGTGTTTGGTCCGCTCTCCATTCTGCTGTTGTTCTCGCTATGGGCGGCGGGGTTGGTGTTTGCGTTTGGCCTGTTGCACTGGTCGCTGTCGACCCCCTTGAACGTGGCACAAGCGGAACGTGCAGGGCTGTACTCCTATCTGTACATGAGCGGTACAACGTTCTTCACGCTTGGTTATGGCGACGTAGCGCCTGCGGGAACGCTCGGACGGTTTCTGGCGGTCGTCGAGTCGGGAATGGGTTTTGGATTCATGGCGGTGATCATCGGCTACTTGCCCGTGTTGTCGCAAGCGGCTTCGCAGCGGGAAATCACCATCTCATTACTCGACGCTCGGGCCGGTTCTCCGCCGACCGCCGCCGAGGGATTGCTGCGCGTGGCGCGACTGGGCCAGAGCAGCAGCCTGGACCCGTTTATGGCCGAGTGGGAGCGCTGGTCGGCACAGTTGTTGGAGAGCCATCTCTCGTTCCCCGTGTTGGTCTACTACCGGTCACAACACGATAATCAGTCGTGGCTAAGCGCCCTCACGTCGGTGCTCGATGGCTGTGCACTCTTGATTGCGGGCATTAAAGGCGCCAACTCCTACCAGGCGCAACTCACGTTTGCGATGGCACGGCATGCCATGGTCGATCTCGCGTTGGTGCTCAAGATATCCCCGGTCGAATTAGATGAATCGCGGCTTTCGGCGGCGCGTTTTCAGCGACTCCGCGAACTGCTGGCCGAGGCCGGACTGGAGCTCGACGGCGATCAGGTCGAGAAGAAATTCGCCGAGTTGCGCGCTATGTACGAGCCCATCGCGTTCGGGCTGGCGCACAGGCTGCTGTTCAACATGCCCCCGATCCTGGCCAATAAGCCGCCCGTTGACAATTGGCAGACAAGCGCTTGGCTGCGCGCCACGCCAGGCATCGGCGAACTCCCGGCTGTCGAAAGCCGCGACGAGCATTTCAGGTAACTGCGCACAGCCAAACGATCGGCGGACTCAGCCGGCTATCATTGCGTCGGAAGAGGTTCTCCAACCTCGCAAGTCGCCGCGGAATCGGCGATTTTTTCTGTTCTTCCCCCAAATTGCCGGCCGATGTAGCCAATGTGCGCGTCTCAGACGAGGCGAAACATTGCCCGTGCACCTCCACGGAAGGTAGGCCTGGCGTATGCAAATCAGGACGACTCGATTCGGCGCCCTGGAGATCGAAGCGGAAGATATTATCAATTTTCCCGCGGGATTACTGGGGTTGGAAGATTGTCGACACTGGGTGCTGCTGGCCGATGCGCAAAACAACGCATTGGGCTGGCTGCAATGCACTTCCAGGCCCGAGGTGGCCCTGGCGGTGGTGAGCCCCCGGCGATTTGTGCCTCACGACCAGTTTCGCGTATTTCGCAGCGAATTGGCGCCTTTGGATCTGGCCGACGTGCGGGATGCGCAGGTGCTGACGATCGTCGGGAAGAATGAGCGCGCAATTACGTTGAATCTCAAGGCCCCGGTGGTGATCAACCTGGAGCGGCGAACCGGCCGGCAGGTGGTCGCCAACGGCGATCAGCCCGTGCAATACGAACTCACCAGCCACACCGCCCCCCTCAAGAAAAGCGCCTAATCGCCGCCCGGCGCGCCGAAGGAGCCATCGATGCTTGTTTTGTCGAGACAGCGCGACGAAAGCATCATGATCGGTGACAATATCGTCATCACGATTGTGGACATCCGCGGAGACAAAGTCCGACTGGGCATCAACGCGCCCTCGGAGATC
>JAICIG010000144.1 GCA_025924495.1 Pirellulales bacterium | reverse complement strand
GTGGTTGCGATCAAGCGATGTCGCGCTCGACGCACGCGACGATGACCGCAAGCTATTGCAGTTAGCGCCTTCGCGGGGCAGGTTTGTGCACGCTCGCATGAATGCTGCAGGTTGCGGAACTGCCACGGCAAACGCGGTGCAGCTTTGCCTTGTGCGAATTGCACCTCGCAATTAAGGTGAAGAGCGGCTTTTCGTTCGAATTCCCCGCATTTTCCCGCCAGTTTTTGCTTTTCTTTACGGTCGAAGGTTCTCATGCCGCTTGCTCGCTTGTTGGTTGTTGGGACGGCGATCGCCGTGTTCTTGGATTTTGGAAATGTAGAACCGCGGGGCCGAGCCCAGGCCGACCATCCGGCCGAACCGTATGCGGCCAAGGTGGAGAAAGCATCTGCAGACGCGGCGACCGCCATCAAGAGAATCCGCGTCCCCGCGGGACTTCAATTGCAGCTATTCGCAGCGGAACCGCTACTGGCCAACCCCGTAGCCTTCTGCTTCGATGAGCGCGGGCGGGTTTATGTGGCCGAAACGTTTCGCCTGCACGACGGGGTGACCGATATCCGCGGCCACATGGATTGGCTCGACGACGACCTGGCCTGTCGTACGGTCGAAGATCGCGTCGCCATGTACAAGAAATATCTGGGCGACAAGTTCGAGACGTATGCCATTCATCACGATCGCGTGCGCTTGATCGAGGACCGCGACGGCGACGGCGCGGCAGACACGGCTCATGTCTTTGCTGAAGGATTTCGCGAGGCGGCCGACGGCATTGGTGCGGGCGTGCTAGCGCGCGGGGATACGCTTTGGTACAGCTGCATTCCCGACTTGTGGCAATTGCGCGATACGAACGGAGATGGGCGGGCCGAAGAGCGAAAGTCGCTGTCGCACGGCTACGGCGTGCACGTCGGCTTTCTTGGGCATGACTTGCACGGCCTGCGATTTGGACCCGATGGCAAGCTTTATTTCAGCATTGGCGATCGCGGCTTGAACGTCGTGACGCAAGAAGGCAAGCGGCTGTTCTCTCCCGACACTGGCGCCGTGTTGCGTTGCAATCCGGATGGCTCAAAGCTTGAGATCTTCGCCACCGGGCTGCGCAATCCTCAAGAACTGGCGTTCGACAAGTACGGCAACTTGTTCACGGGCGACAATAATTCCGATGGGGGCGATCAAGCGCGCTGGGTCTATTTGGTGGAAGGGGGCGACAGTGGGTGGCGCATCGGCTATCAGTTCCTGGAAGGGCGCGGACCGTGGAACAGCGAGAAGATGTGGCAGCCGCAATGGGACGGGCAAGCCGCCTACTTCCTGCCGCCCATCGCGAATATCGCCAATGGGCCGTCGGGGTTGTGTTATTACCCTGGCGCCGGTCTGCCGGAGCGATATCGCGAACACTTCTTCCTCTGCGACTTCCGCGGCGCCAGTGCGAACAGCGGCATCTATTCATTCGCTGTCAAACCGCACGGCGCCACGTTTGAAGTCGCTGATTTGCACGAGTTTGTGTGGTCAGTGTGCGCGACTGACGTCGATTTCGGTCCCGGCGGCGGACTGTATTTTAGCGACTGGGTGGAAGGCTGGGGCAAACCGGGTAAGGGGCGCATCTATAAGATCAGCGAACCCGCGACGGAAAAAATCGCCGAGGCGGCCGGCACACAGCGGCTTCTTGCGCATGGTTTTGCGAAACAATCAGTCGAGGAGCTGCTCAAATTGCTGGATCATGCCGACCAGCGCGTGCGGCAAGAGGCGCAATTCGCTTTGGCGGCGCACGGCGCCGATGCAGCTCCTGGGGTGACCAAGACAGCGCTCGAGAGCAAGCATCAACTGGCCCGCATTCATGCGCTGTGGGCGCTTGGTCAACTCGCCGAGAACTCGCAGGCGGATTTGAATTCGCTAATCAACCTCGTCGGCGACGACGATGCCGAGATTCGCGCTCAGGCGGTCCGTCTGCTGGGAGATCACCGCGTCGATGCGGCGTATGAATCGTTGCTAAAATCACTTCGAGATGATGTTGCACGCGTCCGCTTTTTCGCGGCGACGGGTCTCGGCAAACTGGGGCGCCG
The DNA here is from genome assembly GCA_025924495.1 of Pirellulales bacterium. The sequence goes on along the minus strand of JAICIG010000144.1, from coordinate 14,434 downwards.
CGAGGCGACTGGCGCCGTGCTAGAGATGCTGCGAGAAAATGCCGACGCCGATCCTTACCTGCGGCACGCGGGCGTCATGGCATTGGCGAGCCTCGCAGACGGCGATGCGCTCGGAGACGCGGCGAAGGACGCTTCGGCAGCGGTCCGCATGGGTGCGTTATTGGCGCTGCGCCGGCAGCAGAAACCCGAGGTCGCGAGGTTCCTGGCGGACAGCGACCTGAAGCTGGTGGCCGAAGCGGCACGTGCCATCAACGACGTTCCGATTGCACCGGCGATGCCAGAACTGGCGAAGTTGATTGCTCAGCCCGGACTGCCCGAGCCGGTGCTGCGCCGGGCGATCAACGCGAATTTTCGGCTCGGCAACGCCGAAAATGCCCAGGCGCTGGCGCGTTTTGCGGCCGCGGCAGGGGCGGCGGAAGCGATGCGAGTTGAAGCGCTGCGAACACTGGCAGATTGGGCCAAGCCGTCCGGGCGCGACCGCGTCGTCGGTGTGTGGCGTTCGCTCGAGCCGAGGGATGGCAAGGTTGCGACTGCCGCGCTGCGTCCCGTGCTGGGAGGCGTCTTCGCCGGCAGCGATCAGGTGCGACAAGCGGCCGCGCAGACGGCGACCAAGCTGGGCATCAAAGAAGTCGGGCCGGAATTGGCCTCGCTGGTTCTCGATGCCAAACGTCCCGCCTCGCTTCGCGCTGAGGCCCTGCTTGCGCTGGCTGCGCTGTCCGATCCCAAATTGCCCCAGATCGTCGAACGAGGGCTCGCCGACCATGAGGCTGCCGTTCGCGCCGCCGCTCAACAAATCTTGGCCAAGCTCGATTCGGCGCGCGCGATTGGCGTACTCCAGAAAGTGCTCGATCGCGGCGCGACGATCGAACGTCAAAGCGCCTTCGGGGTTCTGGCAGGTATGAAGCAAGACGCCGCCGATGCACTGTTGGCTCGCTCGCTCGACAAGCTTGCTGCCGGCCGAATGCCGGCGGAAGTGCAGCTTGATCTATTGGAAGCAGTGAACGACCGCAACTCGGAACAACTCAACAAGCAGCGCGATCGTTATGAAGCGAGTCAGAACCGCGAGTCGGCCGTCGCTCGTTATCGCGAGACGCTGGCGGGCGGCAATGCGGAGCGCGGTCGACGTATTTTCCTGAATAAGGCCGAGGTCTACTGCCTGCGCTGCCACAAGTTGGATGGGCAAGGAGGCGAAGTCGGCCCCGATCTAACGAAGGTCGCTGCCGATCCGAAGAAGACTCGCGAATATCTGCTGGAATCGATCGTCGAGCCCAACCGTCAGATTGCCAAAGGCTTCGACTCCGTTCTCGTGTCGACGGACGACGGCCGCATTCTGGCCGGCGTGCTGAAGGGCGAAGACGAACGCGAGTTGCGTCTAATGACGCCCGAAGGCAAGTTGGTGGTCGTGCCGAAGGATGAGATCGACGAACGCACGAGCGGCCAGTCGGCAATGCCCGACAAACTGGCAGGGCTGCTCTCGAAGCGAGAACTGCGCGATCTGGTCGAGTTTCTTTCCAGTTTGAAGTGAGCATGATCCTCGAGTCCACTTGACTCCTCTCACTGGCTGGCCGGCGGGCGGCGCATTACAATCGGTTGCCGCACGGCCGAATGGCGCTATCTTTACTCGGTTTTGCGGGACGAACGATTGCCGCCAGGAGATACCGCCGTGAAACAAAGAATTCCAGCACGATTCGCGTTGCCAAGCTGTTCGATTGCGGTTGTTGGTTTGCTGCTCGCCGCCTCTGCGGCGCGCGCCGATGTGAGCTTGCCGGCGGTGATCGGCAGTCACATGGTGTTGCAGCGTGATATGCCCATCACGTTGTGGGGTTGGGCATCGCCCGGCGAAGAAGTGAATATTGCTCTGGGCGAAATGCGGGCTAAGACCATGGCCGATCCTAGCGGCTATTGGATGGTCAAGCTTCCGGGTTTGCCGGCTTCGGCCGAACCGCTGGAGATGACCATCAGCGGCAAAAACACGATCAAACTCGAGGACATCCTGGTGGGCGAGGTGTGGGTCGGCTCGGGCCAGTCGAACATGCAATGGTCGGTCGCGGCCTCGGACAAAGCCCAAGAAGAAATTGCAGCCGCCGATCATCCCAAGATTCGGCTATTCTCCGTGCCGCTGGTTCCAGCGGGGGTTCCCGCCAAAAACGTCAATGCCCGCTGGGAGGTTTGCACGCCGCAGACGATCCCCAATTTCTCAGCCGTTGCGTATTTCTTTGGCCGCGAATTGCATAAATCGCTCGACATGCCGGTGGGCATGATCGCTACTTCCTGGGGCGGCACGCGGATCGAGCCGTGGATTCCGCCGGCAGGATTTGCCGAAACGCCCGAGCTCGAACAGGAACGGACTCAAATTGCCGGAATGGAGCAAGGCTATCAGAATGCCTTGAAAGGTCATCTTAGTGCGGTAAAGCAATGGCTAGCTGCGGCTGAGAAAGCGAGCGAGAGCAGCGAGGAGATTCCCGAGCCGCCCGCCTTTCCTGCGAATCCCTTCAATAGCAACGGTTCGCCGACAGGGCTCTACAACGGCATGATTCATCCACTGGCGCCGTTCGGCATGCGCGGCGCAATCTGGTACCAGGGAGAGTCGAACGTGGGCCAGGGCATGCATTATCACGACCTGATGAAAGGCCTGATCCGAGGTTGGCGCAAAGTTTGGGGGCAAGGGGACTTTCCGTTCCTTTACGTACAGCTCGCGCCGTACACTTACGGCGCCGCGCCGACGGCCCTTCCGGAGATCTGGGAAGCCCAGACGGCCACGCTCGAATTTCCCCACACAGGCATGGCGGTGATCACCGACATTGGGAACGTGCGTGATATTCACCCGCGCAACAAGCAAGACGTCGGTAAGCGACTGGCGCTGTGGGCCTTGGCCAAGACCTATGGCCAGAATGATCTGACCTACTCGGGACCGCTGTATGAGTCGATGACGATCGAGAACAACCAGGTTCGGCTGAAGTTCAAACATGTCGACGGCGGACTGAAGTCTCGCGACGGCAAGCCGCTCAGTTGGTTCGCAGTCGCCGGCGAAGATAAGAAGTTTGTGCCCGCCGAGGCGGCGATCGATGGCGAGACGGTGGTCGTCAAAGCGCCGCAAGTTGCTGCTCCTGTAGCGGTCCGCTTCGGATGGCATCAAACGGCTGAGCCAAATTTGGCAAATGAGGCGGGTTTGCCTGCATCACCGTTCCGTACCGATCACTGGCACGACGCGGTGAATGCCGAGCCGGTAGCAAAGTGACATCGACTGGCGGCCAGCCGTGTCCGAGGGCTCGCCGCTGAACGGCGCGGCGAGGACAAGGTGCGAATGGCGCCGCCGAAGAGCGGGTTGGCTCGTTCGTGGACTGCCGTTCGGGTCGTAGTTACAATCGTGACGCCCTCCTAAAGTTCGTCCACCTGGTTTGTGAGCTTGCCCATGCTGCGTTTGCTTCCCGCCATCATTGGAGTATTGCTTGTGCCGGCTGCTCTTTCGCCTGCCGCCGAACCCGATCCCCGCGTTTTCGAGATGCGCACTTACTACTCGCCCGAGGGCAAGCTCGACGACTTGCATGCCCGGTTTCGCGACCATACGACGAAACTGTTCGAGAAGCATGGGATGACGAATATCGGTTATTGGGTTCCGTTGGAAAATCCGGATAACACGCTGATCTACCTGCTGGCTTATCCCAGTCGCAAGGCCCGCGAGACCGCCTGGGACGCTTTTCTCGCCGATCCAGAATGGAAAAAGGCGCAGGCCGCCAGCGAGCGCAACGGGCCGCTCGTGTCCAAAGTAGAATCGCGGTTCTTGAAGGCCACCGACTACTCGCCAGTGATTGAGCCTTCCCAGGCCGATTCGCGCGTCTTCGAACTTCGCACGTATACGACTACGCCGGGAGATCTTGGCAATTTGAACGCGCGGTTTCGCGACCACACGATGCAGTTATTCGAGAAGCACGGTATGACCAACATTGGTTACTGGACGTTGATGGACGACCAGAAGGGCGCCGACAATACGCTGATATACCTCTTAGCGCATCGCAGCCCCGAAGCCGCACAGGCCTCGTTTGCCGCCTTTCGCGACGACCCCGACTGGATCGCCGCGCGGAAGGCCTCGGAAGAGAAGGCTGGGGGATCGCTGACGGTGAAAGACGGCGTGAAGTCGGTGTTTCTAAAAGCTGTCGATTATTCGCCTATCCGCTGAACTGGCAGAGCAAGCGAAGCGGCAGCGTCACTCGCCGCCGCCTGCTGTTTTATCGCGCCGCATGGCGCTAGCTGCCATATAAGCAAGGGCGGCGAATGCCATGCCGCCGAACATTGCCAGGCTCGCATCATAACCTAACAGCGCCAATAGTGCGCCGGTCAAGCCAACGCCCGCGTTGATTAGCACGGCGAGGAGGGGAACTCCGGGCGCGCTCTCGACGAGGCGCGCAGCGCGTTTTTGCATTTCCGAGGGCGGGGGCGGCGCCAACTGCACCGCACTGCGGCGCACGCCTCAGCGCTGCTTCGCGCATCGTGGCTGCGACGGGCTCGGTTGCAGTTTCGGAATATACGCGTGGTCCGTTCCGACATCGAAAGCGTTGACTGCGACGAACTGAAAACCTGCTGCCAGGCAGCAAAGCACGATGAGCAGGCTGAATGCCTTGAGCATCTAAGATCCTCAGAGATGTTGCCGCATAAACGGAGTTACCCCATTAGCCCTGGCAACTCTACCTTACCCATTGGCGGGGACAAAAAATAAAATCACGGTAACCTCCGGCGACCGGCCGCCACTAGCTCGAAAGTTAGCCTCCTTGCGAGGCTAGTTGCTCCGGCCTTGGCGGGATCTGCCCGGATTTTCTGCTTCGGCCGGGGCTTTTTTTATTTCTGCCGCGCGTGCTGCTCGGAAGAGGCCTATCGCCACTCGCGGCGAGCCAGAAGCTGCTGGAATAGGGGCAGCAATTGACGCATTGCGCGGGCCCGGTGACTCAGCACCGCCTTAGCCGTCGGGCTTAACTCGCCGAAGGTGCGATGGTATTCGATAATTTCGAATAGCGGATCGTAGCCGAAGCCGTTCGCGCCGCGGTATTCCCTCAGAATGCGGCCGTGGCAATAATCTTCGGCCTCCGCGCGGATTGCGCCGGTCGGATCGGCCAGCGTCGCATGGCAAACATAGTGGGCCGTGCGACGCCCGAGCGGTGTGTCGGCCAACTCGGCCAACAGACGTCGATTGTTGTCTTCGTCTGCGGCCTGCGGGCCGGCGTAACGCGCCGAGTAGACGCCTGGCGCCCCGTCGAGCGCATCGACAGCCAGCCCGCTGTCGTCGGCCAGCACCCAGTGTCCCAAGTGCTTCGCCTGTTGCGCCGCTTTGAGCGCGGCATTGGCGGCGAATGTGTCGCCTGTTTCGTCGACGGAGATGGCTTGGGGAAAATCGGCCAACGTGCGCACCGCCAGCCCGAGCGGCTCGACCAATTCGGCCAGTTCCAGCCCCTTTTTGCGGTTGGCTGTGCCGAGCACCAAAATAGGAGAAGCGGAAGTCACGGTTGAGCGAGCGGCGTAGTCTGCAAGGATCAGGACGAAACTGCAGACAGCGTCTTCATTGCGCCCGACCTTGTCAAGCGGGCGCAAAGCTCACGATTGCGACCGTTATCGCGAACTGAACAGCGGCCGGTCGTACGACTTGCTGATCGGCCGGCGCGGCACTTCTACCGGCATTGCCTGAATGTCGAAGGGAATGTCGATCAGCGTTATCGGTTTGCCCACCTTCGGCGCCGCCTGCCCGGGCGTGATCTGCTTGGGAGCGCTGAATGTTTCCATCAACGCGTGCAGGCGAGGATCGAGTTCGATTTGTCCGTCGGCGCGAGGCGTGCCGACCGCATTGAAGCTGCCTACCGTCACAATGCTGGCGTAACGGTCGTGGAATTCGTAGGCCTCGTAGCCCTTGGCGCGAAGCGCCATGGTCAAGTTGTGCGCCTTCAGTGCGGCTTCCTCCAGCCGGCTGGGCAGCTTCTTGCCCTTTTCCACATCTTGAATCAGCTTCTGATCGATCAGCACGCTGCCGGTAAAGGTAGCCACTTTGCACGAATACTTGCCGGGGCAGTTCAGCAAGCTGTATTTCACCGGCTCGTTCATTTGCAGTACGACCTCGTCGAGGCCCTTCGGCACAAAGTAATCGTCGGGCAGCAAAGGGTTCGTGGTGATGAAGGCATGGCCCATCGGGCCGCGAGGTTCCTGCTCCAGGCCTACCAGGCGGTGCACTTCCTGTTGCATCCGGCGCAAATTGGCCAAGGTTCGATACTCGCCCTTGCCTTCCTTCAAGCGCTTGTCGGTATCGAGACATTCGGGCTGGGCGGTGCGAAGTTTCTTCAAGACTTTTTGGGCCTGAGGGTCGTCGACGGCCTGAAAGTCGCCGACCATGACGGCGATTTCTTTCATCTTCTCCACACGATATCGCATCCGCCGCGGTTGATTGTATTGGTCGACTCCTTTGCCCGTCGTGCCTTTGCTAAAGTCAAAGTCGATCGAGTGCGTGTAGGCTCGCAGCTTGTACCGGGTGCGCAGCTCGTGCACCAGTTCTTTGGCCTGCGTTTCGGCCTGATCGCCGGCAAACGAAGCGCACATGATGATCCAGGGACCTTGGTTCTCGGTGATCGGATAGGAGTTGTCCGGATCGGCTTCGATGCGCTGGAAGATGGAAACCTTTTCCCAAGGGGGCGCAGCATTCACGAGCGAGGCGCCGGCGATAACCGAATAACCGAGAGTTAACGCTACGACCAGGCAAGTCTGAGGCTTCATGCGATTCTTCCTTCGCTCGGCATTCACCGCGCATACGGTCGATCGGCGCCGGACCGACGAGGGCGCAAGCGAACGACACGAATTCCTCGCGATCAGGTAGCGCCCGCGGGACGCCGTCCCGCCGGCAGAGAAGTGGGGCGGGAGTGTAGAGGATCTGGTCGGGCGATTCCAGGCCGATTTGCGGTTAGAATTCGAGTTCGCGAAAGGCCTTGAAGCCCACCGCTAGCGGCGCCGCCGTGGCGATAATGCCGAGTACGACGCTGCCTGCTACGCCCAGCAGCAACCAATTCCACAGTTGTTCCCTGGTGACATGTGCCGAGAAGCTGATGCCTTCTGCGGCGGCCAGGTAAAAATGGCAAGGTACGGCGGTCAAGGTCACCACCGCGGCGATGTATGCGGTGCTAATCACCAGATTCAGCGTACCTCCGAAACCGGCGGCAATTCGCGAGGGGGAATCGTCGCGGAGGTTCGGCATTTTGGCCCCCAGGCCGACGGCGATGCCCGACAATCCGGAACAAAGGATCAAGCAGGCCAGCACGTGTACGACGACAATGATCGACGACACCCGCAGCATAAAGTCGCTGAGCAGAATCAAGAGGGTGCTAGGCGCCATTGAGCCGACGGCCGCGAATAAGAATTTGCCCCACAGGATGGTCTCGCGACGGACGGGCAGCAAACCGAGAATCCAAAAACGCCGCCCCTCGAGGCTGATCATTGGAAAGATGAAGCGAGTCGTGAACGTGGAAAGGATCAGGCCAACGACCGCCAGGTTCAGAAAACTGATCATGTTGACCCAACTAACATAGTTGATGTCGTAGCTGAGTCTGCGGATGTTGAGAAAGTACAGGGCGAGTAGCCCGAAGAAAATCAGGAATTGCAGCCACTGCACCGGGTCGCGACGAAAGAGCCGCAGATCTTTCACGATCAGCAACCGCATCTTGGGCGTGAGGAAGAATGCCGCGCGCATCACCGCTGTGTCGATCAGCGCCGGCTTGAGGCGTCTGCGCGAAGGGCGTTCGGAGTGCAGCGCACTGAACCCCGAGCGATACAAGGCGCCCGCGGTCCACACAGCCAATTGGTGCAAGAACAAAGCGTTAGAGATGGTCAGCGCCAGGAACATCACGCTCTCGGAAAGTGCCAGCCGCGCGCTCGGCGCCTGCCAGCCGGCATGCACGGCCTCCAGCAAACCGGAACTTAGCCACCAGCTAGGCAGCAGTCGTGTCTCGCTGAATCGCAGCCGGGCCAGCATTTCCTGAAACCAGGCCGGCGTAAGCAAGTCGTTATCAATGTTGCGAGCGATCGACCAAGCCACCGCGGCGCCAACGCAGACGGCGGCGCCGATGCCCAGCCAGATCAATCGCCGACGATTGCCCGGCAGCCAACGGACGATCAGCAACACGAGGATCGCTCCCAGGCTGCCTGGGATATATACAAAGCTGAGCATGAAAGGGACGATGGCCAGAAAATAATACCAGCTCCCTTCTTCCACCACGCCATAGGCGGCCAGCATGGGCGTTCCGAGCAACAAGAACCCCCAACTGCTGAATAATATGGCTTCCTGAAACTTGTGCAGGAACACGCGCTCGATCCGCACCGGGAGGCTGAACAAGAAACGGACTTCCGGCGAGCGAAACAATCCGCCGTAGATGATGATGGCCGTCGACAGCACTAACATGAACGAGAGCGAAACGAAGAAGATGCTGAAGACGGCCCGCGCCGTTTCGTCGTGCGTAACCGGGTCGGGAATGGTCGAGCTAAGGAATTGAAAGCCCTCGGCGAACAAGCCGAACAAGCCGACCCACAGCATGCCGGTCAGCAGCGTGACCAACGACACGCGGAGGCGAGCATTCTCGAATGCCTGCCGCCAGGTGTTCGACGTCAACTGCCAGCGCAGCCGCCAAAATAAGCGGGCTTCTTCCGGCGCGGCGAGCAAGCGCGAACCGGAAGTCGGTTGCCGAGAGCGCGTCGGAGAAGATGGAGCGGTCATGTGAACTCGACCGATTTGAGAAACTAAGGATTGCGTTCCAGGGCCGCGGCAGGCGATTCGCTTTCGCCGCTCGCGGCGGTGACTTCAAGGAACAGCTGTTCGAGCGAAGTATGCCGCTGCGATAGCGACTGCCGGAGTTCTTCCAAAGTTCCGACGCAGAGCAACCGGCCCCGATCGACAATGCCGATGCGATCGGCAATTTCTTCAGCCACGTCGAGCAGGTGCGTTGACATGAACACGGCGGCGCCACGGTCGGCGCGCTCGCGGAGCAAATCTTTCACCAGCCGCGAGCTGCGCGGATCGAGCCCCACGAGCGGTTCGTCGATGACGAGCACTTCGGGATCGTGCAGCATGGCGGCGGCGAACACCAGACGCTGCTTCATGCCGTGCGAATAGGTTTCGGCCAGTTCGTCGATGAAATCGGCCAATTCGAAGTGCGCCATCTCGCGATTCACCCGGTCGACGGCGGCCCGCTCGTCGAGCCCGTGCATGCCGGCGATGAAGTGCAGGAACTCGCGGCCGGTCAACTTGTCGTACAAGAACGGCACGTCGGGCACATAACCCAACAGCCGGCAAGCGCGGCGGCTGTCGGCGACCAGGTCGAAACCGCCCAGACGTACATGGCCTGAACTTGGGCGCAGCAAGCCGACCAACATCTTGATGGAAGTGGTCTTGCCCGCGCCGTTCGGCCCCAGGAATGCGAACAACTCGCCGCGCGGCACGCTCAGGTTCAGCCCGGCCACGGCGACTTTACTCCCGTAAGTCCGCGATACGTTGTCGAACTCGATCATGGCGGGATCGCTGCTCAAGGCACGAAGTTCCTGCAGAGATTTTCTGGACGCGCGGCGAGCGAAAGGAAGCAAGACAGGTTCAAGGCGTTCGCAGCAAAGGATGATTGTCCGGAAGCCTGTCGAAGATCAGATGGGCTGACAGGAGATAGACTTCTTGCTTGATCACGTCGCCGTCCAAGTTGACCCAGGCCTTAGCTCGGGCTTCGCGGTTGTTCGTCATTTCCGATCCTGGATCGCTGCGAAAGACAATCAGGTACGCCGGTATCACCTGGTCCTGCCAAGGGATCAGATCACGCCGCTCCACGCGGGCGTGCAAGACTTCCACCGGACTCGTAGGCGGCCGCAAAGGACTGTAGACCGGGGCCGTCCATGTTTGCCCGACTTTCAAGTCGGGCAGGCGCGACTGGGGAAGCAGGGCGTCGCTCATTAAAGCGTCGGCGGACAGATAAGTGCTGGTATTGTAGACGAAGTCGCCTGAGCGAACTTTGAGCTTGAGTTGTCGCCCTTCCACGACGCCTTGAATGTTGATGGCATAGCGCGAATCGGTTTCGCCGGGCCGCAGGCGCCCTTGCTCGTCGCGACGAGCTGCGTCTTGTCCGAACATCGCCTTTGAATTGAACCCGATGGGGCGGCCCAGCGGGTCGATTTCGAGACTGCCATCGATGTCGACGTTCAGGTTCAGTTGCGCCAGCTCGTGGCTGTCGACCATGCGCAACAGGGATTTCATCCAGCCCGGCGTAATCTCTTCCAGCGGCAAACGAGACAAATGGATGCGGTTGCGGAACTCGGTTACACCGTTATCCAACTGCTGTGGATGGTTTGTGGCCCAGCCGAGCGGTTCGTGGTCAAGGTAAATCGTCCAACCCGCCGGTTTTTCGGCTTGCTCCCGATCGGCCAGAATCGTGCGATAACTGGGCGGGTCGCCGACAACCAGCGGCGGCAAGATCTTGCGCTGAAACAGCCACCCCATGGTGGCTACCCAGAACAGGATGACCGCAATGCTGAACCACCGGCTGTACATAACCCTAATTGTAGCAGAAACCGCAGATGCGGCTAAGTCTCGGCTGGCCTTGGCCGGCGGGATAAGCAGCGAATCGCGGAGTATGGCGCATGGCGCTCAAATCACAATGAGTCGTTCAGCAAGCCAACCGGCTTTTCGCACCAACGGGAGGCAGGAAAAGGGTCAATCGACGTCAGCTCGCGGATTTCCAATCGCCCGTTGGCGGCGAGCGGCGACGGTCGGCCTTGACCCGTCTTATCGAGCTGATACCATGCCGCCCCCAAAGGGTCGGCTAACTCCTTTCTTTGCTCGGTACAACAGCCGCCGGATGCTTTCGCAGCTTCAGAGCGCGCGACGGTCGCCTTGATTCTTCGATGGATCGCGTCGAAACGACGTGGGACGCGATCGGGAATAATTGCATGCAGAGTCGTAAATCCAGCCTGTGCTGTCGTGGTCGTTCGGCGATTGTTTGGGGTCTGTGCATCTTTGTGGGCGTTCAGCTCAGCTTGGCAGCTGCCATCGAGCTTAGCTTGCCCCAATTAAGAGATCCGGTCTACGGCGACAAGCTGCTCCAACTCAATCAGCGAATTGCCGCGGCGCCAGCGGGCAGTGAGTTGGTCGTGATGCTCGGCAGCTCTCGTACCGTACATGGTCTTGATGCGGCATTGCTTGAGCAGCAGCTTGCCAAAAGGCTAAACCACCCTGCCACCGTCTACAATTTTGGCATTCCAGGGGCGGGGCCGTTTACCGAACTAGTATGCTTGCAGAGGCTACTATCCGAGGGACTTCGTCCTCATCTGGTTTTAATCGAAGTCTTGCCGCCCATGCTGGCCGGGCAGACGCCGACGTTTGATCTGGGGCAGTACCCGGCCGACAGGCTTTGGCGGCGTGAAATTCCGCTCATTGAGCGCTATACGGGCAGCGTATTTCCCGACCAGCAACTCCAGAAGGATTGGTGGTGCGGCTGGTGGTCGCCTGCTTTCACGCATCGATTTCCGATTATGCGCGCCGTCTGCCCGCTATTCGTACCGCCCGAGGGGCGAGGTCACTTGTTTGCCAAGTTCGATCCTGGAGGTTGGAACGCCATGCCTGACGAGGCACGAACGCCCCAACGGCACGCGGCCGGGTTGCAGACGGCGCGCCAGGAATATGAATACCTGCTGACAGGCTTCCGCTTGGGAGGCCCCTCATGCCTGGCATTGGAAGAACTGCTGGAAACCTGTCGAAGAGAAGGGCTTGCGGCGGCATTAGTCGTGATGCCGGAAGGGGACGCCTTTCGCAGCTGGTATCCCGACAATACATGGCGGCAAATCGACTTGTACTTGCAGAGGCTGAGCAGCCGGTTTGCGGCTCCTTTGATTAACGGCCGAGAATGGGTCGCCGAGGATAATTTCCTCGATTCGCATCATTTGCTTTCTTCAGGCGCACTGGCTTTTAGCCGCCGCCTTGGCCAACGTGCCGCGCCCCTTGTCGAGCGGATCGAAATCGCGCGGCGAGGTGCATCGAACGCCAACTAGCGCGTTCGGTTGCCTGGAACTTATCCAGGCCTGTAATTCCTCTGGGGGGTGCTGCCTTTGTCTCAGGCGGCTTCTGCGGCTGCGCTACGGAGCAGAAATCGAATTTTTTCGCTGGCAGTTTTCTCTTTAAACGTAAGCTATATTAGAGGTTGCGAAGCGAAGGCGCCTCTTCTCGGAGATTCTTGCTCAAGAATTAGATCGATGCCCCGAACTTTTTTTGGGCCGTTGGACACTTAATTGCGTAGGACTATTACCGCTGAAGGCAAGGCCTCTGAAAGAAACGTGAGGTTGGGCGGTATTGCCATTTAGCCATTATTTGAACGATAGCAGTTAGCACCGTTAGATTAAGGCCGCGGCGAGGCGTGGAAGAGCCCCGCCGAGGGGCCGCAGATTGAAAGAATTTTGCCGTCCAGCGGGCGCGGGAGTCGCAAGGAACACCGCCGGGACCGGAGAAGGGGACCTACGATGCACACCGATTATTTGAACCCCGTGATTCGGCAGTTGCGCGATCAACAAGTTCGCTTTGCGCCGCGGGATAAGAAACTCGATCAGGCCAACCGCGCTGAACGGCTGTTGGGCGAACTTGAGCCAAGCCGGACGTACACTTACGAGTACCTCTGTTTCCGCATTACCGACTTTCGCCCCGAATCTTATCCGGGCATGAAGTTGAGCGGCGAAGAGGCGCGGCACGATCTGCGCTTGTTCGTCGAGGACGTTTCCGATGCGGCCAATTTGCCTGCCGATGCTGCCGGCGAACGCGTCCTTACGGTCGAAGAACTGAGCAAACTATTTCAGGTCTCGACGAAGACCATTTCACGTTGGCGCCAGCAAGGCTTGGTAAGCCGTCGCTTTCTATTTGACGGACGGAAACGCGTCGGTTTCTTGCAAAGCTCGATCGATCGTTTCGTGAAAGGGAACGAGGACCGCGTCAGCCGCGGCTCTCGCTTTAGCCAACTGACGGACGAAGAGCGCGACTCGATCATCGAACGCGCACGGCGTCTGGCGCAGGCGGGCGGTTGCCCGGCCGATGTTACTCGCCGCGTTGCCGAACGGATGGGACGCAGCGTCGAAACGATTCGTTACACGCTGAAGGCGTTCGACCAAGAGCACCCACAGCTTGCGATCTTCCCAGAAAACGCGGGGCCATTGTCGGGTGACGCCAAGCGCAAGATCGACCAGCAATACCGTCGTGGCGTATCGGTTGACGTATTGGCCAAGCGGTTCTGCCGTACGAAAACCAGCATTTACCGCATTATCAACGAGATGCGGGCAGTTCGCATCTTGGAGTTGCCGCTGGACTTCATCGGCAATGACATGTTCTCACAGTCGAACGCCGACAAGCTGATTCTGGGGCCCATGCCCGTCAGCCCGCCGGCCAAGAAGAGCCGTCTGCCAAGCGGGCTTCCGCCTTACCTGGCGAGCCTGTACGAGGTCCCGCTGCTGAACCAGGAGCAGGAAATCTATCTGTTCCGCAAGTTCAATTATCTGAAGTACCGTGCATCGAAGCTGCGCGAGGGACTCGACCCGGTTCATGCCAAAAGCACGGTAATGGATCAGGTCGAAAAGCTCTATGAAGATGCAGTCGCGACCAAGAATCAGATCATTCGGGCGAACTTGCGTTTGGTGGTTTCGATCGCCAAGCGCCATGTCGGTCCGGCGGACAACTTTTTCGAACTGGTCAGCGACGGGAACATGTCATTGATTCGCGCAGTGGAGAAATTCGACTTTGCCCGCGGCAATAAGTTCAGCACTTATGCCAGTTGGGCGATTATGAAAAACTTTGCGCGCACGATCCCCGACGAATTGCGGCACCGCGATCGGTTCCGCACCAGCAATGAGGAAATGTTTTCTGCTACCGAGGACGAGCGGAGCGACCAATACGAGCAAGAAAACGCCCAGCAGCAGCGAGAGCGGCAGATTGGTCGCATTCTGGAGCGGCTTGACGATCGAGAGCAAAAGATTATCATCAGTCGCTTCGGGCTGGTGCGCGGACAAGAGCCGCTTACGCTCAAGGAAGTTGGCGCCGAAATGGGCGTCACCAAGGAGCGCGTGCGGCAAATTGAGGCTCGCGCCTTAAGCAAGCTCCGCAAAGCCGCCCAAGAGGAGCGGATCGAGATTCCAGGGCTCTGATAGCTGCAAGGCTGTTGGGCTTTGAAGGATCGAAATTCAAGAATTCCCTTCCGGCCAGCCTCTGATCTCAGATCGGAGGCTGGCCGCGAAGCGTTTCATTGGCGCCCCAAGACAGGGGATCTAGCACGAGGGAGGCTGAAAAACTGCTGCCGGAACCGCTTGGACGGGCCGGTCTCGAATGCAAAGTTCGTTGGTGGACTTTGTATGGAGTCGCAGGCAGGGCGCCGCGTACGCAATTCTTCGGCTGATTAACTGCTGGAGC
>JAICIG010000143.1 GCA_025924495.1 Pirellulales bacterium | reverse complement strand
TTGGTGACCGAGTCGTTGACATTGATTGCCGGCGTCTTCAATTCGCCGCGCGCGTGCATCTGATACAACCGGTGGACGCCGGTGGTCGTCTCTTCCGAAAGCCCACGGATTCCGCTGAGCAGCTCCGGATATTTCTGGTGGACCATTGCGGTCAGATCGCCGCCATCGTCCAGAATCATGTTCAGCGGCTGGCCGTCCGGAAAGAACAGCGTCTGCTCGATGCACCAATCGAACTCTTCGTTGTTCATACCCTTCCAGGCATAAACCGGAATGCCGGCCTGCGCGATCGCGGCGGCGGCATGGTCTTGGGTCGAGAATATATTGCAGCTACTCCAGGTGACCTCGGCGCCGAGCTCCTTAAGCGTCTCGATCAACACCGCCGTCTGGATCGTCATATGCAGGCAGCCCGCAATGCGAGCGCCCTTAAGCGGCTTCTGCTTGCCATATTTCTCGCGCAGCGCCATCAAGCCGGGCATCTCATTTTCCGCCAGCATGATTTCTTTGCGGCCCCATTCGGCCAGCGAAAGATCAGCGACTTTATACGACAGCTTGGTTTCGACCTGCGACACAGCACTACTCCTATGGAGGGGGTCAGTTGTTTGGAGGCGGTCGTTCAGACGCAAGCAGAGACCGCCAATGCCATCCTGGCGTGCGTCATGATAACGGGCAAAGGATCGACGATGAAGGACGGCGGAGCAAAAAACCTCGGATAGGAGGGACTTTTTGCGATTGGATCGATCAATCGTCCTTGGAACGGCACCGCATAGTCTCTGCAAAAAGGCCGTGTGCGGCTGCGACGAATGCGGACACCTTGGCAGGATCTTTAATCCCGGGGCTGCCTTCGACCCCACTCGCCACATCGACCGCGGCGGGTCGAATCACCCGAATGGCTTCCGCGACATTCTCGGCCGAGAGACCGCCGGCCAAAATGAGCGCGGGCCCGGCGCCAAGATCATGATATTCGCGTGCTGCCGACCAATCGATCGCTTTGCCCGTGCCGCCGTACGCCCCGGGTTGGAAGGCATCCAGTAAGACCATCGCCGGCATGGCTGCTAGCTGATAGCAAGCTTCCAAGTATTGAGACACCGGCAAAAGCCCCGCGGGTCCCAGGCGAAAGGCCTTGATCACAGAGACGCCTGCCAGCGCAGCGATGAACTCGGGCGGCTCATCCCCATGAAGTTGTACAAAATCGAGCATCAAGCGTGCGGCAGCATCGCGAATTTCATCGATCGATGCGTTTACGAACACGCCAACCTTCGTCAGGCCGTCGGGGATTACGGCGACGACTTCTTCCGCTTGCTCTGGCGCAAGATACCGTACGCTACGCGGATAGAAATTCAGTCCAACGCAATCGGCGCCGGCGTCGGCAACGACTCGAGCGTCGGCCGCAGAAGTCACGCCGCAGATTTTGATTTGAAACACGATCTAAAACAGCTTGCGAAAGAATCTTAGGTCCTCGGCCGTCTGCGCGATGCAACCCTCGGTATCGAGATCTTGAAAGCTGTGTTTCCCTTTGTATTCGCTGTGCAAGGAGTACACGCCATCATAGGAAAGCTTCTTCAGCGCGGCTACGAAATCGGGCAGAGGAGCGACCCCCTCCGATAGCGGAACCGCCTTTGTCAGCCAACGTTGCTGACCGAAAGCGTCGCGTTCTCCTTTCTCCCACGCGAAGTTCTTGATTGCAACCAGCGAGATCCACGGCGCCAGAAGATCGAGACCTTGTCGCCAGCCCTCGATTCCCCCTTCGGCCGTCATGTGAAATGGATCGACGTAGGCGCCGATTTCGTCGGGAGCGAAGTCCTTGATCAATTCGAAAAGCAGAGTCCCATGCGAGGGAATGTAGGCGCCTGAGTGGATGTGGATGCATGGCCGCACTCCATGATGTTTGCCTAAGGCGGCCACCTTGGCAATGCGGCGCCGGACGTCGTCGAGTTGCCTGGCGAGCGTTCCGAACGGCTGATAGGGATAGTAACCCAACTTGATGCGATCGATGCCATATTTACCTGCGGCGGCGATCAACGCTTCCGCCGCTGGGTCGACGTCGGTGATGCCCGTCGTCAAGAAGAAGATGCGCAGGCTGCGCTCGTGAGCCGCATTGACCGCCAGCGGCAGCTCCTTGGCAACGTTGGCGGGGTCGATGTGGCCGCCAGGTCGCACAGTGAGATCCAGCCCGTCGAGTCCAAGCTTTTGGAAAATCTCGCAGACTTCGGCAATCGAACGATCTTGGAAACTTTTGGTAAAGGCGGCGAGTTTCATG
Organism: Pirellulales bacterium; assembly: GCA_025924495.1. Next base: position 14,259 of record JAICIG010000143.1, on the reverse strand, counting down.
CGCAGCATTCGTGGTGGGGGGAAATCGAAAAGCTAGCGGCGTCATGGGCGAGGCGTTGACGTAGCCGCCAGCATAACAGCCAGTTGCCGCAGGCGCCAAACTCCGCTTTCGGAAGCTGAGGCAAGTTTCGGCCGATATAAAGATGCGGACTACACTGGTCGCGGTTCGGGCTGCGCGCCGACCTTTTTGCGTAGGACATGGATGTCGACGAGTTCACGCTCACTTAATGTCGCAAAGGCGGGCTTGCGGCCGAAATCCTCGCGGCGGCAGCTACTCTGGATGCTGGCCGTCGGAACCGCGGCGCTGGGGGCCTTCGGGCTGTATGCGGCGTGGGCCTCCCAACACAATCCCAGCGGCTCAATTGCCGCTGTCATACGAATGCGCCGCACCGAGCGGCCAGGAGAAGATGTAGCGCTGGCAGTCGACCAGATCGCCAGCCAAATCCTGTCGCCGGGAAACATCAGAGAATCGATTCGTAATAGTGCGGCAGGAGAAGGAATCCACACTGACCAGGAACTGGCCGAACAGACTGAACGATGGCGAGGACGGCTCCGCGTCGACGTGGAGCCGAGCGACGGCAAACAGCCTTGGACCATTTCGGTACAAGCCGATGCCGCGGAAAAGCCCCAAGAGGCCGCGTCGCTGGTAAATGCAGTCACAGAAGTATTTCTGCGCAGTCGCCGCGAGGCTGCGGTCGCGGAAGCCGCCGCGGTGTTGCGCACAGCCAACGCTCGATCGGACAAGGCCCGCCAAGAGGCAACTCTCCTGCGGCAGGAACTCGACGAGCTAGTGGACAATTGCTTGGAAGCGACTACAGCTAGCGAGCAAGCAACTCCAGAAACGGAGCCTACCGCTGAACCAACTCGTCCGGAGACCGCGGAGTCTTCGGCAGCCAACGCAGCGATTTCATCCGCGCCTGATCCCAGCCGGCAGCTTTCGAGGGACCTGGCGGAGCTCGAAGCACGGCGGGCCGCCCTGTTAGAACGCCTGTTGCCGGCGCACCCCGACGTGCAAGCCATTGAACGCGAGATCGGCGATACGCGAGAGCGGTTAGGCCACCTGCCCCCGCCAGAGCCAAGGCCTGACATTCGGCAGGAATTCGCTGACGACGCTTCGACCTCGCCATCTACAAAGATCGACGAGAGCGTCCCCAGCCAAACTGCTGAAACTGCGGCCAAGATCCAACAACAGCGGCAGGCGCTGGCGCGAATAGAAACGCAGCTCGGTGCGGATATTGCCGCCGAACGGCGAGCTGAAGAACTACTGATGCAAGCGCAAACGGACGACTATTCTCGCGTGCAACAGGCCTCGGTGGATTCGCAAGCAGTGCATGCGTTTCGCGTGCCGCTGGCAGTCTTACTTTCGCTGTTGGGCGCCGCCTGTGGTTGGTTGCTGGCGCGCTGGACGGATCGCAGGTCGAGCGTATTCACGCATGTCGACCAAATCGAAGCGGCGCTGGGCTTGCCTGTCATTGGAAGTTTGTCGATTTACGCCGAGGAACAACACGTAACGATTGACTCTCCATCGCGACGTGCGGCAAGCTAGCGACCGCTGTTTGAGAACCTGGCGAGATTATCTTCGGCTGGCGCCGACTTTTTATGCCTTCGAGTTGTAGCCTGCGGCCAGGGTAAGCCGAATGAAGCAAAATGCGGACATGCCGCGCTCGCCAGCGGCGGCGCGTCTAGCGGACGTGTGCGGGACCGAAGCAGGTAGACCAGGGTAGCTGCGACATGTACGAAGCCTTTTTCCAACTCAAACAACGCCCCTTCGCCGCCGCTCCGCGAGTCGATCGCTATTTTCCCGCTCCCGCGATCGAAGCGGCGCGTCAAGCGCTCACGCGATGCATTGAGCGAGCCGAGGGCGCTGGCATGCTCGTTGGTCCGGCAGGCTCCGGCAAAACGCTGATCTGCCATTTACTGGCCGACCAGTTCCGTCAGCAGTTCTCGGTGGCATTGCTCTCGAATGGCCACCTGACGACACGACGGGAGCTACTGCAGGCGATCTTGTTTGAGCTGGGCCTCCCTTACCGCCGGCTGGAAGAAGGCGAACTGCGATTGTCGCTGATCGACCACCTGTCAAACGATCAGAAAGGCAATCAGGGCCTGCTGCTGCTGCTCGATGAAGCCCACACCTTCCCGATCAAGTTGCTGGAAGAAGTGCGCTTGATCACCAACCTGGTGCGCCACGGCCAGCCGCGCGTGCGGCTGGTACTGGTCGGCAGTCCGGTGCTGGAAGAGCGGTTCGCCAATCCGCGGTTGGAAGCATTCAGCCAGCGGATCGCTTCGCGCTCGTATCTTGAACCGTTCGATCGCGACCAGACGCGGCAATACGTGATTTCGCAACTGGCCTCCGTCGGGGGCGATGCGGAACGAATTTTTACGAGCGATGCACTCGACGCCGTGTACCGCGCATCGGATGGCATTGCCAGGCTGATCAATCAAGTCTGCGATCACGCTTTGATGCTGGCGCTGGCCGGCGGCCGTCGACAATTGACGGCAGCAGGAATTGAAGAGGCTTGGGCCGACTTGCAACAATTGCCCACTCCCTGGAACGATGCCGGCCGCGGAGAGCGTCGCGAGCAGCCGACCGACAATATCATTGAGTTTGGCGGCCTCGACGACGAGTTTGACGAGCCGGCCGATGAGCTCCTTGAACCACCCGCCAACCAGAAGCCCGCCAGACCGACCGTGCTGCTGCACCAGATTGAAGAGCACATCTCCGTGCTTGAGGACGAATTTCGTCCCGTGGCTACCATCGGTCCCCACCGCGCCAATTCCGCCGATCGGCCAACACAGCCTCCGCGCCAGGCCGGACAGTCGCCTAATCCATTTGCCGAAGAATTCGAAGAAGAAGAGGTGCTCGTCGATCGCTACGCCTCATTCGACATGGGCATCCTCGATCGCCGCGTCCAAGTTCGGAGCCAAGAGGGCAACGTGCTAGGCGCATTGCTAGCGCCTTTTATTCAGACCTCGACGACGCCCGAGTTGCAACTCGTGTCACCCGTCGATTCGAGCGAAACGGCAGCCAGCTTAAGCAGCACTGGGATTGCGACGGAGATTGCCGCTTCGTTCGCTGCGCACACGATTGATACGTCATCGGCGGCGAGCGCACTAGAGGACGCCAATTTCAAATCGCCATCCGAAAGCCGACCTGCGGCCAATGCGCTGCGAGCGGCATTCGAGCAACCGCCGCGAAAGGCGCCATACGCGTCGATTCCTGAGCCGCTCGATGCGTCGCTGGCAGCGCTCGACCGCGACCTGATGATCGTCGAAGAAGATCCGCACGCTGCTGCGTCGACCTCTGTCTTGCGCAACCCGCAGGCCAAGCGCCTTGAATATCGCCAACTATTCTCGACGTTGCGGCGCGGATAGCCGCACAGGTTCGCAAAACCTTCAACGAGCAGAGGAGAGGGCTAGGGTGATGGCGGCGGACTTGACAGGAACGCCCTCCCCCCAGCCCTTTCCGGAAGGTCCAGGGCCTGATGTTCGCATGAGCCGGCTGCATGAAGCGCTGAAGCAGCTCAAGGCCAAGGGCGCCTCGCCGCGGGCGACGATGAAAGCGGAGATCGTTCGGGCGGAATCGGCGCCGGCCTTCGCCTCGCCGGCCGCGGCCCAGTCGCCAACCGCCACAGCGCCGCCGACCGGGGCTCTCCTTTCGGCGCCGCTTGCGCCGACAATCAAGCCGCTGCCCGTCGACTCAAAGATTCTTTCCCCAGCTTCGCTTACGGCCGAGCCGGCTGGACAAAAAGCCTCAACTGTGGCGTCATCGCTGGCAAAGCCGCTGTTGGCGGCTGCCGAACCGCGCCCTGTTTGCCCCGAGGTTTGGTTCTCGCCGTCTCAACTCCAGCAGTTCCGATGCTTGACAGACAATCTGGTTGGTCAGCGACCTGACAGCTCGCCTTTAGCATTGGCGCTGGCTGCTGCAGACCCGCGGCAAGAGTTGGCTTATGTTGCGAGCCGACTGGCATTATGTCTGGCCGAACGTGATGCGGGCGAGGTATTGCTGATCGAGCATGATCTGGCCACGCGCAACCTGGCGAATGCGACCCTCATTTCGGGACTTGCCGATGTCGCAACTGGTCGCGTGGAGTTGTCTCAGGCAATCGAGCCGGCGGCTGTAAGGCATCTCAGTCTCTTAGGACCGAGCGTGGTCGCGTCGCCGGAGGAGACGCCCCTCAGCGAACAATGGCGTGCGACAATGAAACAGTGCAAACAACATTTCCGTTTCATCGTTGCGTCTGTTCGGCCGCATTGCGGCGGCCACGACCCATGGCTCGCCTCGTTCGACGGCATCTATCTCGTCATCAACCTCAATGCGACCGCACAAGGCTCCGCACTGCAAACCCTAGCGCGACTGAAGGCCAATGGCGCCGTCGTCCAAGGATGCATTGCGCTCCGCTAAGCGACTACCGCGGCAGCTCTTTGATGTAGATGTTCTTGAAGTACAGCGTGTTGCCGTGGTTCTGCAACTCGATTTGTCCGGTCGGATAAATCGGCTTATCTCGCTCCCAATAGTTCTCTAACACCACGTTGTCGACGACGAGCACGTCGTTGAGATGCACCGTGACCTTGTCGCCGACCATCTTGATTTTGAACGTGTTCCACTCGCCTACCGGTTTGTCGGCGGTTGTCAGCGGCTTCGAGGGGTTCTTCTGATTGTTGTAAAGACCGCCCGAGCCGATGTTTTGCAGAGCGGGATCCCAGATTTGCACTTGAGGCGTGCCCCGCAAATAGATGCCGCTATCCCCTTTCGGCTCGATTTTCCAATCGACATAGAGTTCGAAATCGCCGTAGTCCTTGGCCGTCGCCAGACTGCGTCCCTTGCCGTCGAACACAATCACGCCATCGACGGCCTTCCAATGGGCTTTCATGTCCTCGTCGGCCTTCTGCTGGGCTTCGGCCAACTCTTCCGCCTTCGCCTGGGCGCGCTTGGCGGGATTATCAAGCGGCGATGCTATCAGCCCCTTCCAGCCCGAAAGATCTTTGCCATTAAACAGGGCCGTGAACCCTTCGGGCGGCGTGTTGTCAGCGGCGTGAACCGCAACGGTCATGGCGGCGGTCGCGAGGAACGAACCTGCGAGCCGAGTCAGGGAAGCAAGCTTCATCGTTGAGTCCTCTGGAAGCAGATCTGGGAAGGAGGCAAGCGTGGCAGGAGGGTTATGGTAAATGCCCCTAGCCGGCGAAGCAAGCTTCTGAGTAATTGCGGAACTTGTATGCAAAATCTTGGCAATTGGCCGCCAGTCCGAAATCCGCATTCCGAATTCTGCATTACAAACAGCGTCTATCCAGGCTTCGCGGGTCATCCACTAATTCGCCGCTGTGCAGCTTCCCCTGCATGGCGCGTTCTCGCCAAGGACCCGAGGCATCCCAGAGTTCGAGCGTGGGATCGACATCGCTCAACAAAACTCCTGGCACGTGCACCTCTAACCGCCCGATGATGCGTCCGTCGGGCCGCACAAAGAAATTGCTCCACATGGAATACTTGGCGGTGCTGTTCGTCGCGCTAATCCAGAAATAATTGGTGGCGGCGTGGCACATCATCGTGGCAGGCACGATCTGCTTCCAGATGTTGCGGTGCCGGAACGTCTGGTGGTCGCGCCGGGCATTATGAAACGACTGAAAGACAACTTCGACGCCCAAGTTCTTTAGTTCGCGGTAGAGTTCGGGGAATCGATAGTCGTAGCAGATCAAGGCGGCGCAGCGGTATCCGTCGATGTCAAACGTCGTGGCATGATTGCCGGGCGTGTAGTGAGCCAGATCAGCCGAGGCGTCGAGGCAGTCTGTTCCCGTGCAAAATCGCTTATCATAGCGATCAATCACGCGGCCCTCGTCGGAGATGACGTACAGAGCATTGTGCGGACGATGGCCGTCGGACAGGCGATGCGCCGAGCCGAGCAAGATCCAGATCTTATGCTTTGCCGCCTCGCGGCAGATCGATTCGGTTGCCTTCCGCAACTTATCCCAATCCATACGACTGAAGTCGGGTATGTCGACTCCGGCGTAGCCCGAAAGCGCCGCCTCGGGGAAATGGGCGACGCGCGCCTTCAACGAAGCTGCCTCGCGGATTTGGCTAATGATCTGCTCGCGGTTTCGCTCAACGTCGCCATCTACGGCGAATTGGCAGCCGGCGACGCGCAGTTTGCTCTTCATGGGCCAAAGCATAACGGCCAGAAGACAAATGCGGAATTCGGAATGGGGAAATGGGAACGACGGATGAAGCGCCGATTGAGCGAAAACTCATCCCTCCCAAATTCCGCATTCCGGATTTCACATTTAGTTGCTCTTGTCCCCGGAACCGCTACAATCGCGGCGCGGGCCGATTGAGTCACCCACTGTGAATCTCCCTCTGGAGGTCGTTGCGATGAAGGATTCAGCTCCTCTTTCGCGGCCGAACGCCGGCGTCAGCCGCCGCGCATTTCTGAAAGGTTCGGGCGCGGCCGCCGCAGTCAGCGCCGTGGCCGCCGGGCCGGGTCTAGCCGACGCTGCGGATGAAAAAAAGTCGCAGGTCGTCAGCGGCAAGGCGCCAACGAAGATCAAACTCGACGTTAACGGCAAAACGCACGAGGTCGAGGTAGAAACTCGCACCACGTTGCTCGATGCCTTGCGATACCAACTCGACCTGACCGGCGCCAAGCCGGTCAGCATCGACGAGACGAGCGGCGCCTGCACGGTGCTCGTCGACGGCAAGCCGGTTAGCGCCAATACGTTGTTCGCCGTAGCTTGCACCAAGAAAAAGATCCAAACGGTCGAAAGCCTCGGCGGCAAGCAGCCCGACGCCGTGCCGGTCGCTTTCGTGCATCACGACGCCATGCAGTGCGGCTTCTGCACTCCCGGCTTCGTCGTCGCCGTGCGGGCCTTCCTCGATAAGAATCCGAAGGCCACTGAGAAGGAGATTCGTGAGGGGCTCAACGGCAATATCTGCCGTTGCGGGACCTACGCCAACGTGATCGATGCGGCCCTGGAAGTCGTGAAAGGAGGCAAGTAATGGCTGAATATAGCTGGCCCAAGTTCGGCACGGCGACGGTTATCGGCAAGGAACACGACCGTATCGACGGCCTGGAGAAGGCTACCGGCGTCGCCAAATATTCTTACGACATCAATCGCAAGGGCATGCTGTTCGCTAAGTTGCTCGGTTGCCCGCACGCCCATTGCCGCATCAAGGCGATCGACACGAGCGGCGCTGAAACCATGCCCGGCGTGCGCGCCGTCAAAACAATGAAAGAGCCGGGCAACGAAATCCGCTGGCAAGGCGACGCCTTGGCATGCGTAGCGGCCGATACGGAAGGGGCTGCCGCCGAGGCGCTCAAGAAGATCAAGGTCGAGTATGAAATGCTTGACGTGTTCGTCGACGAAGAAGATCTGGCCGCCGCGGAAAAGGCCAAGCGCACGGCATCGGGCGGCGAGAACACGCAACTCGAACGCGAACCCGATGAAGATATCGACGAAGACGAGTTCGCCGGCAAGGAGATCGAGCGGCTATTAAAAGAGGCCGCGATCGTCGTTGAAGGCTATTACGGCATCAACGTCATTACGCACATGTGCCTCGAGCCGCACGGCTCGACCTGCGAGTGGAGGGGGGACAAATTGATCGCCCACCTTTCGACGCAGAACGTCTCGGGCACGGCGGGCCAATTCGCCGACCCGCTCAAGATTACGGCTGACGACGTCGAGGTGCATTGCGATTTCATCGGCGGCGGGTTCGGCAGTAAGTTCGCGGCCGACGCCTGGGGCGTCATGGCGGCTCAAATCGCCAAAGAGACGGGCCGGGCAGTCAAGTTGATGCTCGATCGCGACCAGGAGTTGAAAGTCGCCGGCTGCCGACCGAGCGGGTATCTCAAGGCCAAGGTCGGGGCCGACAAAAACGGCGTCGTCACAGTTTGGGATTCTCATCACTGGGGAACCAGCGGCCCGAAGGCCGGCGGCGTCAGCCAGACGGTCATTCCCTACGTCTTCGATCCGAAGAATCGTCGCCGCAAACAAACCACGATTGTCACCGATACCGGTCCCGACCGGGCCTGGCGTGCGCCGAATCATCCGCAAGCGTGCGCAATGACGCAGACCGCCTATGACGACATCGCGGCGAAGCTGGGCATCGATAGCTACGATGTCTTCCTGCGAAATCTGGATAGCGTTTCGCCCAAGAAGGGCGCGCACAGCATGGCGGCCACCTATCGCGAGCAGATGGAAATCGCGGCCAAGCTCATGGACTGGAAAGCCAAGTGGCATCCGCACGGCAAGGGCAAGGCGCAAGGGTCGATCGTCACCGGGCTCGGCATGGCGCTGCACACATGGGGCGGCGGCGGCCATAACTCAACCTGCCTGCTCAAGATTCATCCCGACGGCGGCGTGGAAACGTCGCTCGGCAGCCAGGATCTCGGCACCGGCACGCGAACCGCGATTGCCGCAGTCGTCGCGGAAACTTTTGGTTTGCCGATCTCGGCCGTGAAGGTAAACATCGGCAGCTCGAAGTATCCCAACAGCGGTCCCTCGGGCGGCAGTACGACGATCGGCGGGGTGAGCGAATCGAACCGCCGCGCCGCGCAAGACGCTCTGCGGCAGTTGTGCGAGAAGGTCGCCAAGAAGCTCGGCGTCGAAGCCGACTCATTGGTAGCAAAAGCAGGCCGCATCCAGGTCGCCGACGACTCCAAGAAGAGCCTGAGCTGGAAGGAAGCTTGCGGCTTGCTCGGCATGCAGCCGCTGGAAGTGCAAGGCAAGTTTCAACGCGGCGCGGAAGAAAGCCCGTTGTCCAGTTCCCAAGTGGGCGGCGTGCAAATGGCCGAAGTGGCCGTCGACCGCGACACGGGCGTGATCAAGATGAAGAAATTCGTCGCCGTGCAGGACATGGGGCTAGTTGTTAGTCCACGGACCGCGAAAAGCCAAATCTACGGCGCCGTGATCATGGGCATCGCCTATTCATTGTTCGAAGAACGAATCATGGATCCCAAGACCGGAGCCTTCTTGAACTGCGAGTTGGCAGATTACAAGTTGCCTCGCTTGGGCGACATTGGCGAAATCATCGTCGAACTGCACCAGCCGGAAGACGAGTACAAACGCGGCGTGGTCGGTTTGGGCGAACCGCCGGTCATCAGTCCGGGCGCCGCCATTTCGAACGCAGTCTGTAACGCCCTGGGCGTGCGCGTTCCCGTGTTGCCGCTCATCCCCAAACGTGTCTTGGACGCTCTGGCGAAAGGAGGTAAGGCCTGATGAAAGCTTTCGACTACGTCGCGCCCGAACACGAGACCGAGGCGCTGGAGATGCTTTCCGGGGAACCGGGGCAATCCGAAATTCTGGCCGGCGGGACCGACTTGATCGGGCTGATGAAGCAGATGCTCGTTACGCCCGACCGCATCGTTAACATCATGGAGATTCCGTCGCTCAAGGGCATCTCCGCCGATTCGCTCGGCGTGACCATCGGCAGCGCCACGACGCTGGCGGAATTGCTCGAAGCGCCGGAACTCGATGCTTATCCGTCGATTAAGCAGGCCATTCGCGGCATCAACAGCATGCAGTTGCAAAACCAGGGCACGCTGGGGGGCGAACTGTGCCAGCGCCCGCGTTGCTGGTATTTCCGCAACGGCTTTGGCGCGCTGGCTCAGGCTGGCCGCCTGGTCGCCGAGGGGGACAATCGCTACCACGCCATTTTCGGCAACTCGGGGCCCGCCAAATTCGTGCATCCTTCGCGGCTGGCGCCGGCGCTGATCGCGCTCGCAGCGCGGGTGCGGATCATCGGTCCAGGCGACGGCGACGAAACGCTCGTTCCGCTGGAGACGTTCTTCCGCACGCCGCGGCACGAGGGCCAGCGCGAGCACATTTTGGCGCCTAACCAATTCCTCACGCACATTTTGCTGCCGGCGAGCAACGGCTTGGGCAACGCCATCTACGAAGTCCGTCATGGCGAAGGCCCCGACTACCCGCTGGCTAGCGCCGCTGCGGCGCTCCGCATCTCGGGCGGCGTGGTCAGCGAAGCCAGCATTGTGTTGGGACATGTCGCGCCGATTCCCTGGTATTCACTCGACGCCGTCAACGCGATTGTGGGCCGCCCAGTCAACGAAGAGACGGCGCGCGCCGCGGGCGAAGCGGCGGTGGCCGCGGCTACGCCATTGTCGGAGAACGCTTACAAGGTGCAACTGGCCCGAGCGGCCGTCCAGCGCGCCATCATGCTGGCCGCCGGATTGGAAACGGGAGGATTCTAAGATGCCGATGAATCTCGATAAGCAGCCCGCCGACAATCTTGGCGGCGATCAACCCGCGTGCCGCTTTTTGCGTTCCAAAGGCATGTACGTCAGCGGCACGATGAACCCTGCGGTCGATGACGGCCAGATGGGCGACGGCCACTGCTGGTGCAACCAGACGCAAGGCATGCTCGGCCCCGACGACGGCTTTGCCGAGCGCAAGCTTTGCGTCCCAGGGCGCAAATGTTACGTCGCGCTGATCTGAAAGCGTAATAGCAAGCAATCGGCGAATCGGAGGCGTCATCCGGTTCGCCGTTTTCATCGCCGCGGGGGCCAAGCAATGTCGTCTTGCACGATCGTGCGCGCGTTAGCGTTGAGCGCCTTCCTTCTTCAACTTGCGGCGGCCTTGCCGGCGCTCGCTCAATCCGCCTCGGCGATCTTCGTCATGGACGCCGATGGCGGCAACTCTGTAAAAGTCAGCCACAAAGACGATCTCTGGCTGGGTTCGGCCGCCTGGTCGCATGATGGCAAGCGGCTGGCCTATGTAGGCATGCCGCGCAGCCGCCAAGGTACGAATATCAGGATCTTTACCGAGACCCTTGGCGAAGACAGTAAGCCGCTGGATCTTGGCCTGGGCGATCTCCCGAGCTGGTCGCCCGACGATTCGCAAATCTTGTTCTACGTCCCACATGGCGATAAGCGAGGCATTTACATCATGAACGCAGACGGGCAAGGGCGCGACCGTCTCTGCGACGGCAAACGCCCGCGCTGGTCGCCCGACGGCGAGAAGATCGTTTATCTCAGCGAGCACGAGGGCTTTCCCAGCTTGTACGTCTGGGACGTCATTACTTCAGAGCGCACGCGGGTGCTGGGGCGCGGCTACAGCTATCTGATCGGCGCCAGTTGGTCGCCCGACGGTAAGCGGCTGGTTTTCATCGGCTACAAGAACGGTAAGCCGTTTCAAGGGGGAAAGGGAGAGCTGGCGCTGGTCGATGCAGCGGCGGATGCCATGCCCCAAGTGCTGGCCCAAGGCGTGGTCGGTTGGCATCCAGATTGGTCGCCGGATGGCAAGCGAATCGTGTTCTGGTTTCACACAAACGAGGGTGAGCGTCTCCATCTGCTGGAGCTTGGTTCCGACAAGGCCCCGCAGTTGTTGTCAGGTCAAGTCACGCGTCGCAACAGCGATCCGGCCTGGTCGCCCGACGGAAAGCGGATCGCTTTTTCAAGCGATCGTTGACTATTCTGTGCGACGGCATCGCCCGAACGGCAGTAAGCGGCCAAACTGAAATGCCAATCGTCCGCTATCTTTCGGCATTTCTTTGCGAGCGCGGAACGCAGCCCCGCCGCTTACTTGGGCTGCGAAATCATGGGTGAAAACACAGCGGGGCTGCGCTTCGCGCTCGCGTCAACGATTGCCTAAGACGAAGAAGGCCGCGCAACTCACCCGGAGATGCCGGTCAGTTCCAGTTGCTTCTCAGCCGCCTGATCGTGATGGTCGACGAATGGGCTGGCCGTTTTCGGGCAATCCCCGAAACTGATGCCAAGCGCCCTTGCCGCTTGCACCGCCGAGCTTTTCGGATCGACCTTGCTCAATTTGCTGACGGCGTCTTTGATATGCACGCTGTCGATTTGCGGCGGGTGGAAACAGACCATCTGTCCGAAATCACCGTGATGGACCAACCGTACGGCGTGCGCGCCGAACTGCGTGGCCAAGACCCGATCGAACGTGGTCGGCGGGCCGCCGCGTTGCAGATGCCCCAACACGACGCAGCGAGTTTCGCGGTGCAGACGCTGTTGAATCTCGGCAGCGACGACATTGCCAATGCCGCCCAGCCGCGCCTGACGCGATTCATGCCGACGTTCCTGAGTTACAAAATCGCCGTCGGGCAGGTGCGCTCCCTCGGCGACGACCACAATCGTGAAACGCTTGCCGTGGCGGTCGCGTTTCATGATCTTGTCGCAGACGTGCTCGAATTTCCAGGCGATTTCCGGAATCAAGATCACATCGCCGCCGCCGGCAATCCCTGCATGCAGGGCAATCCAGCCGGCGTGCCGGCCCATGACTTCCAACACCATGATTCGCTCGTGGGAAGCGGCCGTGGTATGCAATCGATCGAGTGCATCGGTGGCGCAGGCCACGGCGCTATCGAACCCGAACGTATAGGCCGTCGCGGACAGGTCATTGTCGATCGTCTTCGGCACGCCCACGACCGGAATGCCGAAATCGTGAAATTGTTGAGCGATGGCGAGCGAGCCGTCGCCGCCGACGCAAATCAACCCCGACAGGCCGAGTTGTTCGACGGTCACCTGGACCCCGGCCAGGAGTTCGACATCGAGATCGACGCGTTGGTCCTCGCCTCGCGTGGCGGCAAACCGTCCATGGTTGGTGCTGCCCAGGATGGTGCCGCCCTGGGTGAGAATGCCGGAGGTATTCTTGTGGTTCAGCGGCAGATAGCTGACCGGATCGACCAGCCCCTCGTAGCCGCGCAGGAAGCCGACGCAATCGTAACCCAATTGCTCGGCCGATTTCACGACGCCGCGGATCACGGCATTCAGCCCCGGGCAATCGCCGCCGCTGGTTAAGACTCCAAGTCGTTTGGTTCGCATAAGACAGTCAGGGGCAGGTAGTAGGTGGCAGGTGGTATGCGGGGACGAACGGAACGATCGCGGATCGCTGCCGCGATCAACTGTAGGTCACGCTATCGCACACGATGGCAAATGGGCTCGTTCGCCAACCGCTTGTTGCGTTTAGTTCCCGGATTCCTCGATCGACGCGCGCCGCGGCGGTCTTGCGCCTTGCATCCGCTATGGCCGGCATTATCCTAAAAGCCCGCCGTTAACTAACGGTTTGAATGGAAACCTCATCGCCTTCTAGTAACCTCTGGAGTCCTCAGCATGATTCGCAACCGATTGAAATGGACCGCCGGGTTGTTGTTCGCCGCCGCGATCGCCCCCGGGCTAGCTCGCGCTGCGGACCCCGCCACGACAACACCGGTCCCCAGAGAAGATCAAGGGTGGAAGAAGCGACAGGAGCAAATCAACGCCCGTGCGAAAGAAGGGGATGTCAATCTGCTCTTCATTGGCGACTCGATTACCCAAGGCTGGATGGGCGCGGGTAAAGACGTGTGGCAGAAGTACTATGGCGAGCGCAAGGCCATGAACGCAGGAATCGGCGGCGACCGCACTCAGCACGTGCTGTATCGGCTGGATCATGGCAACATCGATGGCATCAAGCCGAAGCTGGCGGTGATCATGATCGCCACCAACAATTCGGGCACGGACTCCTCAGACGACATTGCCGCCGGCATCAAGGCGATCGTCGAGAAGCTGCGAGCCAAACTGCCCGAGACGAAGATTCTGCTGTTGGGAATCTTCCCGCGCGGGGCCGACCCCTCTGACCCGAAGCGGCAGGTCAACATCGCCGCCAACGAAATCGCCAAGAATGTCGAAGATGGCAAAAACATCTTCTACCTCGACATCTCCAAGAAATTCTTGAACGAAGACGGCACGCTGTCCAAAGAAATCATGCCCGATCTCCTGCATCTCAGTCCCAAGGGCTACGAGATTTGGGCCGAGTCGATTGAGCCGAAAGTGGCGGACTTGCTCGGCGAGAAATAAGGCGAGCAGAAAGCCGGCAGACAGGGACGCTCAAGCTTCAGTCCCTGTCTGCTGCCTGCCGTTTACCGTCTACTCTTCTTCCGCCACTCGACAAACTCGCGCACGCCTTCAGTGAAGGGCACGCGCGGCTCATAAGCTAGCAGTCGCCGGGCTTTGGTCAGATCGGCGCAGGTGATCGGCATGTCGCCGGCCTTCTCGGGCTGGCGATCGATGTGGGCCGATTTGCCGATCGCCTGGGTTAGTGCCTCGATTACATCGCGCATAGCGATCGGTTCGGAGTGACCAAGGTTAATTGCCTCGCCGATCACGTCCGGTTTCACGAGCGCCGCCAATAAACCGGCGCAGATATCGCTCACGTGGGTGAAATCCCGTTTCATCGTACCGTCGCCAAAGAGCGGCAAACTCCGGCCCGACTCGATTGCCGCGGCCCAGATCGACATCGCCAGGTCGGGTCGCAGCCTTGGCCCGTA
>JAICIG010000142.1 GCA_025924495.1 Pirellulales bacterium | reverse complement strand
GGCCGCAGCTCGGATGGCGGCCATGGTCCAGCGACCAGATCATAGTAATCGAGGCAGCACTCCCGACATTCGTCGCAGATAAGCTCGACGCTAATGAGCGCCGCGTCGTAGTAGATATGCGGAGTTTGCATGCGCTGATTCTGCCGCGACTGCCCCGTTATGTGCAGCGATGAGTCACTTCAAAATCGTACCGCCTAACGGAGCAAGACCGCAAACAAAGGATAAGGCCATAGTCGTCTTTCGTCCCGCAAAAGTAGCGTACTTTTCGCGGGAGCGAAAAGCGACAATCGTGCGGCCGCTGCGAGCGGCTGGGCGGTGCACGGCAAGAGCGATGGTCTGGGCGCGAAGCTCCTGATTGGCGACAACTATTTTTAGCAGTAGGGCTGCGACCGCCGCATCGAAAGGTCTCATGACTTCTGCGACATGTCGCACAGAGTCGCAGGCACATTCCATGTGCCGTTCCGCAGGAGTAATGAAGCTCGTCGCGGTTCTTGCAGGATTAGCGCCGGGAGCAAGTTGGCGCTGCGGCGGACGGCATACGGAGTATGCCTGCTACTTTGGCGTTCCGCAGGAGAATGAAGCTGATAGAGGTCCTTGCAGGATTAACGTGCGAAGCGGATTCGCGATTCGGCGGACGGCATACGGAGTATGCCTGCTACTTTGAGTCATTGAGACCCGATCGAGGCTTGAGCTAACCAACACAATCGGCGAGAATTCGCTACGAATCGTTGTTTGAGCGATGCGTTGCACTGCGGAGATTTATGGCCGATTTCGATCCGTACTATAAGTGGCTGGGCATTCCGCCCAAGGATCAGCCGCCGAATCATTACCGGTTGCTGGCGATCGAACTGTTTGAGAGCGATGCGGACGTGATCGAAAGCGCTGCGGATCAGCGGATGGCCCATGCCCGCACATTTCAGACGGGCCAGAACTCGGCGATCTCGCAGCGAATTCTCAATGAGTTGAGCGCGGCGAAGCTCTGCTTGCTGAATCCGCAGAAAAAGGCGGAATACGATCGCCAACTGCGGGAGAAGTTGAATAGTGCGCCGACTGGACAGGCCCCGATGCCAACGACCGGGCGCGTTGCGATGCCGTTGCCTCTCCCCGTGCCACCAGCCGGGCCATTCTCAGAGAACGAGCCGCCGGCATTCATTGTGCCCCCTTCGGCGACGAAAGCGCCGTCGGTCCTGGCAAAAAGGCCTTCGAAACCTACTCTCTGGCAGCAGCCGGCAGTCCTCGCGGCGGTCGGCATCTCGCTTTGCGTCGCGATCGTGATCTTGGCTTTGGTCATTCGGTCGCCCGGCGGCGGCAGCAAGCCGGCGGCGCCGAGCGTCGCGGCTGAGTCGCCAGGCGCCAAACCGACGGCGACCGTCTCGGACAAAAACAAACTGACCAACTCCTCGAATTCGCTTGGAAAGAATACCGCCCAGCCTTCGCCCGTGGCGGCTCCGTCCGTAAAGCCCGTCGACCTGGCCGCAGATGCTTCACGCGCGGAGTTAACCATTTCCGAGGCGGTTTGGAGCGCCGGCGATAAGTCGTTAGACGTCACCGACGGCGTTCGCCGCCTGGTCGAAAACAACCGGCTGATGATGATCGTGTGGTCCGATCTGTTCGGCGCGCCGGAGAATGCACTACAAGGCGCCAAGACGTTGCGCCTGGCGTATCGATTGCGAGGCAAACCGTACAAGGCCGAATACTTTGATTCCTATTTTGTTTACCTCGATGGCCGCGCGCTTGCTCCTCCTACGGCAGCCGATGGATTCGAGCTGCTCGAAGCTCGTTTTGGCGCCGGCAACACGTTTGTCGACGTGCTGCCGCAACTACAACCGCACGTGCGTGATGGGCGGCTGTGCGTAGCCACCGATCAGTTTGCCGCTGCGACGGCCGCCGAGCTGGCCAGCAGCGGCATCCATTCCGGCGCCTTCAAGGTGCTTTGGGTGCGGTATCGAAATGCGACGGGCGACCATTTCAATTACGCCTGGAACTCGCAATTATTAACGATCGAATCGCGCTTGCCCCAGCCGGCAGGGCCGAACGTCGATTTATTGAAGCTCATCGACGTGAAACGAGACGTGGTCTACGGCAAGTGGGCGGCGCAAGGCGACCACTTGCTGGCCCCGGCCGAGGTCGCGGCTCGAATCCAGATTCCGTTTGAAGTGCCTAGCGACTACGCGCTGACGGTTGTCGTGGAAAGCGACGGTGAAATTCGCGACGTCAGCGCCGGCCTGGTGGTAGGCGGCCGCCAGGTACTCGCCACCGTCGACGGCGCCGTGGCCACCGCCGGCCTGAGTCTTGTCGATGGCGCATGGCAAATGGAAGACAAAAATCCGACCAAGAGTTGGCGGCGCGTGTACATGCTTGAACAAGGTCGGCCCAACACGCTCACGTATGTCGTGCGCCCCACGAGCGTGCGGGTCTTGCGCGACGGCGCCGAAATCATCCGTTGGTCCGGCGATCCTCGCACGTTTTCGCTACCAAAGAGCTGGGAAGTTCCCGATCCAAGACGGCTTTATCTGCAATCATACAGCAGGCCGCTGCGGATTACGAAAGTCGAGCTTACGCCGCTGGCGCCTGAGACATCGCCCGTGCGGATTGCCAGCGATTCGTCGGATCCTATTGACGCAATTGGATCCATCACGCTCGATCGCGACCGGCTGCACGGCGATTGGCAGTACGACGGCAGTTCGCTTGTCTCGCCCGGCGCTGGCGCGGGCATATTGCAACTTCCCGTAATCGTGCCTGCGGATTACCAACTCGAGGCCGTTGCTCAGCGAGTCACAGGCGGAGACTCATTGGCGTTCACGCTGCCCATTGTCGGCGCGCAAGCGACCGTGGTTCTCGATGGTTATCAGGGGACGTTGCCGGGTTTGCAAACGATTGACGGCAAGAATATCGATGCCAACGAGAGCAAACGCGAAGCCTCGATCTTCGGCGACGGCAAGCCTCATGCAATTAGGATCATCGTGCAAAAGAATTCGGTTCGCGCTTTATGCGATGAGAAACCGCTCGTGGAGTGGAGCGGCGATGTGAACCGGTTGGGCCGATCAGGCGAGGCGCCTTACAAGGACCGAATTTATTTGGAGACGTGGAACTCGGGTTATCGCCTGACTGACATCAGGGTTACGCCGCTTCGCGGTGAGTAATGGGATCCAAACCTGGGTCGCACCAGGCAGCCAACGGTGGCTGGCGCTCCGGCTCGCCGATTGCGTTGCAGAAATGCGAATCAAGCGTACTTTTCGCGGGAGCGAAAAGCGACAATCTTGCGGCCGTTGCGAGGGCTGGGCGGTGCACGGCGAGAGCAAGGCTCTGAGGGTACAGTTCCTGATTGGCGACAGCTTTTTTGAGCACTCAGCCTGCTGGCGCCGCATCCATGAAAAGTCTCATGACCTCTGCTCCAGCTTGCGCAAAGTCGCAGGCACATTCCATGTGCCGTTCCGCAGGAGGAATGAAGCTGATAGCGGTCCTTGCATGATTAACGTGCAAAGCGGATTCGCAATTCGGCGGGCGGCATATGGAGTATGCCTGCTACTTTGTGGGCCCAAGGTGTGCCGCTCTGCTATGCCGAAACTACCGCGTTCACCGTCGCAACTGCCTTTTGAGGCGTCCGAGCGGTAAAGCGTTGAGCACGTCGGCGGGTTCGAGCCAACCGCGGCGGGCCTGGTTGATGCCGGCGGACATGAAGCGAAGTTCCGACGTGCTGTGAGCGTCGGTGTTGATGGCGATTTTGATGCCGCGCTGTTTCGCCAGCCTGGCATGTTCGGCGGAGAGATCGAGCCGGTCGGGGCTCGAATTGATTTCGAAAAAGCAGCCGCGGTCTTTGGCGTGTTCCATGATCCTTTCCATATCCACCTCGTATCCCTCTCGCTTGAGCAGCAGCCGGCCGGTGGCATGGCCGAGGAAGTTGAAGTAAGGATTGTCCATGGCCCGCAGAATTCGTTCCGTTTGCCGCTGCTTGTCCAGGGCAAAGCGCGAATGAATCGAGCAAATCGTTAGATCGAGTTCCTTGAGCGCCGCGTCGGAGTAATCGAGGCTGCCGTCCTCCAGAATGTCGACCTCGGCCGATTTCAGGATCGTGAGCCCTTTCAGCCGGGCGTTGAGCTTGTCGATCGCCTTGATGTGGGCGAACAGCCGCTTCTCGCTCAGCCCGTTGGTGATCTTCAGCGACTGCGAATGGTCGGTGATGGCGATGTATTCGTAACCGCGCTCTTTCGCGGCGGCTGCCATCTCGGCCAGCGAGTTCGCGCCGTCGCTGGCCGTGGTGTGCATGTGCAGATCGCCTCGCAGGTCGTCCAGGCCGACCAGGCGAGGCAACCGCCCCTGCGCGGCGGCTTCGATCTCGCCGCTGCCTTCGCGCAGTTCCGGCTCAATGAATTCCAGGCCATGCTTGCGGTAAATCGCCGGCTCGTCGAGATCGGCGGCGGCCTTGGCTTCGGCAGTCAGGCGGAACCGTTTCTTCGCGGCACGTTTCGACAACTCGGCTAGATGCGCGGCCGAACCGGTGTGGAGCAGCAAGGCCGCTCCCCAGAACTCAAGCGGGGACCACGACAGGCTGACGCTGCGGTCGGCCGAAAGCGTGAACCGCATTTCGTGCTTGCCTTGCGCCGCGGAGGATTGCACGGCGCCGAACTCTGCAAAACCTTGGAAGATTTTCCGCGGCGATTCTCCAGCGACCAGAAAATTCAAATCGCCGACCGTTTCCTGCAGTCTACGCAGGCTGCCGACCCGTGCGACGCGGCTTACCGCCGGCATCGAATTCAGAAACTCTTCAACCTGCACCGCCAACTTTTCGGCGGCCCACAATAGCAGGCGCGGTCGATCATCGAGCCCCTGGCGAAGATGAAACTCCATGCGAGCGCCCAGAGCTTCGCGTACTTCGCCGGAATCGAGCCGCTGTTGCAACTCGGCCAGGCTGTTGATGCCCAGCTTTTTGTACGCCCGCATCACTTTTTTCGGATCGAGCGCGGGACGGCCCGCCAATTCCACCAGTTCCGGCGCGAGCTTGGCTGTCGCCTTCTCAAGCTGAGGGAGCTTGCCGGTGCGGACGATGTCCTCAATCTTGGCGCTGATCGCCTTGCCGATGCCCGGCAATTGCTGCAAATCTTCTCCGCTGGCAATCAGCTTCGACACGTCGGACTGGATGGCTTCCAAGGTGTCGGCGGCACGACGGTACGCTTTGACTTTAAATCGATCGACTCCCTCTAAAGCCAGTACGCCGGCATAACGACGCAAGAGATCGGCGACTTTTGCATTGCTGGCTGGCATGCAGTCTCTTTCGATCGCTTCTAAGTCGCCCGAGCTCTCCCCAAGCGAGTCAGGCGTCCGCCGCTAGACGCCCGCTCGCACGGATTTTAAACTCCGCGCCATCGACGCCTTGATCGATTGTTTCACGCTGACAATCTCGGCCCACGGATCGGTCTTCAGTCGCGACAAGCGAGCGGGCAGATTGTGGATATTGAAGTGATCCGACTTCATGCGGCCGCTCAGCTCTTCCCATGCAATCGGAACGCTGACGGTCGCGCCGTCGCGAGCGCGCGTCGAATAAGGCGCGATCGACGTCGCCCCGCGGTCGTTGCGCAGGTAGTCGATAAAAATCTTTCCCTTGCGCGCGGCTTTGCTCATCGTGGCGATATAGCGATCGGGCGCCGCGGCCACGAGGAAGTCGGCCACGGCCCGACAGAAACTTTTCGCATCGGCCCAGTCGCTGCGCCGCCGCACCGGCACGACGATGTGCAGCCCCTTGCCGCCAGTCGTCTTGACGAATGAAACCAATTCGAGCTCCTCGAGCAGCGACCGCACTTCTTTGGCCGCGGCGACGACCTCGGCCCATTCGACGGCGGGGTCGGGATCGAGATCGAAGATCAGCCGGTCCGGCTTTTCAATGTCGTCGACCTGCGATCCCCAGATGTGAATCTCCAGGACGCCCATCTGAACCAGGGAAACAAGGCCTGCCAGATCGTCGATCGACAGATAGTTCTCGGTCTTATGTTTCTCGGTCACGGGAAACTGGCGAAAATGCTCAAACACTCCATCGCCGGGATGTTTTTGGAAAAAGCAATTGCTCTTTCTGCCGCCGGGACAGCGAACCAGCGCCAATAGCCGGTTCTCCACGTGAGGCAGCATCCACTCGGCGATCCGCTCGTAATATTGCGCCAAATCGAGCTTGGTGACGCCGGCGTTCGGGTAGAGCACCTTGTCGGGATGCGAAAGCCGCACGCCGGCCACCTCGGCTTCGACCGAGCTTACGGCAGAACCACGGGCGCCGCTCTGCTTTCCGGCGGCGGGCCGACTGGCGCTTTTACGCTTTGACATCGCTGCAGCTTTCTTGGTCGATTCAATAGCCGGCAGGGAGATCGGATCGTCGCGAACGACTTCTTTCGCCGGCTTATCTTCGCGAAGTCCTTGAAACGAGGGATGCCGCAATTGACGCTCGTTGGTCCAATTGGAAAACTCGATCTGCGCCACCAGCGACGGTTTGACCCAGGCGACTCCCCGCGCCTGTCCGGTATTGCCGGAGAGATCGGCGAATGGGGATTTTTCCTGCACTAACTCTGTCAAGCGGCCATGCAACTCGGCAAGCGTGCGCTCTCCAAAACCTGTGCCGACGCGCCCGGCGTAGATCAGGCGATGCTTGCGGTCGTAATAGCCCAACAACAGCGCCCCGAAATAACGGCGGCTGCCGCCGGGTTTGGTAAACCCGCCGATCACGAATTCCTCGCGCAAGGAGCACTTCACCTTAAGCCAGTCGAGGCTTCTGCCGGGCGAATACGGCCGGCCGAGGCGTTTGGAAACGATCCCCTCCAAATGCAGTCGAGCCGCTTCGGCAAGAAATTCCGAGCCGCTGCCAATCACATGATCGCCGTAATGGAACGGCCCTTCGGCCGGCATCAGCATGCGCAGCGTTTCCTTTCGCTCTTCGATCGGCGCCGGCCGCAAGTCGTAGCCATCGAGATGGAGCAGATCGAAGGCATAGTACAGAAAGGTCGATTCGCTGCCGGACTGAAACGCATTTTGCAACGCCTGAAAACTGGTGGTCCCGTCGCGCTCGATGACCACCACCTCGCCGTCGAGAATGGCGTTATCGATCGGCAGTTCCGCGGCCGCCGCCGCCAATGTCGGAAATTTTTCGGTCCAATCGCGACCGTTGCGACTGATGAAGCGCACCTTGCCCTTGTCGATTCGGCACAGCATGCGGTAGCCGTCCAGCTTGATTTCGTGCATCCAGTCGTCGCCGGCAGGGACATCCTTGGCGAGCGTCGCTAGCTGAACTTCCGCCTTGCCGGGCAGCGGCGCCCGTTTCGCCTTCAGGCGCTTCAGCGCTTGCTTGAGTTTGGCGCGCGTGGCGGTCGCTCGCTGTCTCGTACGGGCAGAAACCTTCTTTGTAGCTTTCGTTCGTGGGCGGCGGCCGTTCTGGCTGGCATGGCTTGGCGTCTTGTCCTTGGCAGCGCCGACGCTGCGATTGCGACTGGTCGCTCGTTTTCCTTTCGCGCGACGCCGCTTTGGCGCCTCGCCGTTCGGCCCCCAAACTCGGTCGGCCTCCTCGGCGATCTCGTCGAGATCGCGCCCCGTGGCGACGCTCAGCGGCTGCTCAGCGGTGATCTCCACGTCCGGGTCGGCGGATTCATCGCGCTCCTTGAACAGGAACCAATGCCGTTCATTCGGGTCTCCGCGTCGGCCTCCGCGCCGCACCAACATCCAGCCGCCCTGCAGCTTCTCTCCGTGCAGCACGAATTTCAAACTGCCGTCGCGATAGCCTTTCTCGCCGTCGCCGACCGGCTCCCAGGTTCCTCGATCCCACAACAGAACCGTGCCGCCGCCGTATTCCCCTGCGGGGATAATGCCCTCGAAATCGCCATATTCCAGCGGGTGGTCTTCGACGTGCATCGCCAGCCGCTTGGTCGCTGGGTCGAGCGACGGTCCCTTGGGGACGGCCCAACTCTTGAGAACTCCGTCGAGCTCCAGGCGAAAATCGTAATGCAAGTGCGACGCGGCATGCTTCTGGATTACGAAGCTCAGCTTTTTGTGAACAGCGACTCGCCCGCCCCGCGGCTCGGCGGTAACGCGGAAGTTCCGTTTGCGTCGGTATTCGATAAGTCCCATGGGTAGCCAATCGTCGTTAGCCGCTCAAATCGGGCCGGCTCGCTTGCTTACCTGCTAGCAAACAGCGCGCCGCCAACCCGTTGCGGACCAAAAAGGGCATGTCATTTGCATCGTGCAAGGCTCTGGCGTTACGAGCTTTTTGATAACCGCGAGGAGGCCCACATGACCACGAAGAAATCGCAAAAGAGAGAGTTGATCGATACCGGCACGAGCAAACGCTACGTGCGCAGGAATTCCGCCGGCCAGTTCAATGAAGTCGACGATCAGCACCGTTCCTTGTCGCAAGATCGCCGCCGCAAAGCGAAGACCGCGGCGAAGCCTGGCGAAGGGGACAAGGGAGACCGGAAACGTCGGAGTTGAAGCGGCTCAATCAGCACAGCATTACCAGCGGTTTTTGCCACACGTCAAGCCATCATGGGTTGAAATCGACCACGCGACGGCTTGAAGCAAACACGGACTGTCGGTTACTTGCCAATGCAATACAGCGCCCGGTCCGTGCGCAGGAATAGGCGGCCGCCGCTAATGGCCGGGGTGGCGTTGGCGCGGCTGTCATCATCGGCAAGCACATTGTGAGCGAGCAACTCGAACTTCGGCTTGGCTGCAATTACATAGGCCCCGTTGTGCTGCGAGGCAAAATAGAGCTTGCCGTCGCCCAATAACGCCGACGACCAGATGTTGCCGGGTCGCGGTTCGAGCCGTTCCTGAAACATGGTCTCGCCAGTGGAGGCGTTCTGGCAGCAGATAAAGCCGCCGTTGTCGCTGGCCCAATAGAGATGCCCTTCGTGGTAGACAGGCGAGGAAACGTTCGAGCCTTTTTGCTGCTTCCAGAGGGTGTTCGACGCCGTGACGTCGCCGCTGCCGCCTAAGCGAACGGCGAGCGAGGTGTGACCTCCGCCGATGGCGTAGACCACGCCGTCGTGCGACACCACGCTCGGGCAGACATAACGATGCACTCCATCGGCCGCCCACAACGGTTTGCCGTCGCTGGCGTCAAAGCTCAGCAGCCGCGGTTCGACGCTGACGATCGCCTCGGTCCGATCTTTTCCGGCGACCAACAGCGGCGTATCCCAGGCCGCGCGGATGCCGGCAGCCCGCCAGACTTCCTTGCCGGTCAGTTTGTCCAAAGCAATCAGCGAACCGCTCTCGACGCTCGCATTGATCAATAGCAGCTTGCCGAACAAAACAGGCGAGGCGCCCGAGCCCCAGCCATTGATGCCATCGCCCACTTCGGCGTGCCACAACTCGCTGCCGTCGAGATCGAAGCAAAACACGCCCGACTTGCCGAAGAACACGTACAGTCGTTCGCCGTCGCTCGTCGGCGTGCTGCCGGCGTACCCTTGATACGATCCCTCCCCTTGGTATTTATGCTCGGGCAGCTTGGGCTCGAATTCCTTGCTCCACAGCGTCTTGCCCGTGCGGCGATCGAACGAGAGCAAGTGGCGCCGCAGATTCTTCTGATCTCCCGCGTTCGGCTCCAGTCCGTAACCGCTGTAGCAGGTGAGAAACACGCGATCGCCGACGACGATCGGGCTCGACGAACCGAGCCCCGGCAAGTCGACTTTCCAGACAATGTTTTCGCTCGACGACCAATGCGTCGGCAGATTCTTTTCATCGCTGACGCCCATTCCGCCCGGACCGCGGAATTGCGCCCAATCGGCGCCAAAGGCCGACGCACTCGACAACCAGGCGAGGACAATCAAACCGGATGCAACGCGAAGTTTCATGGCAGGGTTTCCTTGGAGGGCGATGTTCAGCGGCAGCAGGCGCGCCGATTGTACTCGACCTCGGCCAAAGAGTCGCCTAGTGCTCGCGGGGAAGATCGCGTCGGCGAGGGCGCCTTCAAGTTCCCGCCGAACGCTGTTTGTCAGTCCGCCCTAGGGGCAGCCGGCTTGAAGATCAGCCAGACGGGCGGCCGGGGGAGCGAGTAACAAACGGGCAGAGGCTGTTATGAAGCGCCAAGAGCCGGGACCGCATTCGAGCGCTTCCAAGGCGTCCGCTCATTCGCCGTGGTTCTGCGGAACACTTGTATGAGTCGCCGGGTTTCCATGCGGCTCCGGCTCTCCGTCGGCGTCATCGTCTTCCACAGTGATAACTTGCCCAATATTGATTTTGAGCAGCCGAATTTTATTGCGCAGACTGCCCCGAGTAATGCCTAACATCTTGGCGGCTTGAGACTGGTTGCCGTGGGTATTGTTCAAGACGCGCGTGAACAAGTACTTTTCCAGCATGGCCAGGGAGTCGGCGTACAGGTTCTCGCCGTCCGAATCTAAAACCGCTTCGATGAATTCCTCCATCGAGTGCATGTCGGAATGCGGGCGTTGTTCAGGCTCAATTCGTTTCCGCCCGCCGCGGATCTCTTGCGGCAGAAAATCGGGCAGCAAGACGGGTCCGGAAGCATGTAGCAGGGCTTGCCGCACGACGGCTTGCAGCTCGCGAACATTTCCCGGCCAGGAGTACTTGGTCAACAATTCCAGGGCCTCGGGCGCAATGCCCTCGATCTTTTTCCCCAGGCTCTTAGCGAAACGAGCCAGAAAGTGTTCCAGCAAGATGACGAGATCGTCGCCGCGATCTTTGAGGGGCGGCAACTTGATCGTGTAGCCGTTGAGCCGGTAATAGAGGTCGGCTCGAAACTCCCCGTCGGCGACCATCTGCTCCAGGTCTCGATTGGTGGCCGTGAGAATTCGCACGTCGGTCGTAATCGTCTCGCTGCCGCCGACTCGTTCGAATTTCTGTTCTTGCAGCAGTCGCAGCAGTTTGCTTTGCACAAGCGGCGTCATATCGCCGACTTCATCAAGAAACAGCGTACCGCCCGAGCATTGCTCGAATCGACCAATGCGTTTACTGTCGGCGCCGGTGAACGCTCCCTTCTCGTGTCCGAACAGTTCGCTTTCCAGCAACGTCTCGGGAACGGCGGCGATGTTGACCGCCATATAGCTGGCGGTCGAACGCGGGCTGTGATGGTACAGCGCGCGGGCGACCAGTTCCTTTCCTGTCCCGCTCTCGCCGCGGATCAAAACGGCGACGTTATGCGGCGCGGCGCGTCCGATCGCTTTGTAAACTTCCTGCATGGCGGGGCAACGACCGACGAAGATGTCGCCGTCGCCGTCTGAAGAAATTGGCGCCTCAGGCACGCGAACCGGCACGTGCATCGACCGGCGGATTTCCAGCGCTCGCTCCACGAGCGTACGGACTTTCGCAAGGTCAAGCGGCTTCAGCAGGTAATCGTAGGCCCCGAGTTTCATCGCCTCGATGGCCGTGTCGCTCGTTCCCCCCGCCGTGATGAAGATCACAGGGACCTTGGAATCGCGAGCCGCGATCTGCTGGAACGTTTCCAGCCCCGACTGATCGGGCAACATAATATCGAGCACGACGACATCCGGCTTTTCGTCGGCGAGTAATTTCAGCCCCTCTGCCGCCGTGTTCGCCGTCAATTGCCTGACGTCGGTGTCTTTGAAAATCTGTTTGAAAAGATGCAGCACCGACCGATCGTCATCAATGACAAGCACGGACGCCACGGTTAATTCTCCACTCGTTGTGAATCGCCTTCGCGCAGGTAAGCTAGGAGCTTCGCGCCGGCGCGCAAACCTGCAATCCGCCTGTCGGGCAAAAAAATAAAGCCCTCGCTCTGCCTATCAGAACAAGGGCTGTCTGAGCCGTCTGCGCGACTGATCAAGTGCTGTGAGTGCACTTTAGATGCGAGTCGCGAAACTGACAAACAAACGGCTCGTTTCGCGGAAGCCGCACCACGCCGTGATCGCTAGCATGCGACCGCCTTCTGGCTCGAAGCTTCAGTCGAAGCGTAAGCCGCGCGTGCCGGCAACGATTACCCCGGGGGGCTCTCGATTGCCGCGCCCTTATCGGCCGATACCCGCGTGGACTTGAGGAATTCTGCCTTACCAATGATGGCTGCGGATTGGTCGCGCATCGTCCTGACGGTCCTGCGTTCTGGCATCGGTGCGATCAATCGTTCTCGGCCGTTCATGGGCGGCGAACCCGGCCGATTGCATGCTAACGCATTGAGCCGCCTGACTCTCGGAGTCAATCCGTGCGGCCATCAACTCCGTGGCACGCCGCATGCTTCACGTTGAATTTCGTAGCCCATGTTCGCCTACACACGAAAGGACGCGTATGTTCGCCAACAAATCATCCAAGCATGTCTTGCGATTGCTTTGGGCGCTCGCCTTCCTGATAACGCTGATCTCGGGTTGCGCCACGCCTGCCACAACGACACTGGAAACCACCCTGCACTCCAACGAGGAATCGCTCCGTTTTCAAAGCTTCGACATCACGGCGCGGGTGCAGATGGAGCTGAATCGGTAGTTCGCAATCCTCGCCGCCGGGCAATATCGCGGCGAGGCTGGCCGCTTGGAGATAGATACCGCCTCGCTGGGTGCCATGCTTTCACGCGAGCGTCAGCGAGCGGGTAAGCATGCTCGCCTTCGTAGCCGCAACATGCCTACGTCGGCGCGTCGCCGACGAATGCATGGCGCCCAAGTCTGTCGTCAGCGCGCTCTTTCGTATCTCGCCTGTCAGTGGAACGGCGATTGTCCGAAACCATCGCCTCGCTGCACAAGCAGTCACTCGCTCGCCGTCGCCTTCAGCAGACCTTGGCTCTTGAGCCAACGCACGCAGAGCTGCGTCCAACTGGAAGGCAGCTTTTCGTTCTGCCGCACGCCAAAATCGTGCTCGCCGCTGGCAAAGACATGCAACTCGGCGGGGACGCCGGCGCGGCGCAAGGCCAGATACATGATCACGCTGTGCTCGGGATTGCTGATCGAATCGTCCGATGAATGGGCCAAAAAGATCGGCGGCGTGCCGGGGGGAATGCGGATGCCCGGCGAGATTTCGTCTTTGTCGTTGGCCTTCAGATAACCGGAGTAGCACAGCACGGCGAAATCGGGCCGACAGCTCGCCTCATCGGCTGCGTCGATCGGCTCATACGTCCGCTTCTCGAAACTTGTGGCCGTGGCCAGCGCGAGATGGCCGCCTGCCGAAAAACCGACCATACCGATGCGCTCAGGATCGATGCCCCACTCGGCGGCCCGGCTGCGGACAAGACTCACAGCCCGCTGCGCGTCGATGAGCGGGCCGAGCGGCGGCTCTCCTTTGACGTCACCCGGCCGTCGCGGACAACGATACTTGAGAATGATGCCAGTCATACCGAGCGAGTTCAACCAGGCTGCGACCTCTTCTCCCTCGAGTTCCCAGAACAAGTTGTGGTAGCCTCCGCCGGGACAGATCAGCATCGCCGTACCGGTGTTTTTCTCTTTCGGCGGTTGGTAGATCGTGATGGACGGCTTGGTGACGTTGGTAATCAGCCGGGTTGGTCCGGCGATGAGGGACGACTCGTAAGTGCGATTTGTTTCCTGCCCCTCGATGCCGACATCGCCAGGCGCCTTCCCTGGCCAGAGTTCGAGAACGAGCGGTTCGCCAGCAAACGCAGTGCAAGTCGCGAAGATGCCAACCAGCGCGAAGATGGCGCGGCCGAGGTGGTGCATCATCGATGCCTCATTAGATAAGCGCAACGCCCGGTGACGTCTGGCAACGAAGGTACGACCAGACGCCACCGGCACGAATCATCAACAGTCGTCACGGACCGGGTGTGCAGCAGCACGGCCCGCATCGATTCCGGACAGAATTCTCACGAGTTCCGCCAGCCGCCGCTGTCGCAAGGCTTACTTCTTCTCGCGTTTGGCTTCCCAGTCGCGAGATTGCTTTTCCCCGTTACGTTCGAATTCGCTCTTGCCCTTGATGGTGTCGCCGCTCACTTTGCCTTTGTACTTGATGGTGAACTTTTGCCCGTTCCGCTCGCGCGTGACGGCAAAGGCGACCTCATCATCCTTGAAGCTGGCGTCTTCGATCGGCGTTTCCTGATTGTCGCGTCCGAGCATGGCGCCAGTGAGCTTGTCTCCTTCAAGCTTGAGCTTGAGCGTCAGCTCGCGCGTTTGATCATTGAACGTTACCGACCACTTCCAGGTTCCGGTCGGGTCGGCGCTTTCGGCAGCTTGCGAAGCCGCGGGAAGAGTGGTCGCCGCAATGGTCCAGGCGGCCAAGAGAATGGAAGCTCGCATCGAATTCCCCTTCACAGTAAGTGATTGATCGAATCTGCACGCTCCAAAGACAGGCGCGTGCGCCGGGCGCCTTTCTCTGCCATCGCCATGATACGGCGTCCAGCCCAAGATGCAATTCTTCGCGCCAAAACGCAGGATAGAGCTGGCAAATGCGGAGCAAACTCCGACTCTCCGACGTCCGCAAGCCAGGCCCGGCGGCAGAAAAGGGGAAATCTGAAAGTTTATTGTGGACGAATCGCCGCGGCCGGCCACTAGTCTGTTGGACATGATGCACGCGAACATGCCACCCGCCGATGCCGAACTTGTCGCGCGAGCCCTGAACGGCCATCGTGAAGCGTTTGCCGACCTGTACGACCGTTACGCCAGGCTGGTGCGAGCAGTGGTGCGACCCGCAGCCGACGACGATGCGTCGGTCCACGACCTCGCGCAAGAATGTTTCTTGCGAGCGTACCGCAAACTGAATCAACTGCGGCAGCCCGATCGTTTCGGCGCCTGGTTGGTGGCGATTGCCCGCCAGGTCGGCAGCGAATATCGCCGCAAGCTGCGGCGCGATCGACACGAGTTTGTCGGCGACCAGGCGCTTGTTACGGGCTCCGCCCCTGAGGGATCGGCCGCCGTCGAACAGGCGGAAGAGACCGAACGATTGCTCGCCGAGCTAATGCGATTGCCTGAAGCCGAGCGTCTGGCCGTTCACGCTTTCTTCCTCCAGGAACGTGACATCGGACAAACAGCTGAATTGCTGAACCTTTCGCGATCGGGCGCTTATGCTGCGCTCGCGCGAGGTTGCCGCCGATTGGCCGCACGGCTGCGCATCAATTTGCGGAACGAAGGAGCTAGACCATGAACTGCCTCAATGACAACCAGGCCGTGCTCGCGGCGCTCGGGATTGCGGAAAGCTGCTGCTTGCATCATCTCGATGCCTGTGACGCCTGCCGAACGAAAGTCGACTCCCTACGGCCGCTCGCCTCACGACTTGCCGAAGCCCATGCTGGCTTCGATCGCGGACACGCCCTCGGCCGTGATCGATTGCTGGCGGCTCTTTCTGAACAACCGGCGGCCGCCCAACGAGCGATCGCCGACATTGGACCGTTTTGTCGTTTTCGCACCTGGTTAGGAGGCATTCCCATGCAGCGGCGCATTGCTTTTTCCGGCTTTGGATTAGCGGCGGCGTTTTTATTGGTTGCGATGTTCCTTTCCGCCGGTCGCCCCCTCTCGGCCATGGAACAGGTGGCGGCGACGGTCAGCGAAGCGAAGTCGTATACGTTTAAAATTATACAGAGCTTTGAGGGCCGTGCCGCAGAGATGAAAGTGTATTGGATTACTCCCGGCTCGCTGCGAATGGAAGACTTCGCCGATGGAAAACCTACGGGCATCGAAGTCTTTCCCTACCGTCAGCCAGGCATTCGAATTAACCCCGGACAGCGGAAATACCAACGCTTGCCTGCTCGCCTGGGCGCCGTCTCTCCGCTTTTGTTGGTTTCGAAGTTGGGCGGTTTTCATGGTCAGGCCGATCGCGAATTGGGCGAGAAGCAAATCGACGGTCGTTCGGCGCAAGGCTTCGAGATCGCGGTGACGAAAGTCGATTCCGGCATTCCGGCCGGCATGCTCGCCATCTGGGTCGACAGCACCACGAAGCTTCCCCTGCTGATTGAGGCCGACCTGCCAATGGCTGGCGTCTCGGCGAAGCTGACCTACACGGATTTCCAGTGGAACGTTCCCCTCGATGAGAAGCTGTTCGATCCGAAGCCTCCGGCCGATTACGCAGACAACTCTCCGCAGCCCCCTGCCGTCGAAGAACAATCGAAACGGATCGCCGCGGGCCTCAAGCTCTACGCCGAGTTAAACGATGGACATTACCCCCGCGTGAAAATGGTCTATGGCGACGTGACCTCGCAACAGATCCGCAAGCAGCTCGGATTCGAAGGGGCTCTGACCGAAGAGCAACTCAAGAGCGACAATTATGTCCGCTACCTTCAGGCCGTACGCGGCTTTGCCAGGGTGAACACGATCCTGCGGGAAAATTCCGACGCCGCGTACTACGGAAAAACCGTCGATGCCAAAGATGCCGACGCCGTCTTGCTGCGGTGGAAGCTGGACGACGGCCGCTACCGCGTGATCTATGGCGACCTGCGAGCCAAGACCGTCAGCAAGGAAGTATTGCAGCAACTCGAAGGCAAGTAATGCTGGCGCCGAGCGCTGGACATCTCGCCGCCGATTTGGTTGTCTGCTGGCCAAACGGAACCGAGCTCAATCACGACCAGCTAACTCGCCAAACTCACACATTGCCCAGCATTTCCTAGCCCTTGTCTTTTTTACATCCGCGAAGTTCCTAATATTCAAGAACTTCTGGCAAATGAGCCCGAGATCGTCCTTCTGCTCGCCTTTGGGCACGAGCGCTGCAATCTAGCGAATCTCAATTGCCCAAGCGTTGCGACACGTCGCCGTGACAAGTGTCGCGGGCACAATTGGTGAACATTGTGGAGGAGAAGCATCATGTCCAGCAAGTTTG
>JAICIG010000141.1 GCA_025924495.1 Pirellulales bacterium | reverse complement strand
TCTCGGTTGCCGCCGGAGCCCTGTCCTCCGCCCAAGCAACTCAATTTTAACAAGGCTCAACGCCTTGTCCGGAGAAACCCCGCGCAAAAATACCCAGGCGAGCCACTTGACGCTTCAGGCTCTTTCAGGGATGGCCAACTTGGAGCAGGCGTCATGGCCGACTTCGACGGATCCGTGCAGATTATTGCCACCTAGGTTTTGGCGGGCAGTGCCCACCCTTCGGCTATCACGGTAACAGAAGGAGGCGCCGAAGTCGGCCAAGCTCGTGCGGGCATCTTGGGCGCCTTGGCGGCATCGGCAAAGGAAGATTGTACGCCGGTCCCAGGATGCGGAGCGTCGACCGGCACGCCCCCACGCTGAGCGTGGGAGCGAGGAGGCGGCGAAGATGTCCAAGTTTGTACGGGCACCTTGAGGTATTTCGCCCGCTGAACGGCACAAGGCGGGCCCCACCCGCCAGAACGGGATATTGTGGCATAAATCCGGTCCGCCGCGAAGGTGGCCAACTTCGCGTCAGGCATCATCACCGATGTCGGCGGATCGGTGCAGATCAGTGCCGAAATAGCTTCTGGCGGGTAGTGCCCACCCAACGGCCCTCATGGCGCCTTAAGGCGGCGCCGAAGGTGGCCACGTTTGCGAGGGCATCTTGGGCGCCCGGGCGGAGATCGCTAATCAAGAAGGAACGAGGGGAAAACGAAGCGGAGCGTCGGCTAGTGCGCTTCCACGCGGAGCGTTGGAGCAAGAAGACAAGGAACGGGTCGCGGGCGGCCGGTGGAGCGGTTATGATTCTTCGGTAATTGGCCCTAGCCGAACTTCAAACCAGCGCCGGCCGCGGCCGCTGAGGAAATCGAACGATGTTGGCAGCGAACCGGGCTCGCAGTCCGGCGGAAATCACGCGACGCGGCTTCGTGCGCGGCCTATCGGCTGCGGCGGCCTCGGCGCCTTCGCTCGGCAAGTGCCGGACCGCCGATGAGCCGGCGCCGCGGATCAAGAAGGCCGTCAAGTATCAAATGATCCAGGAAGACTTGTCGGTGCTCGACAAGTTCAAGCTGCTGGCCGACCTAGGCTTTGACGGCACGGAGATTCACGTCACGACCAAAATCGACCGTAATGAAGTTCGCAAAGCGATCGAGGCGACAGGCGTCGTCGTGTACGGTTTTCTGAACAGCAGCAAGCCGGACTTGAAATTCGCAATCGACAGCGCAAAGTTCTACGGCGCCACGAGCGTGTTGGTCGTGGCCGGCCAGGTCGACAAGCAGCATTCCTACGACCTCGTCTATGGAGAGCAGCAATACTGGCTCAAAGCGGCCTTGCCGCATGCCGAGCAACGGGAAATCAAGCTGCTGATTGAAAACGTCTGGAATAATTTTCTGTTGAGTCCACTGGAGATGGCTCGCTTCATCGACGGGCTCAACAGTCCCGCAGTCGGCGCCTATTTCGACGTCGGCAATGTGGTCCGCTATGGCTGGCCCGAGCAGTGGATTCGAATTCTTGGCAACCGCATCGGTAAACTTGACATTAAGGAATACAGCCGCCAGCGAGAAAAAGAAGAAGGCCTGCGGAAAGGCTTCGACGTCGAAATCGGCGAAGGAGACTGTGACTGGCCCGCGGTGCGCCAGGCGCTGACCGACATTGGCTACACCTCGGGCTGGGCCACCGCCAAGGTTCCTGGCGGCGATCGCAAGAGATTGGCGGAGATTGCCCAGCGAATGGATAAGGCGCTTGCACTCAACGGCGCTGCTTCAGGCTGAAGGCATAACTGGGAACTTAGATTTCGAGGAACGACTCATGGACCGGATTGATCACGATCATCGCGAGGCGACTTCGCGCCGCGATTTCGTCAAAGCTTCGGCCGCGGCGGCCATCGGCGCCAGCCTGGCGGCGAACGCGCAAATCGTCCGCACGGCCCACGCTGCCGGACATGACACGCTGAAGATCGGGCTGGTCGGCTGTGGCGGCCGCGGGCGAGGCGCCGCAATTCAGGCGCTCAAGGCCGATCCGCACACTCGGCTCGTTGCGCTGGGCGACGTCTTTGCGGACCAGATCGAAGCCAGTTTGCAGCTGCTCAAGACGGCCGATGCCGAAGCTTCCGCACGCATCGACGTGGCAAAAGAATGCTGCTTTGTCGGCTTCGACGCCTATCGGCAAGTGATCGAGAGCGGCGTCGACGTGGTGCTGCTGGCGGCGCCGCCCCACTTTCGACCGCAGCATCTGGCGGCTTGCGTGGAAGCAGGCAAGCATGTGTTTGCCGAGAAGCCGGTCGCCGTCGACGCCCCCGGCATCCGTCGCATCGAGGCCGCCTGCGAGGTCGCCCGGCAGAAGAACCTGGCGATCGTTTCCGGTCTGTGCTGGCGCTACGATACTCGCGCCCGGGCATCGATCGAACAAGTTCACAACGGCGCGATCGGCAAGATCGTCGCTATGCACTCGGCCTACAACGCCTCGCTGCCGGGCAAGGACTGGCCCATGCGCCGCGAGCCAGGCTGGAGCGATATGGAATGGCAACTTCGCAACTGGTACTGGTTCACCTGGCTATCGGGCGATCATATTGTCGAGCAGGCGGTGCATAGCATGGATAAGGCCGCTTGGGCCATGCAGGACGAGCCGCCTGAGTCGGCAGTCAGCCTCGGCGGCCTGCAGGCGCGAACGGCGCCCGAGCAAGGAACGATCTTCGATCATCACGCCGTGCTCTACGAACATGCGGACGGAATGAAGCACTTCCACTATTGCCGGCAGCAGCCCGGCTGCGCGAATGACGTCTCGACGCACATCGTCGGCGTCAAAGGCGTGTGCGATGTCGAAACAGGAACGGTTCGCGACCACGACGGTGACGTCGTGTGGAAGTATGCCGGCCCCAAGGGACCGCAGATGCATCAGGCCGAGCACGACGAACTGTTCGCCAGCATCCGGTCCGGCAAGCCGATCAACAACGGCGACTACATGACCAAAAGCACGATGCTCGCGATCTTGGGCCGCATGGCTAGTTACACGGGTCAAAAAATCACGTGGGAACAGGCGATGAATTCAAAAGAAGACCTGTCGCCGCCGCGTTACGGCTGGGACATTAAACTCGACGTTCCCGCCATTGCCGTGCCAGGCGTGACAAACTTTGCGTAATGCAATGACCGTTACGAAGCGGCGATTGCGGCATTCTCGCTTCTGGCTGCCACCCGGGAGAAGGAGCGAGGGTCGGTTTATCGCGCCGGACGCGCAATTCCTTCGGATGCGGCGGCCAGCCCTGTTGCCTGGATGCCGCCCGACGACTAGTCTAAATCGAATCCAGAGGCCGTTGCCGGCTGCGTTGGTCGCGCGCGTCGCGCATCTACGCGATGTATACGCCGAACGACGGAAGCCCGTCCGTGATGCGGGGCGTTGACATCTCACTTCTCGGAACCCGTCGTCGGCGCAGCGCCGACGGGCCAGATATGACCGCCGAATCTCTCGAAGCGCTTGTGGAGAAGTTGTCGGCGGGCGACGCGACTGCCGCCGCGCAAATCTTCAAAGCGTATGAGCCGTATTTGCGCCTGGTGGTGCGAAAACAGATGACCGCGCGCTTGCGCAGCAAATTCGATTCGGCTGACGTCGTGCAGTCGATTTGGGCGGACCTCCTGCCTGGCTTCCGGACCGCCGAATGGCAGTTCGAAAATCTCATGCAATTGCGCGGGTTTTTGATCAAGGCGACGCGCAATCGGATGATCGACCGGATGCGCAAGCACCGTGTCGGCTCCGAGATCGAACGCCCGCTCATCGATAGCGCTCAGGAAGGCTTGCCGCCGTCGCGGGCGCCACGGCCCAGCGAAATCACACAGGCGGAAGATTTGTGGCGGCGAATGCTGGCAATTTGCCCGCCGGAACATCACGAGTTGCTGCGATTGAAGCGACAAGGACTGCCACTGGGGGAGATCGCCCATCGCACGGGCCTGCACGTCGACAGCGTGCGGCGGATTGTCCGCAAAGTTGCCGGCGAACTCGTCGTGGCGGCCGGACGCCCCGGGGCGCATGGCATCGCCAAATCCTTAGGCGGCGAACTTTAGACCGAGCGCAGTATGACGAACTCCCTCTCCTCGACAATCGTTCGCCCGGTGGACGAACAGTCGTCGCCTATGCTCCGCCTCTCAGAGTATGTGTCGAAGAAGGGCTCGGAGACTCTGCTCGAGCGATTGCTGACCGAATTCGAACGGCGTTGGCAAGGCGGAGAACAACCGCACGCCGAAGAATATCTCGAGCGATACCCCGAACTGCGAGAGCAGCCCGAAGCCGTCATGGAACTGCTCTATGAAGAACTTTGTCAGCGGCGGCAGCGCGGCCAATCCGTCTCGGAAGAGGAACTTGCCGGACGGTTCCCGCAATGGCGAGAACAGCTGGAAATGCTGTTCGACTGCCAGAGCCTGCTGGGAGAGAATGCCGCCGCGGTGCAGTTCCCAGCGATCGGCGAACGGCTGGGAGATTTTGTATTTCTGGCCGAGTTGGGCCGCGGGGCGCACGGCCGCGTTTTTTTGGCAACGCAGCCTTCGCTCGCCAATCGACCGATCGTACTTAAGCTGGCCCCGCCGCGCGGCAGCGAACACCTTTGCCTGGCAAGACTGCAACATACGCACATCGTGCCTCTGTATTCCGTGACCGACTTTCCCGAGCGGACCCTGCGCGGCATCTGTTTGCCCTATTTCGGCGGCGCAACACTGGCCCGCGTGCTGGAATTGCTCGCAAGTCGCCCGCCGGCGCAGCGCAAAGCCACAGAGATTGTGACAATCATCCAGCGCGCCGCAGATGAGTTGCCGTTGCCGGCGAACGATTTGCCCGTGGAAAACGCCTCCCCTTCGCTGAAATTCTTACAACGAGCAACGTACGAGCAGGCTATCTGCTGGTTAGGCGCTTGCCTGGCAGACGCACTCAACGAAGCTCACGCTCGCGGTTTGGTGCATCTCGATTTGAAACCTTCCAACGTGCTCTGGGCGGGCGATGGTCAGCCGATGTTGCTGGACTTCCATTTGGCCCGCGAACCGATTGCCGCGGGCGAGGAAGCTCCGGCGTGGTTGGGCGGAACGCCCGGCTACATGCCGCCCGAACAACAAGCGGCGCTGGCAGCCGTCCGATGCGGCGCTCGGGTCGACGTGTCGGTCGACGGCCGCGCCGACATTTACGCGTTGGGACGGCTGCTGAGCGAAGCGTTGGCGGGCGAATTGCCGCCCGACGACGCCGAAGCAAGCGAATGGCTACGAGATTCGAACCCTAACATCAGCATTGGGCTGGCGGATCTCGTCGGCAAGTGCTTGTCGCCGGAACCGGAAGATCGCTACGCGAGCGCCGCCGCGTTGGCCGCCGATTTGCGCAGACATTTGGACGATCTGCCACTGGCTGCCGTCAAAAACCGCAGTTGGGTTGAACTGTGGACCAAGTGGCGGCGACGCCGGCCTCATGCATTGCTCGTGTTCTTGTTGGCCGTGGCAGCCGTTGGCGCCGGAGCGCTGATTTTGACCCAATTACGCACGCAGTTCGGCCAAGCCCAGGTTGCGCTTGAAGAAGGTCACAGGTTGATTGCTGAACATCGCTATTCGGAAGCGCGCAGCACGCTGAGGCAGGGCCTCAACCTGACATCCTCTCTGTACACGAGTCGCGAGCTGACGGAACAACTCCAAGCCGAATTGAGCGTGGCTGAAACTGCCCATGCCGCGCGCGAACTGCACGAGTTTGTCGAAACGACGCGCGTCATATGCGGGGCGGATGACCTTAATCCCGATAAGTTACGGCTCGTGGAGTTGCATGCCCAACACTTCTGGAGCCGCCGTCGAAAACTGGCCGATCAGCACGCGTCGCCGGCGGCGCCCGAAGTGGCGCGGCAATTGCGCCGCGATTTGCTCGAATTAGCCATCATCTCCGCCTCGATGCAAGTGAAGCTCGCCGACCCCGAGCGAATCGAGGGAGTTCACCGGGCATGCCTCGAGATCCTGGCAGAAGCCGAAGCACTGGCTGGCCCCAGTTGTGCAATCTGGTATGCGCGGCAGGTGCACGCCGCCGCGTTAGGGCTGGAGGAGTTCGCGAAGCAAGCTCAATCCGAGGCCGAGGCGATGCCGCCGCGGAATGCCTGGGAGTACACCGCGGCCGGCCAGTCGCTGCGAGAAGCGGGTAAGCGCGAAGAAGCGTACGCGTTATTTGAGGCGGCGATTCAACAAGAGCCGCAATCGCTGTGGGCGAATTTCTGCCTGGGCCGCAGCGCCTACGAACTTGGCCTCTACGCCGATGCCGTCGCCTCGTTCACTGCCTGTGCAGCACTGGCGCCCAATAGCGCCTCTTGCTTTGAGAACCGAGGGCAAGCGTTGTTCCAGATGGGCCGTAACGACCGGGCGAGAAGAGACTTCGACCGGGCGCTAAGTCTCGACCCGTTCCTGGGCATCGCAGCCCTCAGTCGTGCGCGCCTCAGCCTGCGAGAAGAGCGCTGGGCGGAAGCAGCCGATGATTTTCGCAAAGCGCTCGGCAACGGCGCCGATCCAGCCTCAGCGAACTACGGCCTTGCCGCGGCTCTGATGGGTCTCGGCGATACCGCCGCGGCACGGGAAAGCTTGGAAACGGCGCTGCAAATTGCCCCCAATCGCCCAGAAGCCGAGCCGATCCGGCAGGCTTTGGACGCCGCTCCATAAATCGCAAAAAAATTGCGCCCGGTTTCCGTCCGGTCTTTCGTTCTACTTATCAGAGCCGGTCATCTGGCTCATTGCGGCCCGCAGGACACCACGATAGCGGTCGCAATTCCACACTTATCTCATTGTAATCAAGCGACTTACTGCTCTTCGCGGTCGGAAGCCGCAGTTTATGTAGCACGCCGCTTTCGACGACACGGAGGCCCGGACGACCGAAGATTCGCACGCTCGATCCGATCCCACTCGAGCCAAGGCCGGTAATACCCCATTCATTCCCCGCCGCGCCCCAGCCATCTTCGTCTCGTTCGGCCCTCCATGTCGTTCTCCCTGTGCCGTTGTCTTTTGCGATCTTGCTCCGGCACGGCAGTGGCTTTTTCGGTCGGCATTCGGCGACATTCGCCTTTCCTCTGGCGCAGATCAATGCGCGGCTTTCCCCTCTAGTTACGCCGACTCAGCCCGTCTTATTGCTTGCTTGCATGTCGCTTGCCCCATAAGTAGTATGCGACTGGCGGCCGTCGTGTCGAACGCAGCAAAGCCAAGAATGCAAGTTAGGGGGACAGATGAGTCGGAGACGGAGAGACGTGCTTCGAAGAGCGGAAGGTTCCCGCCCAAACAGGCATTTCAGCAGGCGTCGACGGAATCAGTTTCAGGCGTTGGAGCAGCGTCTGCTCATGGCCGCCGATGGGCTCGATGCATCGTTCGGCGATGCGGGCCGCGTGCTGACTTCGTTCGGCGCTTATGCCACGGCAAACGCCGTTCTCGAACAGCCCGATGGCAAACTCGTGGTGGGCGGCGGCATCAACCTCTCGCCTTTCACAGGCCATTCAGGCGCCTTTGAGTTTGTGCTCGCGCGTTATAACGCGGACGGCTCGCTCGACGCATCCTTTGGCAGCGGCGGAAAGGTCGAGACGCCCGATTCCGTGATTTCAGCGTCCGGTTCCGATTTGGTAAGGCAGCCGGATGGCAAGTTCATTATGGTTGGCAGCGGCGGCCAACTTCTCGGCCCTCCAGTCGGCGCAATTGCCCGTTACAACGCCGATGGCTCGCTTGATTCTACGTTTGCGAGCGCTGGCAAAGTGATTGTTAGCGACGCGTACTACTCTCAAGTCGCCCTGCAACCGGATGGCAGAATTGTCGTCGGCGGCTCGGTGTTAAGGCGCTACAATCCTGACGGCACGCTCGATACGACGTTTGGTTCAGGCGGCACGGCGGCCTACGGATCGCGGCGCCTGCTGCTCGAGCCGGACGGCAAGATCCTGATTGCCGGTTCGCAAGGCGAATTGCGACGATTCAACGCGGATGGTTCGCCCGACGCGACCTTTGGGAATTCGGGCGTCGTCGGTCCGAGTTACCTAGCCGCAAATTCGCTGATTGCCCTGCAGGCGGACGGCACAATTCTCTGGGGCGGTTATGTCCCGAATGACAGCCAGACTCAGTCGTTTCAGCTCGAGCGACTGAAAGCCGACGGCGCGCTCGACAGGATATTGACGATCATGCCAGGGGCAGACATTTCGGCGATGCACGTTCAGCCCGACGGCAAGATCGTGTTGGGAGGCACGAACCACGTTTTACAGACGATTAGCGCCGGAACGGTCGTCGTGTCGCCCGAGGCTCGGTTCCAGGCGCTGCGACTGAATGCGGATGGCACGCGTGATACTTCCTTCGGCGCCAATGGCGAAGAGCAAACCAGCTTTGGTCTGAGTTTTCCCGCCAATGTCACGAGTCTCGCCATCCAAAGCGACGGTCAAATCGTGTTAGCAGGCGGCGCCGGGCAATTTCAGATTCGCGACTTCGCCCTGGCGCGAATATCTACCGATTTCAATCGCAGCTACGTCGACCACCTCTACCTGGATTTACTCGGCAGGCCTGCCGACCCTGCAGGCGAAAGCTTCTTTACCAAGGCGCTGGCTCAGAATCAGCTCGACCGCATGCAGGTCGCCGCCAGGCTGATTGCCAGCAATGAATATCACTCGCACGAGGTCGTACAGGTTTACGAAACCTACTTGCGACGCCAGCCCGATGCCGCAGGGCTTTCCTACTGGACCGAGCAACTGGACTCCGGCGACAATCGCAGCCAGTTGGAAGCGGGCATTCTTGCGAGCGACGAGTATTTTCGGCGACAAGGCGGCGGAACGAATGCCGGATATGTCGAGGCGCTTTATCGTGATCTCCTCTCTCGCGACGTCGACCCGGGCAGCGCCCAGATCTGGGGACAGGCGTTAGCCGCCGGAATATCTCGCTCATTTGTCGCCGAGGGCATACTGTCCAGCCTGGAATTCTTTATTAACGAGATCGGCCAGCTTTACCCGTCGCTCTTGAACCGGACGCCCGACGCAAGCGGCCTCGACTACTTTGAGCGCTTGCTCTCGACTGGGGCGCCGCCGGAGTTGGCGACAAATTATATTGTCGCCTCGCAGGAATACTTCACAGGCGCGTAAGCCGTTTCAGGTTCATTCAGGAACTGGCGGCTCTCGCCCCCTAGGGCAGACGCTAGCGTCCGCCCTGGAGTCGATTCCCACAAATCAAGCAACATGATCAGATCGCCGCGAAGATGTGCGAAAAATCGTAGGCGTTCTGCGTAATGCTGCTTGAGGTATTATCCACGTAATTTTTGGCCGTCCCTTGCGTATCGCGATTGAGCGACCACATCGAAATGCGGCTGATGCCTTTCTGCTGGGCGAAGGCGACGATTTGCTGCGCCGCGTGCTCGTCAAACACCTCGGTCGTATCGTCGTTGAGGCCGATCATCGGCGTGATGCCGACCATCTGCCATAGTTGAGCGTCGGACTCGGCCGAGCCATAGAGAGCCTTCAACTGATTGAACAAACTCGTCGCCGCCTGAATGGCGTAATCGCCCATGCGGCCTTGCGGACTGGGCGCCGCCGATTCGCCGTAGTCCATGGTCATAATATTCACGCCCGAGATCTGCACGCCGTACTTCAATGCCGACTGCAAGACATACATGCCGTCGGCCGTCAAACCACTGGGCAGGACCGGCAGCGTGAACCAGATCTCCAGATTATGGCCGGCTGCGGCGGCATTGTGCTGCAAGGCGGCAATCGCTTGAGAGCGGCGGTCGATCGAGGCGTGATCGGCGACGGCGGCGCCTTCAATATCGAAATCAAGGTGCGTCAGGCTGTAGGCGTTCACAACCGTTTGATAGGCGGCAGTGAGCTGCGTGATGTTTGTAATGACCTGGGCAAGTTCCTGATTGGCGGCGCCGCCGAACGATGCCATCACATCGCCCCCTGCAGCGCGGACGCCTGCAACCTGCTGCCGGAGCGCCATGTCGAAAGCCCCGCCGTTCACTTCGTAGCTGTCATATCCGCCCCACGCCGGCTGGTTGCGAGAATCCGCCGTGATAAACGCCAGAGTGAAGTACTTGATCGCTTGCGTCTGGGCCGCCGTCACAAGGTTGTAGGTCGGATAAAGCGTCATGTCGACGTAGGGCGCGTAAAACTGCGCCGGCCACGAGCCGATCGCCGCGGGAGTCCCCACCGTCAAGGAGACGGTCGCCGTGGCGGTTCCGCCCCGCCCGTCGCTAACGGCGTAGCTAAACGCGTCGCTGCCGCTAAAGCCGGCCTTCGGCGTATAGGTGATGGCGCCGCCTGTGTTCAGCACGGCAACGCCGTTCGTTGGCTGGGTAATGCTCGCGACGGCCAGCGGATCGCCGTCCGGATCTGAATCGTTGACCAGTACGTTGATTGTCGTGGCCTGGCCGGGATTGACAAACGCCACGTCGTTCGCCGGCGTTGGCGGATGGTCCGCAACGCCGCCGCCCGACGTTCCGGCTGCATGCAGCGAATAGTTGCTCGGCACAAGCGTGGCGCCAGTCCGACTGCCATTGAAACCGAAAGCGACCGTCGCGCCAGGCGCGATTGAATTATTCCAGCCGGCGTTCTGCACGACGTAGTGGTTGCCGACATGGCTGACAATTGACGCGTCCCAAATATCGGTGATCTGCCCGGCGAAGTCGAACTCCAGTTGCCAGTTGGAAATCGTCTGTTGGCTTGAGTTCTTGGCGGTAATTTGCGCGGTGAAACCGCTTCCCCAATCACTGCTGACGCGAAAAGTGAAGTCTCCGGACGCGGGCGGAGCGTCGTCGTTCAGAATCGTGCCCGTCGCTTGGGCTCGCGCCAGCGTGGCGCCGCTGGGGCTGCTTAACTTGACGCTGAACGTTTCGTTCGCCTCTGACACGCTGTCGCCGAGAACTTGGACGGTTATCTGTCGGCTGGTCTGTCCTGGGGCAAACGTGATCGTGCCGCTCACGGCTTGATAATCGCTGCCCGCCTGGGCCGTACCGTCGACGGTCGAGTAGTTCACCGTGACTGGGGCGGCGGAAGGAGCTGAAAGCAAGACGCTAAATGTGAAGTTTGTCGTGCCGCTGTTTCCTTCCGCCTGCGCGACATCGCCGATCGACAGACTAGGCAAAGGCGCCGGCGCTCCGCCCAGCGGCGCTCCGTTGAGCAGATAATTGGCTGGCGTTGAGCCAACGCCGCCGCCGCTGGCGACAAAGCCAAAGGAAACCAGGCTATGTGCGGCCAGAGTTTCGTCCCAAGCCGCGCCCGCGATTACATAGTGGTTGCCCACATGGCTGACGATTCTCGCATCCCAAATTGAAGTAATGTTGCGAGCCATGTCGAATTCCAACTGCCAGTTCGCAACGCTCGTTGCTTGCTGGTTCGCCAGCTGCAGTTGCGCTTGAAATCCGGTTCCCCAATCGTTCACGACCGCATAGTTCGCCGCGACGCCTGACGCAAGCATGGACCGATCTTCAAGAGTCTCCAACCGCAGCCCTTTTCTTGCGAGCGACATTGCGTCGCCCCATGAACCGAGCTGACTCTCGCGCTGCATGAACCAACTGCGCCACCGCGGTTTCTTAGCCATGTTGTGTTGTTCCTGATGCCTCTTCAAGTTGCCAAAATCAGTTCCGAACAGGAAACCCGTTGCGCGAGCTCGCTTCGTTCGCAAACGCCGGTCGGCGTCGCGAATCGAGTCGCAGAACGCGGGCTCCTCAGCCGTGTCCCCTCTGTTACGCTTCGTATTCCGGGGCGGTTCGCTCTCGGCAAAGGCGACGCGAAGATTGAAGGATGTCGCGATTTGCCGCTTAATGCGATTACACTCGGCGAACGCGATCTAGGGCCGTTTCAGCCGTCGCCACGATTGCAATCGGCGCCCCTTCATCGCCAGAAAGGAAACTAATCTCAAAACCGGAATTCGTTTCGAAAATTGGCGAGGTCTTTTCCGCGATCGCCGCTTAGCGGCCTGAGCCATGGCAACGCCTTGGCGAATTCACGCTGGACGCCATCAGGTTTAGTTCAGATCAGACAGTTGCTCGACCGCGCTTCGCAACCTCCGCACTTCATCGCGCAGCATGTCCATTTGCCATTGAACCTCGGTAAGCCGCGCGGCCGAATCTTCGCCCAAGCCCTGTTCACGTTCCAAATTGAGTCGAGCCGCTTCTAACTCCAAGCGGAGGCGTTCCAGT
Organism: Pirellulales bacterium; assembly: GCA_025924495.1. The sequence goes on along the minus strand of JAICIG010000141.1, from coordinate 4,641 downwards.
CTGGTTTTTCCGACCGAGCCCGGAGCTTTCTTGTTCGCCTGAATCGCACGTTGATGTTCGTCTTTGGCATCATCGACGGCATGCTGCGCCAAGAGCAAGTTCTCGGCGTGAAATGCGCGTATGGACGGGTCTAAAACGGCGTTCAGCCGCTCTTCGGCGACCCGGATGTTTTGATCGAGCCGGCTGAGCACGGTGTCAGGGAAAGTGTGCTGTATCCTTTGATTGGCTTCCTTGGCCTCTTGCAAACGGATACGCGCCAATTCCAAAGCGGTTCGCACGTAGCGCAGGTTCGCACTTTCCTCCTTTTCTGGCCGCTCCGTCGTCGGCTCGTCGTCCCCTTGCGCTGAGTTGCGGTGGACTGCTAGCACAATCAAACCAAGCGCAATGCCCAAGGCTACCCAAGCTGCCTTTCCCTTTTTCATGATCGTTTCTCCCTCATGGTTCACGTAGGTTCTAAGTCGCGCCGGCCACGGGGGGCCGGGCGCTTGCAAGCATAACAGTACCAACGCCAAGGTCGAATCATCCACTGCATGTAACGCGTATGGACCGAGGTTGCATTGACCTAGGTACTGGCGACTGAGCTAGTTAGAATCGGGCATGTGCGTCAGGGACGGTCCCTTGGAAAAGCGGGCTGCATGGCGCGGCGGCGCTCGATCCTACGAGGCGGAGTTTCGCGACGGTCCTCGCAGGCGAAACCCTCGAGTTCGCAAACATCGGCGCCCAATTGGTTCGAAGGGTTCTCGCGAAGGAGCGCTGGAATGGTTGGCGATGAACGGCTGCGAAGAGGACGACTGCTGCAGGCGCTGCTGGCAATCTCGTTCGGCTTGACTTGGGCCGGTCCAATCCGTGCGCAGCCGCCTGCATCCCCAGACGCCCTGACTTATTTCCGTTCGATGCAAGAAGATGCCGAGCTGACGGATGTGATGTTCGTTGATGCTCAGCGCGGCTGGGCCGTAGGCGATCGAGGAGTAATCTGGCACACCAGCGACGGCGGCAAGCGTTGGCAGATGCAAGCCTCCGGCGTGACCTGTCGGCTGGAGAGCATCCATTTCATCGATTCGGAAAATGGCTGGGCGGCGGGTGGCGAGACGCATCCTTACACGCATACGACCCGGGGCGTGCTCTTGCGCACGCGCGATGGCGGTCGCAGCTGGGCCATCGACAGAGGCTTATTGCTGCCCGGGCTGAAGCGAGTCCAGTTCTTCAATAGCGCCTTGGGCTGGGCTTTGGGGGAGACCTCTTCCCTGTTTCCTACCGGGGTATTCGTGACCGAAAACGGCGGCCGCACCTGGACTCCGCTGAGCGGCGTTTCAGCACAAGGTTGGCTGGCAGGAGATTTCAACGATCTAATGACCGGCGCGATCGCGGGACGTCTCGGCATGATGGCGGCCGTGCGCCGCCAAGGCCTGCAAGAAGCGCGCACGCCGCCGTTTGGATTGCGCGGCTTGAACCGCATGCGGCTGGTGGGCGAAACCGGCGGTTGGCTCATCGGCGACGGCGGACTGACGCTTACGACGGGCGATCTGGGCCTTAGTTGGCAGATCCCGCCATCGGATCCTGGGGAGATTGCCGGCCGCGATTTCGACTGGCACGCTCTGGAAGTTCGCGGCCAACGCGCCTGGATCGCGGGTTCCCCTGGCACAAAGGTGCTGCATACGGAAGACGGGGGCAAAACCTGGAAGCTCTTTTCCACGGGTCAGCAACTGCCGATCTATGGGCTCTCCTTTGTCGACAACCTGCATGGTTGGGCAGTCGGCGCCTTGGGGACCGTGCTGGCGACCGCCGACGGCGGCCAGACCTGGAAACGTCAACGCGAGGGGGGCACGCGCGCGGCCGTGCTTGCCGTGTTCAGCGAGCCATCCGCCGTGCCCATGGAATTGCTGGTCCGTCTGGCGGGCAACGAGGGATATCTGACCGCGGTCGAGTTCCTCAACCGTCGCGACCAGGAGCCCGGACAATCGCATCTGTCGTCGATGCCCGAGCGCGCTCACGACGCGATGGTGCGAGTCGGCGCCAGCGCAGCGCAAACGGCCTGGGCCTTTCCGGTCAGGCAAGCAGGTCTGTCGCTTTCGGCCGAACAGGTGGTCGAAGGTTGGAATCAATCGAACGACGGAGAGGGACTAGAGCGGCTGGAAGCATACCTCGTGCGGCAAATTCGCACCTGGCGGCCCGATGTGATTCTGACGCATGCCACGAGCCTGGGCGGCGAAGACCCGCTCGGACATGTCGTGAATCAGCTCGTCTTGCAAGTTACCGATCAAGCGGCCGATGCTACCCGGTTTACCGAGCAGATCAGCCAGGCGGGTCTCGAACCTTGGCAAGCTAAGAAAGTCGTGGGGAGCCTGACCGGCGGCCAACTGGGATCGTTGAACATCACCACGACGCAGCTCGCTCAACGGTTGGGCGCCTCGCTTGCGGACTATGCGGTCGAGCCGCGAGGGCTGATTGCGGAAGAGTACTCCCCTGCTCCCGTGACCCTCGGTTTCCGTCAATTCATCGATAAGCTGCCGCAAGGCGTGGGAGAACGCGACTTTTTCAGCGGCATCTCTGAACACCCCGGCGGCGAGGCGCGGCGCGCATTGATCGAACTGCCTGCTCAAGGCATCGACGTGATGAAACGCATCGCCCAGAAGCATCGCAACATGCAAGCCATCTTAGCGCGTCCGGAACTATCTCGCCAGGACGACGCGCGCTTTCTGGCGCAATTGGGCGATTTGACTGCAGGTTTCGACGACTCAACGGCAGGCGGAGTAATCCACCAGCTCGGGCAGCAGTTTTATCGTACCGGCCGGTGGCGAGAGGCCGCTGAAACGTTCCAGGCACTGGCTGACCAACACCCGGATCATCCTCTTTCACACGCGGCGCTGGTCTGGTTGGTTCAGTATTGGTCGAGCGGCGAGGCTGCATGGCGATACGAACGGACAAAACAAGACCGAGCTGGTCAGGCTGCAACGCTGGCAAACCAGCTAAGTGGCGCCGGACTGGGCGGGCCAGCGCCGTTGAACCAGGTTGCGGCTCCTGCGGCACGCCCCGGCTTTCCTGTACGGCAAGCGACGGCGGCGGCGATCGATTTCAGTCCCGATTCGGATCGTCCCACTTGTGCTGCGGATTTAGGTAAAGTGCTCGAACAGCGCAATCCGGCCGTTTACGCCGAATTGCCAGTGCGCTTTCCGCTGGCCGCAGCTTGGCGCGATCAAGGATTTGGCCGGCAATCGGAGCGGTTCTATCTGGAACTGTCGCGCACCCGGCCGCACGATGCCTGGTGGTCTTGCGCCGCAGGCGAATCTTGGCTAAGCGAGCCCAAGGGACTGTGTCCCAAAAGCGTACTGAACGCCGCCACGGGCCCCAAGCCGCTTCTCGACGGCAAGCTCGACGACGACATCTGGCGACAGGGCCGACGCGTCGACTTGCGCAGTCCGCTCGGTGACGGTCAAGACTGGCCCGCTGTGGCGATGGTGACTTACGACCGCGATTATTTGTACCTGGGCTTGAATTGTCGCAAGGCGCCAAGCTGCAATTACGAAGGCGGGGCCGGGCCTCGGCCCCGCGATCCCGATCTCTCGACACACGATCGCGTCGATTTTCTGATCGATCTCGATCGCGACTGGGCGACGTATTACCGGCTGACGATCGATCACCGCGGCTGGACCGGCGATGCATGCTGGGGGGATGCAAGCTGGAACCCGAATTGGTTTGTCGCCGCCCAAGACGGTGAGGAGTCCTGGACTGCGGAGGCAGCCATCCCAATAGCCGAATTGACCGGCGCCGCGGTCGGTCCTAAGCAGGTTTGGGGCTTAGGGATTCAGCGCACCGCGCCGGGCATCGGCTTCCAGTCGTGGACCACTCCAGCGGCCACCCAACCCATCCCCGAGGGCTTTGGGTACTTGATCTTTGACTGAACAGGCTTACGTTAAGCGTTGATCCGCCTGGCGGAGCTTGCGTCGTCAATGGCGCAATTGGTCTCCATGGATGACGGGCGAAGCCGTCTCTCGCGGCAAGCTCGGGACAACACTTAGCAAAGAGGCGTTAGCCTTGGGATATCTCGTCGGCACGGATGAAGCCGGGTATGGCCCGAATTTGGGTCCGTTGGTTGTTTCCATCACGGTCTGGCAGGCGCCGGGCGACCCTTGCAACGTTGATCTGTATAAATTGCTCAGCAAAGCGGTCGCCGCTCAACCCGCTCCGGCAGTTGTCCGTGCCAAGAAGGCGGTAGAAGACAAGTCGTCGACCCGCGTCGCCGCGCCACGCATGCCGCGGAAGGTCGCGATTTCCGATTCCAAGATCTTGTACAAAGCAGGCGAAGGCCTCGCGGCGTTAGAAACCGGTCTGCTTGCCGTGCTCGAGCTTTGCGGCCGTCGGCCGTGCACATGGCGCGAAGCGTGGCAAACGCTTGATCCAAGATCGACCGAAACGCTCGATCGTCATCCTTGGCACCTCGATTATGAAGCGGCTCTGCCGATTCATGCCGATCATCAGCACATCGACCGCCTCTCGCAGCGCTTGCGAACCGTGGCCGAACAAGCGCAGGTTCGTCTGGCGGCGGTCCGCAGCAAAGCGGTGTTTCCGGAAGACTGGAACCAATTGCTGGAGGAGCACGGCAACAAGAGCACCGTGCTGTCGGTGTTGACGCTGCGATTGCTG
>JAICIG010000140.1 GCA_025924495.1 Pirellulales bacterium | reverse complement strand
CCATCGGCTGCGCCGTATTCGAGTTTTACCCAGGAGGGCCGCTCTTTCATGGAAATCATCTTCGATCTGATTCGGCTCTCCTCACTTCCCCCCTCACGCCTCTGGCCCAGTTTCCTGGCTGCCAAGTTGGCCAAGATATCCGAGCGAATTTGGCCACCTTCGACGCATTGCAAGTCTCTCGCGGTCTGCATGCTCTTCAGCCGCCCGATTCGCAGGGATCGCTCACGCCGAAGACGGCCAACTTGGCGAAGATAGTCACACGAATGTGGCCATCTTCGATCTAGCTCGGCTCCCCTCGCATTCCCTGACGCCTGTGACTCAGTTTCGCGGCTGCCAAGTTGGCCAAGATGTCCGCATGAAGTTGGCCACCTTCGGCATGCGGCTACGATTTCATCTGCTGTTTGCTTCTTTTGATGCTTTCTCGGTGGCCAACTTGGCCAAGATGCCCTGCCGCAGTTCGCCATGTTGGGCAAGCTGGCGTCCGAGGAATTGACCGATGCCGTGGCAACCCGGGCGCGCAATCTGTCCGCAGAAGACTGTCGCCGAGATTAGCGGAAAACTGGCTTGGCGATGCCCGGCGACTTTGCCGCCAATTTCCTGCCGATAAAGGGATCGGTCGAGTGACAGTCGGTCGGCAGAGCGGCTAGCGCCATCTTTCCCCCTCCCGCTACAAATTTGGTCCTTCCATCAATTTCTGCTAATATGTAGCCCTGCCTGGAAAACTCCTTCCTGAATGCCTTTGATCGAGCGAACGATGAACAGAGAGCATAGCTTGTGTCGCGGTCCGGCGACTCGTCGCGAGTTTTTGGCGGCGGGCGCCTTGGGTGTGGGCGGATTGACCTTACCCGATCTGCTCCGGCTGCAGGCCGGGGCCGCGGAGCGTGGCAAAGCGGTCGATCAGGATACGGCCGTGATCTTTGTGTGGATGCCCGGCGGGCCGCCGCACATGGATATGTATGACATGAAGCCCAACGCGTCTTCGGAGTTCCGCGGCGCATACTCCCCAATTCCCACGAACGTCCCCGGCATCGAAGTCTGCGAACTGATGCCGCGGCATGCCAAGATCGCCGACAAGTTCTCGATCGTACGTTCCGTGTCGCATACCTTTGCCGATCACGGCGGCGGCCACAAGCGAATGATGACGGGCTGCATTCCGGCAACTCCCGTCGACACCGTCAACGACGCGCCGGCCACTGGCTCCGTCGTGGCCAAGTGCCGCGAGAAGCGCGACATCGGCATCCCGAATTACGTCTCGATGAACCCGGGCGGTCGCACCGGCGACGTCTTTGCTCAAGGCGCCGCGTACCTCAGCAATGCCTATCTGCCGTTCACCGTGGAAGGCGATCCGACGGCGCCGACGTTCTCCGTGCCCAACGTCGCCCCGATGCAAGGGACGGCGGACCGCATCGGAGATCGCACCCGGCTGTTGACTTCGCTCGATCGCATCGACCGGCAAATCGACGCTTCGCGGATGATGGAGTCGATGGACAAGTTCCAGCAGCGTGCGGTCAGCATGCTCACTAGCGGCCGCGCCAAGCACGCCTTCGATCTTTCGCAAGAGCCCGACGCCATTCGCGATCGCTACGGCCGGCACTGCTGGGGTCAGCGGGCGTTGCTCGCACGGCGTCTGGTCGAGGCGGGCGTAAGCTTCGTGACCTTGATTATGGAAAACCCGTACCAGTCGGGCGTGCCTTATCTCAAGCAAGGCGTTTACAACTGGGACTCGCACGCGGTGAATTGCCACATCTGGGACGACTTGGCCGTTCGGTTGCCAATTTACGACCAGGCCGTCACCGCGCTGATCGAAGACGTCTACGCGCGCGGGTTGAACAAGCGCACGCTGCTGTTGATCACGGGCGAGTTCGGGCGCACTCCGCGCATCGAGAGTTCCATCGGCACGCAGACCGGCATCCGCCAGCCCGGCCGCGATCATTGGCCGCAGGCCATGTCGTTCATCATGGCCGGCGGCGGCATGCGCACCGGGCAGATCGTCGGGTCGACGAACTCCAAGGGAGAACACCCGGCCGATCGTCCGCTGACCCCCAACGATCTCTGGGCCACCGTCTATCGCCATCTCGGCATCGACTACACCGCCTCGTTCCCCGACCACCGCGGCCGCCCGATGCCGATTCTGCACTTCGGCGAGCCGATCCGGGAACTGTTGCGGGTCTCGTAGCGAAGTCGCAGGGCAGGCAGCCCCGCCACGAATCACGAGCAAACGCAGTTCGCGATCGGCAGGGTCCCAGCTATCCGCCTGCCATAGCGCCAACGACATAGAGAGGCTCGGCGCCTGAGGCGATGGCGCCGGGCAACGGTTCGTCGGGCGATTGGTTGGAGCGATCTTCGAGACAGGCGAAGAACCGCAAGAAGGGGCGGCGCTGATGGGTCGCATGATCGCGGATCGTGCCGCAAAGCACCGGATAGCGAGCTTCGAGCGCGTCGAGGACTGATCGCAGAGTGATCGGCCCTTCGATCTCGAGTTGCACGTCGCCGTCGACATGCGCGAGCTTGCGGAGGTGGTAAGGGAGGACGACGCGAATCATGACAGCGTCTGGACCTCGACGGAAACGACGGCCGGGAGATCGCGCACGATCGGCGCCCAGGTGTCGCCGGCATCGGCCGAGCAGTAGACCTGCCCGCCGGTGGTGCCGAAATAGATGCCGCATGAATCCATCGAGTCGACGGCCATCGCATCGCGTAGCACATTGACGTAACAATCGCGCTCAGGCAACCCCTTGGCCAGCGGCTCCCACTCGTTGCCGCCCGAGCGGCTACGATAGACGCGCAGTTTGCCGTCGATCGGGTAGTGTTCTGAGTCGCTTTTTATTGGCACGACATAGATGGTTTCCGGCTCGTGCGCGTGGACATCGACCACAAAGCCGAAGTCGGTCGGCAGATCGCCGCTCACTTCGTGCCACGAATCGCCGGCGTCGTCGCTGCGCATCACGTCCCAGTGTTTTTGCATGAACAGCACGCCAGGCCGCGACGGATGCATGGCAATGCGGTGCACGCAGTGGCCGACTTCGGCATTCGGGTCCGGCAGTTCGTACTTGGAAACCAGGCCGCGATTGATCGGCTTCCAGGTCTCGCCTCCGTCTTCCGTACGGAATGTGCCGGCCGCCGAAATCGCGATGAAAATCCGCTTGGGGTCGCTCGGATCGATCACGATCGTGTGCAGGCCCATGCCGCCGGCGCCAGGCTGCCAGAGCTTTGTCGAGCTATGGTTGCGCAAGCCGGCCAGCTCATGCCACGTCTTTCCGCCGTCCGTCGTGCGGAACATGGCGGCGTCTTCCGCGCCGGCATAAACCGTGTCGGGATCGGTCAGCGACGGCTCCAAGTGCCAGATGCGTTTGAACTCCCAAGGGTGCGGCGTACCGTCGTACCAAAGGTGCGTGCCAGTCTCGCCTTCATAGACGAACTTGTTGTCCACAGGCTCCCACGTCTTGCCGCCGTCGCTGGAACGCTGGATCAATTGCCCGAACCAACCGCTTGTCTGCGATGCATAGATGCGGTCGGGATCGATCGGCGAAGCTTTCATGTGATAGATTTCCCAACCGCCAAAGTGCGGTCCGCTGACATCCCACTTCTGCCGCTTGCCGTCGGACGTCAGAATGAACGCGCCCTTGCGGGTCCCTACCAACACTCGCACTCCGCTCATGCCTTTTTTCCTTTCTCTGTTTGTTTGAAAGCGCCAAGAGAGGGCCCTCGGCAGATTACGCATTCGCTTGCTTGCGATTCCGCAATTCCAACCGCTCGTAAGCCGCTTGCGCCAAAGATGAAAATAAAACCTCTGCGGCAAAGCCGTCCGTCCGCCGTCATGCACTTGTTCCTGGCGGCACGATGGAGCGGCGTAAGGGCAACAGAGCGCGGATCCTCGGGTCTCGCAAATACACGGCGAGCCAGACCAGTATGCCCACGATAACTGCAGCGGCAAAATTGTCGTGAACACGCGCGTGCGTTGCCACGGCGCCGCCGAGGTAGCCGGTCAGCAATACGGCGCCGAGAATGCTAGTGCGCGGAATGAGGTAAAGCGCAGCGCAACAAAGTTCGACGATCCCGATGGCCAGCGACAAATCCTCTGGATAGCCGAACTTGCCGACAAACTGTTCCTTAAGCTCGGGCGGATCCGTCAGCACATAGACTCCGCCAAAAGTCATCATCAGCCCGATCAACACCGTTAAGACCCAGCCTGTCCAGGTCATGACCTTGGTTTGATTGCCCATCGCTTTGCGCCTTGTTGGTAATCTGATTTGGCCAATCGCCGCGACTCACCGCGGCATTCAAAAACCGCCAAGCCACGGGAGGCCATGACGTTAGTTCTCAGGCCCTTCCACGACCTTTTTCAACCTGGCCAGTCCTTCGTCGAACTTGCCGCCAATCATGTCGTCCATGCTGACAAACATGCAGATGGCTTTGCTGACGAAGTTCTTGTTGCCGAACATGCTCCAGGTGACCGACGTCTGATCGCCTTCCGGCTTGAAGGTGAATTCCACGGTATTGGCGCCGGCGAAAGGCCGTATGAACTCGAGCTTTATTCTGATCAGTTCCTCGGGCCGGCTTTCCAGGATCGTCATGCCGCCTTCGCCGACGTCGGCATTGCCCGACCAGTGGTAGATGGCGCCTTCGCCTGAAGACGGTCCGTCGAAGGAGATCTTGGCCTGCGGATCGAGGTCCAACCAAGGGGACCAGGCCGCCCAGTGATGAAAATCGTTGACCTGCTCGAAGACGGCTGCGGGGGACGCAGACATGGCCGCCGTCCGTTCAACGGTGAACTCCGCGGGCTGCATGGCCACGGCCGCCAAAAATACGGCGACGAGTAGGAGCAGGCAAAGCAAAATTTTCTTGACGACTGAGAACTTCCCGCCGCAGCAAGCCGCAGGCTTATCGGGCGACGTTGTGATGGGAACTCCGGTTTCCGTTCTTTGAACAGACATGATCAGTTCGCCTTTACATTGAGGGCAAGGAAGCCCGGAATCTTCGCTCAAACCCCCACTAGAACCATCCAGGATACTCCGAAGCGGTCGGCGACCATGCCAAAGGCCGGCGAAAAGAAGGTCTTGCCAAGCGGCATCTGCACCTGGCCTCCGTCGCTCAACGCCGAATATAGCCGCTTGGCCTCCGCTTCGTCCGACACGATGAGCGACAGCGAAAAACCTTTGAATGTCGCTTGCCCCAGGCAACGACCGTCGGAAGCCATCACCGCCGTATCGCCGATCCGAAAGCTGGCGTGCATGATCTTGTTCTCGGCGCCGGGCGGGACCATGCCGGGTTGGGGAGGCTCGGGGCTGTCTTTGAAACGCAGCATCCTCGTCACCTCGGCGCCAAGTGCGGTGCGATAAAACTCGATCGCCTCTTCGCAGCGGCCGTCGAAGAACAAGTACGGTTGGACATGCATCGCGTCTGCCTCCCTCGAGAAGTGAGAATCAAAGAATTGTGTAACGCTCGATAAAGTAAAAGACTTGAAGCCGCCAGTCAAGCCGCATAATATAGTAATCGATACATAACTAAGGATGGATCGATGCCCCAAGGGCGTCCGAGAAAATTCAACGTTGAGAAGGCGCTCGACGCGGCGCTGTTGCTGTTCTGGCGGCACGGTTACGAGGGAGCTTCGCTGGCCGCCCTGACCAAGGTGATGGGCATCAATACGCCCAGCCTTTATGCCGCTTTCGGCAATAAGGAAACGCTGTTCCGCAAGGCGCTCGACCGGTACCTGCAGAAACCGGCCTCATACCTGCCGTCAGCCCTTAGAGAACCTACGGCCCGCCGCGCCGCGGAACAACTATTCAAAGGCGCCATCGACATGGCCATGGATGCGCGTCATCCAGATGGCTGCCTGCTTGTGCAGGGAGCACTTGCCACGGGCCCGTCGGCCGAGTCGGTTCGCCAGGAGTTGAGCCTGAAGCGCGCTGCCGCCGAGACCGCGGTGCGGCGCCGTTTGGAACTTGCGGTCGACGCAGGAGAGCTCCCCGCAGACGCCGATCCCGCCGTCTTGGCCCGTTATCTAATCACCGTCATTTGGGGACTCTCCGTACAGGCTGCAGGGGGCGCTACTCGCACTCAGCTCGAGGAAGTGGCTGCCATGGCGATGCACGCCTGGCCGCAGGAATCCAGGCAAAAGCGGCCAATCAAGCCGCGCAGCGAATCGCCGGCAAAGCGCTAAGCCGCGCCAATCGCGTGCGGCATTCGTCAACGGCATAGAAACCGTCGTAGTGCAGCCCGAAGTAAGGAACATCGCGCACATAGAAGAACAGGTGCGAGGTGAGTTCGAGCAGCAGCGTAAAAGGTTTCTCTGCACGGAATACGTCACGGCGCCGCACATACTTTTCGTAATCGTCGGTCGGGCGCCATTGGCGATCGAAAAACAATTCGATCAGCGGCAGATGGAATTCGACGTAGGCCTCGAAATGCGCTCGGGACTGGGATCCGAGATAATCACTGACTAAAGAAGTGGAGTGCGCACGGAATTGTCCCGGAAAAAATAGAAGAAAAACGAATAGCAACGGCAACCAGACGCCGTCCAGGGCGGTAGATATAATCGCCCAGATCAATTCGGAAGCGAGAGAGGCGGAAGGAAAGCGAGAATGGCGCTGGAGGCATGCCCGGACTGCGGCCAGCCGCTGCCCGCGGTTGGCCGTCTCAGGTCGTGGGGACATTCGTTATGGGGCGCGCGGACATGCCCGCACTGCGGCAGTGAAATTGACCCCCGCGGAAGAAAGCTCAACAGCGAATTTCCGCGCGCCACTGATCCCGGCTTATTAAAACTTTCCAAGGACAAGCTGCGAATCTTGCGGCCAGAGTTGTTCGAGCTGCGGGCCCAACTCGGCGAATTGATAGGCCGGACCTTTCCGCAGCGGCAATATCTGGCGAAACAACTCCGCCAAGGCGATAGCCGAGCGGCTGTCGTCGTATCAGACCGGCCGTTGTTAATCGCAGCCTATACCGACGAGTTGGATTGCGTCGCGATGTTGCGATTTTCCGAAATCCTGCTCCAAATTTATTCGTTGCGATCTGGCTCGCGCTTGCTTTCAGTAAACTCCTACAAGCAAGACCCTGTCTACGACGAAGACCTGATGCCAGGTCCCCAGCAGCGGAATCGATGGACCGGCTTTCATCCGCTGATTGCTGAATTTCTTTCCGACGACTTCGAGCGGATCGAACAGCGCAAACGCCAGATCGCAGAGCAAGAATGGCAACGAACCGCCGTGCTGGCAGAGAGCTATCTGAAGCTGAAACCGGGAGTGGCTCGCGACGGCCGGCCGATTTATTCCGCCGCTCCCGCACGCGGAGCACGTTAAACGGCGTCAGGCGTTAGGCGTCAGGAAGACGCAAGACGAAAAGATACTGTCCTGATGCTTTTCTCTGCCATCGCTTCCTTCACATCTTTTCGACGACCTCGATGCCGAGCAGCTCGAGGCCTTGCTTCAGCGTGCGGGCGGTGAGATCGCAGAGCAACAAGCGGCTGTCGCGAATCGCCGGGGACTCCGCTTTAAGCACCGGGCATTGCTCGAAGAAAGTCGAGTAGGCGTTCGCCAGATCGAACAAGTAGGTCGTCAACTGATTCGGCCGATAGTCTGCCACCGTGAATTCCAACGCTTCCGAGAATCGCAAAATCGACAAAGCCAATCCGCGTTCGGCCGGCGTATCGAGCTTCAATTCGGCGCCTTGGGTGCGCAGCGCGTCGATATCGATCGCCCCCTTACGAAAGATGCTTCGCACGCGCGCGTAGGCGTATTGCATGTAGGTGGCCGTATTGCCATTCATGGCCAGCATCTTGTCGTAGCTGAACACATAGTCGCTGGTCCTGTTCTGCGATAAGTCGGCATACTTTAGCGCAGCGATGCCGACGCGCTCCGCGATCGCTTGACGCTCTGCGCCGGACAGTTCCGGGCCATCTTTTTTTGCATCATCGTTTGCAGCGACGATCTGACCGGCCCGCGATACCGCCTCATCAAGCAAACCGGTCAGGCCAACCGTATCGCCCGAGCGGGTCTTGTAGGGCCTGCCATCTTCTCCCAATACCGTGCCGAAGCTGATGTGCTGAAACTCGACGTTTTCGCAACCCCATTGGCGCGCGGCGGCAAACAGCATTTTGAAATGGTCGCTCTGGCGATGGTCGACCACATACAGAATGGCGTCGGGAGACCAGGTTTCCATCCGGTATTGGATCGTGGCCAAATCGGTTGTGGCGTACAGGAAAGCGCCGTCGCGCTTCTGCACGATCATCGGCACGCCGCTGTCTTCGAAAAAGACGCACACGGCGCCGTCGCTTTCGCGAGCGATGCCCCGTTTGCGCAAATCGTCGACCACGGCGGCCAGTCTATCGTGATAAAAACTCTCGCCCAGCGCCACGTCGAATTTCACGCCCAGCCGGCGATAGACTTGCTCGATAGCTTCCAGACAGGGCGGCATGAACTCCCGCCAGAGGCGCAAGTTCTGTTCGTCGCCGGCGTGCAACCTGGCCGTTTCGCCCAGCACGGCCGCAGCGATGTCTCGATGTTCGGCCGCTAGTTTTGAAAGGGTCGGGCTGCTTTCGATCGCCGCCTGCCTGGCCTGCAGCTCGGCCAACTCCTTGCGCGATTGAGAAAGATCTGCTTCCAGCTTCTTGAGCGCCTTGGCCGCCTTCTTTTCTGCTTGGGGATCGCCGGCGGCAGACTGCATTCGTTGGCCTTCGAAGGTCGCCTCGTCGCGAACAACGTGCTCCAGCTTTTGCGCGAGCTTTTCACGCCCTTCGTGGTAGTCGACTAATTGATTGACCAGGCGATAAAGTCTGGCCAACTCATCGACCGGACTTGCCTGGTAGGCCGTATCGTCGCGGAAGTGGCGGAAGCCGTAGATGATCATGCCGAACTGCGTGCCCCAGTCGCCGATGTGGTTGTCGCCAATCACTCGATGGCCGAGGAACTTCAGCGTTCGATACAACGCGTCGCCGATCACGGTCGAGCGGATGTGGCCGACGTGCATCGGTTTGGCCACGTTCGGGGCGGAAAAGTCAACCACATATGTCTTCGGCTGCTTGAGCATCTCGACGCCAACGCGGTCGTCGCCGAGTGCGATCTGCAGCATGTCGACAAGGCGTTCGTCTTTGATTCGCAGATTGATAAAGCCAGGGCCGGCGATTTCGGGCGGATGGCAGAGGTCATCGATCCGCAAACTGGCAACCAACTCCTTAGCTACTTCGCGGACCTCTTTGGGACGCCCCAGTCGCTTGCCCAGCGGCATGGCGCAATTGGCCTGATAGTCGCCAAACTTGGGGTCTTGGCTCGGACGCACCATGTCGGCCAGCTCGGCGATTTCGGCCGTCGACAGCCCCGCCGGGCCCCCTAAGGCGCTCAATGCGGCCGCGAATCGGGTTTGAAGTTCAGAGAGCAGGTTCATGGCAAACAGCCTTCAAACTCAAAGGGACGCGCGCGAAACGAATAGGTTCACCGCGAGGATACGGGGCGAATGGCAAACGGGCAAGGCGGAGAATGAGGCGCCAGGCGCTGGAATGAGGCATCCTCAGGCAATCATAAAGATTGCGAGGCGCGCAGGCGAAATTGCGCACGCCAAAAGACGCTTAGGACACCAGGTGCAGACCGCCCGTTCCGTCGGCGGGGGGAAGCTCTACGGGCACGCGGCGCGCCTCGCACCACAGGTCTTCCAAAGCGTAATATTCGCGGGCGTCAGGCTCGAACAGGTGAACCACGACGTCGCCGTAATCGAGCAAAATCCAGCGGCTCTCCTGATAGCCTTCCAGGCCCAGCCGCCGATCGCCCATTTCGTCTTCGAGCTTATGATCGATTTCTTCGCTCATGGCGTGCAGCTGCCGTCGGCTGCTGCCCGTGGCCAGAACAAAGTAGTCGAAAACCGGGGTCACCTCGCGCATGTCAAGCACCACGATGTCTCGTCCGCGGTTTTCCGCCGCCGTTCGCGCGGCAGCCAGCGCTAATTCAAGAGAACGACCGGATTGTGAAGCAGACGACGGCAGACCGATGCTGGAAATGGCCACGAGGTTCCTTTCATGTTAGGCAGCGAAGCGCCCGGCCTTATTCTACACAGGCCGAGCCGCCAAGGGGAGAGTCGGCGCGGGTTGGGAAGCTTTGGGCGCCTATCCTTGGCGGAAGGCAAGCGTGGCCCTAATGCGGAATTCGGCGTGAAACATCGAAATCGCCCGATTTGCTCCCGCCTCTCTACTTGCTACTCCCTACTCCTTTGCGACAGGGCGGATTTCCGGAACATTCCATTGCGTAACGGCGGATGCCAGCCCCGCGGCTCAGCCGCATGACCAGCGGCGAACCGCAGTGGGGGCAATATTCCGGCGCGTCGCGCGAGCCCCCCTGCTCGTCGCGGCTCTGGCATTTGGTGCAAGTCCGCGTCTCAGGGAAAATCTCCAGCCGCTCAGCCGGAATGAGCTGCCCACAGTCTTCGCAACGGCGCGCTGTCGGCCAGTCATTTGGATCGTCTTCGACCAAAACCGCGGTCAGTCGCGGTTCGCCGCAACTCCCGCATGCAATCTGGGGCGCCAAGGCCAGGGCCAGCTCGCGCAATTCTTCCAGAGTTGCCTCGCTGTGGCGATGCAATCGTCCCGCCTCCTGTAGCCAGACGGCAACTGCCGCTGCATCGAACATCGTCGCAAAATGGCAACTCGCGCAGCGGATTTCAACGTGCCAGGTTTCTTCTCGCATGCCCAATTATAGACGCTGCAATTCGATAGCAACCTTAAGACATCACAAACATGCTTGTAGCCGCGATGCCAATCGCGGCTGGACGACGTTATTGAGATAAACAGGAGAGGCAGCCGGGCAAGCAACTTGCCGCAGCTTGCATCTCTTCATCTAAGACCGTCCCCTCTACAACCGTCCTTGTGATAACGATCGTAGCGTCGTCTTTCAGCCAAGAACAAGCTTCGCAAGCGTCAGACAGGCTATCAACGAACCAGCGGCGTTCGGAGTCGCCTGCACCCGCGCGCCGCAAGAATTGTCGCCGCGCGGCTTTGAACTCGCCAGCAGCCGCGCTCGCATCGATTAGCGGAAGGCATACCATTTCGCTCGATTCAAATCCAACCTCGATCAGCGGCATGCCGTTTCCGCAGTTTGCGAGCTGGAAAATATTGCCTCCCGACCAAGGATCCACGTACTCCCGATAAAATGCCATCGGCGGACTTGCTGCATTCTCTCGAATCGCTCGACTGTATGCCGCCATTTCGCGACGGCTCTCGATGGGCCATTGGCATGGCTCAAATATCAGCGGGTCCTCAGGATCAAGAACGCGAGCACCATTCCAGCGGCGAAATCTCTCGACAAGATGACGCGCGCCTACGCCGACGACCGCCGCAATAGAAATCCACTGGGTCATGCCATGATCGCGAAAACATTAATCTTTCGTCGGGTTAAGACGCATCACGATCGCCCGAGGTTCATGGCATTGGAACGTGTAAGAAGTCAGCAACGGATTTGATCAAAGCGACGGCTTCAGGATCGCGGCGGACGCTGCTGAAAACGTAGTCTCCCAAGGCGCCGCCGCCAAACGCGTAGTGGCCGACCGCTCCTCCGCCAATGGCAATCGTTCCAATCGCGCCGCCGCCAACCGCAAGTAATGCGCCGATCGCGCCGCCACCGAATGCAATCACGCCAATGGCGCCGCCCCCCATTGCAATCACACCGCGAGCCAAACCGCCCATCGCCAGAAAACCGGTTGCCATGTCGCCGAAGGCGACGATCGCTCTGGCATGACCGCGGAACTCGCCAGCATCAGGATTGGGCCCTATTGCGATTTCCCACAACGGCCACCCGAAGAACTCCGTCGCGGAGCGTTTTCTGACGCCTCGATACACATTGCTCGATCGCAACGAGGCGACTTCCTGCTCCAACTGTTCCACGCGTTGGCGCAAGGCTTCGGTATCGTCAGACATGGCTTCTTCCGTTTGCTGGGCGCCGACGGTTCGCCGGGCCGGCGCGATCGGCCGCGCCGCCAAAATGCTATTCGTTTCCGGCCGGCGAGTCTTGGGCGCGGCTGCGGCCGGAGCCGCCGGAACTGCGAAAGACAAGCTCGAAGTCGCATTCTACCGCGGCATGATCAGAGAGTGAACCTTCGGCGACCCGAGGGTCGTAAAAGCGCTCGACGGCAATTCGTGTTGGCCGCATTGCACAAGCGGCGGAAGCGTTGCCAGCGGAGACAAAGACATAATCGATGCGCCGGCCGCCCTGCTCCTCGGTCGCGGCGCTAGTGCCGCCTGGCCCGGACCCCAACGACGGCCAGACATCGATCCAATCGATGCCTGAGACAGCCAAGGCGGTCAGCAATTGCTGATACAGCGAACCGTGACTGGCGCCCGAGGGCTCGAGCGGAAAGTCGGCGGCAATATTGAAGTCGCCCATTAAGATTGCCGGTCGCTGAGGGCTTGCGTGCGCGGCGATAAAGCGGACCAAGTCGCCTAACTGGCCCGCACGGGCCGAGGCAGAGCGGCTGTCCAGGTGCGTGAGAAAGCAATCTATTGCCTGGGGCGGATCATCGCCCAGCGTGATCCGCGCATGGATTGCGCCTTTGGCGGCAAACGCATCGGCCCGAAATCCGTGCGTGAGAAACCGGGAGGCATGGCGAAAAGTAATCAAATGCTGCGATTCAACCGGATAGCGGCTCAAAAACAATAGTCCGCTATTGGTAAACGCTCGGCCACGCGGCCGCCCATACCAGACCGCGTTGAACGCGTTGCCCGACGCTTGTTGCAAGCTGCCAATCAGTTCGCTGCGTCGCTCGCCATCAAATACTTCGCTCAGGCCGACCACGTCGTAATTGGCTAACCGGCGACCGATTGCTTGAGCACGGTAGGGGCCTTGGCCGCGGCGCCCGGCAATGCGCAGCGCGATGCGAGGCAACAAGTGCGTGTTAAAGGCGATGATCTTCAATTTTAGGGGCGGCTGGCGGGAAACGCTTCCGAGCAACAGCGAGAACGGCAGGAACAAAGCGAACAGCGGAAGACCGGCCCGGCGGAGGAGCATGTGACGGTTCGATGTCA
This sequence comes from Pirellulales bacterium, assembly GCA_025924495.1. The sequence goes on along the minus strand of JAICIG010000140.1, from coordinate 3,898 downwards.
ATCCAACGAGTTGCCTGCAAAGCGCCATTCATGCGGCCGCACGTTTTTGTAGACGGTGAAATACGCGCTCTGTCCTCGCAAAAGCTCAGGTAAGCTGCAATAACTTCCGCGCCGTCTCCCGCGAGACTTTGGCTCGCACATCTTCGGGCAGATCCAGCTTATCGAAGAGTTCGAATTGCGGCACGTCCTGGCCCGGCGACAGAAAATCGGTGCCGAACATCACGCGATCGGCGCGGCGGATCAAGAACTCTCGACCGAATTTCAAGTCGCGACTGATCGCGCCCGCGCCGCTGCCTGCCGACAAGTCGCCGTAAAGGTTCGGATACTTCTCCATCAGCACATCGATGGCGCCGCCAGGCGCTACCTCGCCGCGGGGGTAGCCGCCCAGATCGGCCTGCGAAACGCCGCCGCCGATCGAAGCCCACCAGCCTGGCCCATGCCCAATGAATGCAGTGCCAGGCACGGACTCCAGCACTTTGGCCAGCCCGGGCAATCCGGGCGCGTCCATGTTGCGTTGATTATCGAGGTGGAAAAGGACCGGCAACTTCACTTCGGCGCAAGCTTGGTACAAGGCGAGATTGCGCGGATCGTCGATCTTGACGCCAGGCTTGTGCTCGCCAAAGCCTTTAGCGCCCGCCTCGACATAGTGGGACAGCATCGCGACCAACCCTTTGTGGCCGCCGTTGTAACTGGTGCGCGGGTCGACAGAACAGAAGGGAATCAGCCGATCACGATGAGGCCGAGTTTCAGATAGCACGAAGTCGGTCGTCAAGGGGTAACTGGACGACTCGGGCGAAACCAGCGGCAACACCACGGCCTGGGCGATATCGTGCGCGTCCATCCAGCGTAACAGTTCTTCGGCAGAGAGAATCTGCGTGCTGTTCCACGTCTGCCCGAGATGAGTATGGACGTCGACATACTTTCCGGCTGGCGAACGCTTGGCAGGGGCCTGGCCGTGGGCTGCTCGAGCGAACAATCCCAGCGGCGACGATATGGCAGCGGCGGCGAGCGACGTTTGAAATTGGCGGCGAGTGAGCATGGCAGGTTATAACAAGGGGCCTGTGAATCGGGCGACCGGCCAAGGCCGCGATATGCCGCCTAATAGAAACGTTCTAAGAGCGATAGGCAACGTTTTAAGACCGATTTTGCATGCGATTGTTTGCCGGAACCCCTTGGGATCGACCGCCGCGCTGCGACCGTTGCGGCCAGTTAGAAGCGGAATGCACGTGCCCGCCTCCCCCGCCGCCAAGAATTCCTCCGGAAGAGCAAACGGCAAAGCTGGCGATTGAGAAACGAGCCAAGGGAAAAGTGGCGACGGTCGTGCGCGGATTGCCGGCCGCAGGGAACGACCTGGCCGGTTTGCTCACGCAGCTCAAAAACGCTTGCGGCGCCGGCGGAAGCGTGAAAGACGAGATCCTTGAGATTCAAGGGCGTCACCTGGACCGCGTCCGCGACGTGCTCGAGCAGATTGGTTACCGGGTAAAAGGTTAGGCTCCCTTTATGGCAGCGAATTCAAGCCGGCAATGCTATCGACTGAAAGAGCAACGGGAGAACAGGCTCATGAGAATCTATATCTGCGCGGCAGCAACATTGCTTGCCTTGGCGAATCTATCGCAAGCGGCCAACGAGGCCTCGACTCGGCCGAACGTGGTGCTGGTGATGTCCGACGACCAAGGGTTCGGCGATTTGGGCGCCCACGGCAATCCGAAGTTGAAAACGCCGAATCTCGATCGCTTCGCCACGCAAAGCGTTGAGCTGGAGCATTTCTACGTTTGCCCGGTTTGCTCGCCGACGCGATCGAGCCTGATGACCGGCCGCTACAACTATCGGACCGGCGTCGTCGATACCTTCCTCGGCCGCTCGCTGATGTTCGCCGATGAAGTAACGATTGCTGAAATGCTCTCGGCGGCCGGCTACCGCACCGGCATTTTCGGCAAGTGGCACTTGGGCGACAACTATCCGATGCGGGCGATGGATCAGGGCTTTCAAGAGTCGCTGGTCATCAAGGGGGGCGGATTAGGCCAGCCCTCCGATCCGCCGGGCGGCGGCAGTTATTTCAATCCCATGCTGCTGCACAACGGCAAGCTGGAAAGAACTAACGGCTACTGCTCCGACGTTTACACCAATGCCGCCATTGAATTCATCGAGCAAAACCGGCGTCAACCGTTCTTCGTCTATTTGCCGTTCAACGCGCCACACTCGCCCTTGGAGGCGCCGGAGGATGAATATGCGGCTTACCGTAAGGAAGACTTGCGCCCGAACCAGTTTCCCCGCATTGGCTATGCGCTCGACGGCAAGCCGATGAGCGGGGACGACCTGGCTCGGCTGTACGCTATGGTCGAAAACCTCGACAAGAACTTCGGCCGGCTTCTCCAGAAGCTCGACGATTTGCAACTGACGAATAATACGATCGTGATCTTTCTCACCGACAATGGCCCGCAACAGCCTCGCTACAATGCGGGCCTACATGGCCGCAAAGGCAGCGTCTACGAGGGGGGCACTCGCGTGCCCTGCTACGTGCGGTGGCCGGTGCGCCTGCCCGCCGGGCGAAAACGCTCCATCGCCGCCGCCCACATCGATCTTGCGCCGACCTTGCTCGAGGCCTGTCACGTCGAGCGGCCGGCACAGGTGCAATTCGACGGCCGCAGTCTGCTCGCCATTCTTGAAGGGAAAACGGAAGCCTGGCCCGATCGGACGCTGTTCTTCCAGTGGCATCGCGGCGACACGCCGCAAATCTATCGCGCCTTCGCCGCGCGCGGACCGCGTTGGAAATTGCTGCAACCCCGCGGCGTCGGCGGCGAGAAACTGCCCAAGCCCCAACAGCTCGAACTGTACGACCTGACTAGCGATCCTTACGAAGAGCGCAACGTCGCGGCAGAGCATCCGCAGATTATCGACGAGCTGAAACACGAGTACGAGGCCTGGTTTGCCGAGATGAGCCAGGCTCGCGGCTTCGCCCTGCCGAACATTGCGATTGGTACGGCGCACGAGAACCCGGTTGTGCTGACACGGCAGGACTGGCGCGGACCGGCGGCCGGCTGGAGACCCAATGACATCGGCCATTGGGACCTCGAAGCTGCGGCCGGCAAATATCAGGTGACGTTGCGATTCGACCGCGGCGCCAATGCGGCTCAAGTTTCGCTAGGGGGCGCCACGATGGAACGTCCGTTAAAGCCTGACGCCGAATCATGCGTGATCGGCCCGTTCGAACTCAAACAGGGGCCCGTGCGGCTGGAGTGCTCCGTGAACGAAGCAGGCGCGCGGCGAGGCGTGCAATTTGCCGAGATCGAGCGGCTGGCGCCGTAGCCGAAGCTTTCAGGCGCGTCCTGCTGGAACTTAAGCGAGCAGCTCTCGCGGCAACCTTCGAGCGGCGAGCCAAGAGCAGGCGGTAAATCCAGCGCTGACGGCCAGCAGCAGGCAGAACCCAGAGCCGCTGCCCCACGCGTCGGAGGCCAGCTCGTAGCCGTATCCGCCCAGCCAGGTCGAAAGTCCCGCTGAAATGTTGCACAGCGCCATGAACACGGCGAACACGGTTCCTGCGGCCTTCAGAGGGCAAGCCCGGGCAGCCAGATCCAGCAGGATCATATTGGCCATCATGTAACTGAACCCGGCGAGCAGGCTGACCGAGGTCGCCGAAGCGCCATCAACCAGCGGCCAGTAGGCCAGCGTGCTGATGATGCCGCAAATAATGCAAACCGGCACCAGCACGCGCATCGGAAAGCGCCGGCAGAAAACCCCGTACAGCACGCAGGCCGCGATCGAACCAACAGCGATCGTCGAGACGGTTTCTCCATACGACCGTTCACTGAACTCCAAGGCGCCGGTCATGTGCAAGTACAACACCGACTGCGAGAAGGGGTTGAAATGCCAGGCGAACATGAAGGCGCCTACGGCCAGT
>JAICIG010000139.1 GCA_025924495.1 Pirellulales bacterium | reverse complement strand
CAATCCGGGTGATCGAGTCGTACAATTGCTGCGCATGGACAAACTGCGAGTCGAAGGCAACTTGAGCATCGCCGACGTCTCCCCCACGGAAGTCATCGAGCGCCCCGTGCGAATCACTGCTACCTTGACCGGCGGCAAGAAACAAGAATTTCGCGGCAAAGTCGTGTTCATCGACATGCGCGTTCTGCAAGGCGGCGAGTACCGCGTCAAAGCCGAAGTAGAAAATCGCGAAGAAGACGGCGCCTGGCTGCTGCTGCCGGGTACGACGGTCGACATGACCATCGATGCCGGAGTCGCCAAGCTCACCGATCGATCGAACCGCTAACCGTGAAGCAGGTCCGTTGGCCGCGATCGCCGGCCGGCGCCGTCCGCGCGCCATCGCACTCCGACTCCACCGAATTGACCGATTCCGTTCATGGCGACCCTTGCTGACAGTCTGGTTTCCAGTTCCGCACGCAAACTGGCGATGCGCATGCGGCCCGATCTGTCGGCGCGGCAGCACCGCTACCAGGGTCGCGTGTACTGGGTCGTCAAGGAACCTGTCGGGCTGAACTACTTCCGCTTTCAGGAAGAGGAATACGCCATCCTGCTGATGCTCGACGGCAAGTCGAGCCTGGACGACATCAAGGCCGAGTTCGAAGCTCGCTTTCCGCCGCAGAAGATCGGCGTTGAAGAGCTTCAGCAATTCATCGGCATGCTGCATCGCAGCGGGTTGATCATTGCCAACGTGCCGGGCCAGGGCAAACAGCTTAAGATCCGACGCGACGAGCGGTGGCGCAAAGAATGGCTGAACAAGCTCAGCAATATCCTTTCCATACGCTTCAAGGGGATCGATCCCGATCGGCTGTTGGAATGGATGCATCCCAAGCTGAAATGGATGTACTCGCGCACCGCCGTGGCATGCTGTGCCATCCTGGCGCTGTCGGCGTTATCGCTGGTGCTGGTCCAGTTCGACGTATTTCAGTCGAAACTCCCTTCGTTCCATCAGTTCTTTAACCTGAAAAACGCCATCTGGTTGTCGATTGCGCTGGGCGTCACCAAGGTGATTCATGAGTTCGGCCACGGCCTGACTTGCAAGCATTTCGGCGGCGAATGCCATGAGATGGGCGTGATGGTGCTGGTGCTGACGCCCTGCTTGTATTGCAACGTGTCCGACTCTTGGATGCTGCCGAACAAATGGCATCGCATCGCGATCGGCGCCGGCGGCATGTACATCGAAATCGTCATCGCTTCGATTTGCACCTTCATCTGGTGGTTTACCGAACCCGGCATGCTCAATCACTTGTGCTTGAGCACCATGTTCGTCTGTTCGGTCAGCACGTTGATGTTCAATTCCAATCCGCTCTTGCGGTACGACGGCTATTACATCCTGGCCGACCTCGTGGAAATTCCCAACTTGCGGCAGAAGGCCTCGGACATTCTCAACCGCAAGCTCGGCTACTGGTGCTTGGGACTGGAGCAGCCGGACGATCCATTTCTGCCCGAGCGCAACCAGATCTTCTTCGCGCTGTACAGTATCGCCGCCGCCATCTACCGCTGGGTCGTGGTGTTCTCGATCCTGTGGTTCTTGTACGAAATCTGGAAGCCTTACCGGCTGGAAATCATCGGGCAGATCATTGGCGTGGCATCGATCTACGGGCTGGCGATCCAGCCTTTGTGGAAATTGGGCAAGTTCTTCTATGTGCCTGGGAGACTCGAAAAGGTGAAAAAAGGGCGCATGTATGCGACGCTGGGCGTGCTCGCGGCAGTCGCCGCGGCTGTGCTTTTCATTCCGCTGCCGCACCGCGTGTACTGCACGCTGGAGATTCAGCCGCGCGAAGCCAAGAGCATTTATGTCAGCGTCCCTGGCGAATTGGAAGATGTCTTTGTCAAACCGGGCGATCAGGTCGAACAGAACGCCCGGTTGGCACAATTGGTCAATCTGGATGTCGACCTTTCCTTGGCCGAGCTGAAGGGAGAACGCGATCAGAATCAGACGCAGCTCGAGAGTCTGCAGGTGCAGATGACTCGAGATCCCCAGGGCGCCAGCCTGCAAGTTCAGCCGCTACGCGAGATGCTGGCCGCCTTGAATAAACAAATCGCTGACAAGCAGTTCGATCTGGAGCGCCTGACACTCGTCTCTCCGGTGAGCGGAACTGTGCTGCCTCCGCCCGAACTTCCGGCGAAGCGGAATCAGGACAAGCAGCTTCAGCATTGGAGCGGAACCCCGCTCGATCCCAAGAACCGTAACGCCTATCTCGAGCAAGGCGTGCTGTTCTGTCTGGTCGGCGATCCCCACAAAATGGAAGCGCTCCTCGTCGTCGATCAGGAAGACATCGAGTATCTCAGGAAGGGCCAGACCGCCGAGGTAAAACTGGATGAACTGCCGGCCGAGACGCTGAGCGGCGAGATTGCCGAAATCGGCGCCGAGCCATTGACCGTCAGCCCCCGGCACCTTTCCAACAAGGCGGGCGGCGAGTTGGCCACCAAGACCGATGAGTCGGGCGTCGAGCGTCCTTTGAACACCTCGTATCAGGTTCGAGTGCCGCTGGACGATCCGGAGGACCTGCTTCGCATCGGCCTGCGCGGCCGCAGCCGGATCCAGACGGAGCCGCAAACGCTTGGCCATCGGCTGTGGCGATATATCACCCAGACGTTCAACTTCCGCCTGTAGTCATTCTCTCGCGCGCGTCGGCCCTATCGTGGTCGCGAATTGTGCGTTAACAGCCGCACTTTTTCCGCGGGATGTTGAAATCTCGCAACGCCGCAGAGCGGCGGGCGGTATCAGTCCGACGCCGCGAGGGCTCAAAGCCGCCCGGCCGTCCACATGCCGCTTGCCGCATATGAAAAGCGCTCGCGGTCACGCAGACTCTGCTATTGCCTGCTTTTCCTGGCAAGTGAGCGACCAGTGAGGGCCGAAGTCGAACAAGAAGCACGGACCGCTGCCCCTCTTGCGAGCCCTCAGCAACCTTAAATCCTCGTTAGGTACGCCAAATACGCTGTTCGTGGCACATATCGTGCTATGATGCGGGCAGGCGGAAGCGCAGTTAAAAGGCCCGTCGTGGCGGACACGTTGGACGGCTGCACCATCCGCCAATTGACGCGGGGAGCCGCGAAGGAACTCAAGGCATGAGCCGAATCGCAGGCGGTTGGCGGACGCTTTTTTATGGGGCGATGATCTCCTTCGGCCTCGCGCTGTCGTCGCACGCGCGAGCCGAGATGCCCGTGTTTCGCGATCTGGTGCGTCGCAATGTCGAGCAACAAGCCGCCAGTGCGCTGCCGCGCCGCATCCCTGGGCTTGCTCGCGACGTGAAGCGAGCCATCGCGCTGGAATACACGGTGCTGCTGCACAAAGACGGCAAGGACCTGCCGGTCAACGAAGCCTTGCATGAATTCCATCAAGGCGACCAGATCCGGGTGCGCATTAATCCGCTCAACGACATGTATATTTACATCTTCTACGAGCGCGCGGGGGGACAACGCCTCTGCCTGCAGCCGATCAGCAAAGAGTCCCCGCCGTTGGCAAAGCACAACCAGGCCTTCGAACTGCCGGCCGACGGCAGCGTGTACGAGTTTGACGCGCCGCAGGGCGAGGAAAAGCTACTCGTCGTCGCTACGGAGCAGCCGAGCGAAGATCTGGCTGCGCTAGCCGACATGGTCTGCCGCAAGCGGGACGATACGTTGACGCCGCAAGAGAAGACCCAACGCGATCAGCTCAAAAAACGCAGCCAGAAGATGCTCCAGACGTTGCGAGAGGAATTGCGTCACAGCGAACAGTATCGCGGCATTCTCAGTGAACAGGCGCTAGCGAAGCTGGGCCAGGATTCGCAGCAGCATGGCTCGACGCAGGCTGTGCTGGAGGAGCCGCCGCATGACAAGCAAACGGGCACCTTCTGTCTGGCCGCCTCATTTGCTGCGGAGAATCAACCCGAATTGTTCGTGACGATTTCTCTCCGCTCGGTGCCGCAAACTACGGCCAGACCCTGAGCCCGCAGTCGAACAGCGGTTCGTTCGCGCCAGGTTGCTGATCCGCTCGCGCCCGCGGGTTATAATGCAGTCCGAGCTTAAGGCCGGCGCATTTGCTGCTTGTAAGCCGCGTTTATCTCTGATTGAATCGCCAATTTTGCAGGAGCCGGGGCGCACGACCGCCGGAACTGTCGCTGCCGCTGACAAAGTCCGAGGTTGTCAAACGTCGATCGTCGCATCGTGATCAATCAAGATCGCAATCTGCTGTATGGACTATTGGTCCGTTTGTTTGGCTTCGCTTCGCCGGCCGCCGTGCGGTCCGGTCTCGATGCCTCGGCCGCCGATCCCGATAAGCCTTTGGGTCAAATCCTGACTGAACAGGGCAGCATTCTTCCCGATCAATGTGCTGCCGTCGACCGTTTGCTGGCGGAATACTTGTCCTGCCACGAGGGGGACGCATCGATCTGCCTCAGCGCGCTCGCCGATTTGCCGACGTTGCATGGCGAGCTCTCTCAATTGGCCGACATCGATGCCGAAAGTCGGCCCGTCGACGACAAGACTCGCTCCCCGGCCACATTGACGCTCGTGACTGCCGGCGAGGCTCGCGAAGAAGCCGATCCCCAGTCGCCGAGCGGGTCGCGATTTCGCATTTTGCGACCGCATGCCAGGGGCGGCTTAGGCGAGGCGTTTATCGCGCACGATCACGAGTTGCGCCGCGAAGTCGCGCTCAAGCAGCTCCACGATCGCCACGCCGACGTGCCGGGTACGCGGGCAAGATTCATGCTCGAGGCGGAGGTCACAGGAGGACTCGAGCATCCGGGCATCGTGCCCGTCTACAGTCTGGGCCGCGATCCCGAAGGCCGGCCTTATTACGCCATGCGTTTCATTCGCGGCGACAGCCTGAAGCAGGCGGTCGACCAGTTTCATCGCGCCGACCGCAACGAGTGCGATCCAGGCGAACGCGCGCTTGCGTTGCGCAAGCTGTTACGGCGATTTATCGACGTCTGCAATGCCATCGAGTATGCCCACAGCCGCGGCGTGATTCATCGCGACTTGAAGCCCGACAACATCATGCTCGGCACGTTTGGCGAAACGCTGGTCGTCGACTGGGGGCTTGCCAAACCGCTCAAGCAAGTCGTCGAAAGCGAAGCAAGCGCGAAACGGCCGTTAGAAACTTCCCATCGTGGCGACACCACGCGCACGCAGGTGGGGTCCGCCGTGGGCACGCCGGCCTTCATGAGCCCGGAGCAAGCGGCGGGCCAGCTCGACCAAATGGGACCGGCCAGCGACGTGTATAGTCTCGGCGCTACGCTCTATTACCTGCTGACCGGTCGTCCGCCGATCGAAGATTCAGGCCTGCTCAAGCTGCTGATCCGCGTGCAAGAAGGCGATTTCCCCCGCCCGCGCGAGATCAATCCGGACACGCCCGCGGCTTTGCAGGCCATCTGCCTCAAAGCGATGGCGCTCGCGCCAAGCGATCGGTATCCCTCGGCGCGAGCGTTGGCCGAAGACGTCGACCGCTGGCTGGCGGACGAACCGGTGACGGCCTATCGGGCGGCGTGGAACGAGCGGCTGGCGCGCTGGGGCCGCCGACATCGCCGCAGCGTCGAAGTCGGGGCCGCCGCCTTGATTGTTGTCGCCGTGGTGTCGATTGTCGCCGCCGTGTTAGTGCACGGGGCCAAGCGTGAAGTCGAGCAAGAACGCGACGAGGTGCGACTCGCCTTGGAGGCGGAGAAATCCGCCAAGCTGCAAGCGCATGCCGCCCTTGAGGCCGAACGGACTGCCAAGAACGAAGCGCGCCGGGCCATCGACAACTACGTACAACTGGTTTCGGAAGACGACTCCCTAAAAGACGAACAGATGCAGCCGCTGCGGCGGCAATTGCTGGAAGACGCACGGCGTTATTATCAGCAGTTGATCGACAAAGACGGCCACGACGCGCACGTTCGGCATGACCTGGCCAACGCGATCCTGCGAGTCGGGCGGCTCAGCAATATCGGCGGATCGAAACATGAGGCGATCGACGCCTTTCAGCAAGCGCGAACGGCCTTTCAGGAACTTGTCGAAGCGCACCCGGACGAGCTGAAGTATCGCAGCGATTTGGCGCTCTGTTACCGCAGCCTGGGAGTGTTGGAAAACGAAATTGGAACTCCGGAGAAAGCGCTGGCCTCCTTCCGGCAATCCTTGCGGATTTCCGCCGCCGTAGCGGCTGCATTGGCAGCCGGCCCCTTATCGGCAAGCCGCTCTCGAGAACTTTTCGAGGTTGCTTGCGATCTGGCTCGCTGCGCACCAGAGCGTCTCGACTCGGACGCAGAGCGCGCGCTGGCTCGCCAAGCCGATGCGGCGGCTGTCCATGCGCTGCACGATGCGACCGCCGCAGGGTTCCAGTTCGATCGCGCGGCGGAACGGCGGCTGAAAAATACGCCGTGGGACAGCGTCCCTCAGTTCAAGGCGGCGATCGACGCACTTCACGGACAATCGCCCGTTGCCGAAACAAACGCGTCCTGAAGCGCCCGCCGCTTTAATGAAATGCGTGCCATCGGCGGTGCGGCCAATAAATCCACCTGGGCGTTCCGATCAAATCGGACGCCTGAATGTCGCCATAAAATCGCGAGTCCTTGCTTAGCGCGCTGTTATCTCCTAAGGCGAAATACTCGGTTTCGCCAAGCGTCACCGGGTTGTCGCGACCGCCGCGCATGAAGTTAAAACCGTCGTCGTTATCGCCGGCGAGATAATAGACGTCTCGCACCAGCACGATGCGGTTAAGCGACACGTGGCACTTGTCGGCAATCAACGACACACGACAAAGCCCCGCTAGTTTGTCCGCATCTCGCTTGGCGCTTGCGACATCTTGCGGCCCGAAAGGCTGGAGCAAAACGATGCGTTCGTTATGCACCACGTACGCCTGACCATCGCGAATGGCGAACCCTAAACGATGGCCCGTCTTCAACGGCGCGCCCAACTTGCCGCTCAGACGATCGCGAACGCGCTCGCCCTGATCGTTGTGCGAGTCGACCTCGAGATCGACGGCGCCGTCGGGGCGGACGTAGGCCTCGACCGAGTCTCCGCGGAACTTCCACTGCAGGCCGAAGCGTCCTGAGCCCGACAAGGAAACGACATCGCAGGCTACCAACACGTCTCCTACCATGTGTTGTTCGAAAGACTCAGGGTCATAACCAGTTTCCTTTGCGTTGTAAGCCTCGAAGTCATCGATCGGCCCGACGTAGTCCAAGCTCTCTCGCCGCATTTCGCCGCCGCATGTCCAGCCCCCCTGCTCTGCGCGCCAGGCGGAGTCTTGCTCTGCCGGACGCCAACCGGGGTCATCGGGCGCGGAGACCTTTGCACGAAATGCGGTGTCATGGATGTGCAACCAGAGATCTTGGGCCACGGTCGGCGGCTTTTGCAACCGTTTGCCGTCGATGAACACCTCTCCCGCTACAATCTCGATCGTCTCGCTGGGCAAGCCGACGAGCCGTTTGGCGAATAGAACCTTCCGGTCTTCGGGATTGCGAAAGACAACGAGTTCCCACCGAGCCGGCATCACTTGCTTATCCACAAGCAATCGATCGCCTTTGCGCATGGGCGCGTCGACGCTAATCGTATCTACATGGCGGCAATTGGGGCATGCCGTAACGACCGGTCGGATGCGCTTCGCCCAACGAGCGGCATCGGCAAATTCGGGCGCGACTCGTTGCGAGAGACCTACCGCGAATGAGTAACCGCAATGAGAACAAACACGATCCGCGTGCACGCCGAAAATCGTCGGGGCCATAGCGTTGGTCGGCATCACGAAAGCTTCGACGATGGCAGTTTTTGCAACGACGGCTAAGCCCAAGTTAAGCGCTACAACGGTCGCATTCATGAACAACCAGACCACAAACGCCTTCCACTTTTGCGCACCAACTAGCCTGGCGATAACTATGACCTGCGCGGCCACGCTGGCGATCAGCCCCCCTAATAAAACCGCCACTAGTATGAGACTGGTCGCGACAGAACCGGCTGTCTCAATCATGCTCGTCAAAACCAGTAGCAAAGCCACCACCAACTGGCAAACGATCGCCACGCCGATTGAGGCGCCGTTGACGACCAGCGCTCGCCGACCGTTCACGCCAGGAACTTTGAGCCAGCGGCAACCCAGCCACAGCGCGAGCGTGCCGATGAGCAGCGCCTCGAGGGGCACTGCCAAGAAGAACACGATCGGGACATAGAGCGGCATGGCAGCCCCGTCGACAAAATATTACGGCCGGCGCTTGACGGACTGACCAATAGGTAATGTCGCCACTCTAAGGAACGCCGTACAGGACATCCCCTTGAGTCGCGATGGCATCATCCCGTGCAGCGCGATGGAACGCCATACACAACGGTTGCGCCAAGCACCGCAATCGGGCGAATCCCGATGCCGGCTGACATCAAGGCCAGAAGCAGCTTCCCCGCACAGCGTTACTTGGTTTTGCCTTCGGCCTTGGCCGAACCGGGGCGTTTGAGAAACTTCGGCGCCTCCGGACTATGGCGCTTGGCGGAGTTCGACGCAGCGAAGAAAGCGCCGATCTCCTGCACGACCAGCGTCTGCTCTGCGACCGTCAATTCCGGGAAGATGGGCAGCGCCATCGTTTCTTGCGCTGCGCGCTCGGTCTCCGGCAAGCTGCCGGGCCGAACGCCCAAGAAGGCAAAACACTGCTGCTGGTGCAACGGTACGGGATAGTAAATTTCCGTGCCGATCTTCTTCTGGCTCAGGTGCTCGCGCAGTGCATCGCGCCGGCCATTAGCAATGCGAATGATGTACTGGTTCCAGACGTGCCGGCGGTTTTCTAGCGCTAGCGGCAGCGTGACTGTGCCTTCGAGTCCGGCCGCTCGGAATAACTCCGTATATCGTGTGGCGTGCTGCTGGCGCAATTCGGTCCAACGGTTCAGGTGCGGCAGCTTCACGTTCAGCACCGCCGCTTGAATGCTATCGAGCCGGCTGTTGATCCCCAGCACGCGATGGTAATAGCGCGGCTGCATGCCGTGGACGCGCAACAGCCGCAGCTTGTCGGCGAATTGATCATCGTTCGTTGTCAACATGCCGCCGTCGCCAAACCCGCCAAGGTTTTTGGTGGGATAAAAGCTGAGACAGCCCATCTGGCCGATCGAGCCCGCGCGGCGACCTTGGTATTCGGCGCCGATGGCTTGCGCGGCGTCTTCCACGACCGTCAGGCCATGACGCTCGGCAATCTTCATGATGGGATCCATCTCGGCGCACTGGCCGTAAAGATGCACGGGAATAATCGCTTGGGTCGCCGGCGTGATCGCTGCTTCGACGGCCGCCGGCTTGATATTGAAGCTGGCAGGTTCGATATCGACGAATACCGGCCGGGCGCCCAGCCGCGTCACGGCCGAAGCCGTCGCAAAGAAGGTGTAACTGGGGACGATCACTTCGTCGCCCGGCCCGACATTGCAGGCCATCAGCGCCAACAACAGCGCGTCGCTGCCCGAAGCGCAGGCGATCGCATGTTTCGCCTGGCAGTATTCCGCCACCGCGCGCTCCAGGTCCTGGCAGTCGGGTCCGAGCACAAACCGGCCTGAAGAACAGACCCGTTGGATCGCTGCCGTCAACTCGCCTTCCAAGGCAGCGTATTGTCGCTGCATATCGATCAGCGGAACTCCGGACGGTACGGGCAGAGACGCGGACGGCTGCGGATTGGGGGGCGGCACAAGCGGCATGAAATGACCCTACTGCTTCCTTGCTGTGAGTCGAGGAAAGGGGGAAGGCCCGGGCGAATGGATTAAGCCTTTCAGGGCGAAACCGCCGTCGGCTCAGGCGGGCGAACGGTAAACCCGGGAGGGTTTTGAGTCAAGAGCGAGTCGCGAACGAGGTTTCTGCGTACGCACGCAATGCAGTCCCACCGGCCCCTGAGTCGCTGAAATTCCGCCTCGCCTTCCCTAGTATTTCGCGGGCAATCCAGGGTGATTGGCTGGACCGTGCAACCGCACGACCGATTGGCCGTCCGCTTCTGCTGCTAGGAGATAATGAACTTCGGCGCCGCCGACCGCTACAAGAACGAGATTCAGTCCTGTGCATCGCTTAACCTTGTTGAAAAGCGATTCAACAGTGTTTGGCGGGCATGGCCCGCCCTACCGTCGCGGCGCGCAAGGCCGGCCCAATCCCCGTTCCGACTTCCGCATTCCGACTTCCGAATTTCTCCTCACTCGTCCGTCACGCAGCCTTCCGAGGCGTTTTTGACGTTTTTGATGTATTTGTACAGGGTGCCGCGCGTAGCTTTGTAGGGCGGGGCCTTCCAGCGCGCTTTGCGGGCGGCGAGTTCGGCGTCGCTGATCTCAACGGCAAGCAGGTTCTTGCCAGCGTCGATGACGATCGTGTCGCCGTTTTCGACCAGAGCGATAGGGCCGCCTTCCTGCGCTTCGGGCGTGACGTGGCCGACGATAAAACCATGCGAGCCGCCCGAAAAACGCCCATCGGTCAGCAGAGCCACCTCTTTGCCCAAGCCGGCGCCCATGATGGCCGAAGTCGGCGTGAGCATCTCGGGCATGCCGGGTCCCCCTTTGGGCCCTTCATAGCGAATGATTACCACGTCTCCCTTGGCAATTTGCTTCTGCTCAAGGGCCGCGAGCATGTCTTCTTCGGAATCGAAGACTTTCGCCGGGCCGGCAAACCGCTCTCCTTCTTTGCCGGTGATCTTGGCCACGGCGCCTGCCGGGGCGAGATTGCCTTTGAGGATTTGGATGTGCCCGGTTTTCTTGATCGGATTTTCGAGCGGATGAAACACGTCCTGTCCTGGCTTGAACCCAGGCAAGTCGGCCAGGTTCTCGGCGATGGTCTTGCCAGTGACGGTCATGCAACTGCCGTCGATCATGTCTTTTTCCAGCAGATATTTCATCACGGCCGGCGTACCGCCGACATTGTGCAGATCTTCTTGCACGTAGCGGCCGCTCGGTTTCAGATCGGCCAGGAATGGCACGCGATTGCTGACTTTCTGGAAATCGTCGATCGTCAGTTCCACGCCTACCGCACGGGCCATGGCGATCAGGTGCAGCACGGCGTTCGTCGAACCGCCTAGCGCCATGACGACGACCATGGCATTTTCGAACGCCTTGCGCGTCATGATGTCGCGAGGCTTGAGGTCTCGCTCGAGGCAAACGCGAATGGCGGCGCCGGCGCGGAAGCATTCGTCCAACTTGGCGGGATCTTCGGCGGGAATCGACGAACTGTAGGGCAGCGACATGCCCATCGCTTCAATGGCCGAGGCCATGGTGTTGGCCGTGTACATGCCGCCGCAGGCGCCGGCGCCCGGGCAGCTTTTGCGCACGACCTCTTGCCGCCCCTGCTCGTTGAGCTTGCCGGCCAGATATTCGCCGTAGCATTGGAAGGCCGAAACGATATCGAGCGCATCGCCGTTTTTGTGCCCCGGCTTGATCGTGCCGCCGTAGACCATCAGCGAGGGCCGGTTGACGCGGCCCATGGCGATCAGGCAGCCCGGCATGTTCTTGTCGCAGCCGGGAATGGAAATATTGGCGTCGTACCACTGAGCGTGCATCACGGTTTCTATGGAGTCGGCGATGATGTCGCGCGATTGCAGCGAGTAACTCATGCCTTCGGTGCCCATCGAGATGCCGTCGCTGACTCCGATAGTGTTGAACCGCATGCCCACCATGCCCGCCGCCGTCACCCCTTCCTTGACTTTGGCGGCCAACGTATTGAGGTGCATGTTGCACGTATTGCCTTCGTACCAGACGCTGGCGATGCCGACTTGCGCCTTTTGCATGTCTTCGGGCGTCATGCCCGTGCCATAGAGCATGGCCTGGCTGGCGCCTTGGCTTTTGGGTTGGGTGATCCGAGAGCTGTACTTGTTCAATTGGCTGGCCATGCAAGAAGACTCCAGTCGGGCGGACGGTAATCTCTCTAAAGAACACAAAACCCGGCTCGCGGCAAGGGGCGGGCGAACGAAACTTAAAGCCGCTCGCGATTGCGACTTACGATACAGCCGTCATGCTCGCGGGATCATCGCCGCCGCGGTGATAACGAAACCAAACTGCGCCTGATGGCGCCAACTGGTGATGCTGAGCCGCTCCTTGAGTGCTCGGAACGGTAGATGGCCGCGGACGCCTACCGAACTGGAGGTGGTCCGTCGCCGGCATGTCCAAAACAAACCTTGGCCGAACCGCAGCCAAAATGAGCGACGCGCGCGCACTGATCAACCGCGGTCGACTCCAATCTCGTCACTTCGCAGCCCCTTAAAAAGTCGCAGGCCCTTTTGCTAGACTCTTGCCTGCCAGCGGCATAGGCCTTGCACAGCGGGGCCGTGCTTTAAGGAGTCATCAGGAATTCGGTCTCGGAACTGAGGAGCGACATGACGGAAGTGCGACAGGGCCGATTGGGGCTCGCGGTCCATGCGGCGCGTGACATTCGGCGTGGAGAAAAGATTCTGAGCGGTTGGGGCGAATTGACGGCAGACCGCACCAGGCATTCGCTGCAAGTCGCGGCGGACACGCATGTCATTATCGATTCCGAAATCCAACTGATCAATCATTCCTGCGAACCAAACTGCGGCGTGCTCGTTCGGCTTGATGAACAGACGCTGGAGATCCATGCGCTGCGTGATATTGAAGAGGGCGAGGAATTAAGCACCGACTACGCATCGTTTGAATACGAGATTGAGTACATGACCGCCCGGTGCCAGTGCGGTATGCCGGCCTGCCGCGGCCAAATCACCGGTTATCGCGGGCTGCCGCCTGAACGTCGGCAGGCGCTCGGCCGCTACATTGCCGATTATTTACGCGAACTGGACGACTCGCCGGCGACGGCATCGTTGTCGGGCGCGTGCCGGTCGGATGGCGATTGAAACGGGTTCGGTGATTGGCTGCATTGCAATTGCCGCTGCAGGCGTCGTGAGAAAATCAATCGCCGTCAGGATGGGTGCGAGCAAATTCCAGCAGGGCATCTATCGAATAGGCTTCGGGCTTAGAGCGGACGAAGTCCTTAAATTGCCGCATAGAAACCCGTTCATTCGATTCGCGATAGCCGCCGTCGCAGAATTCGTAGAGTTGGCGCCCAGGCTCTGGCAACTTGGTTTCCGTTCCATCCGGCTTAAAGAGCCAGGCTGTCTTCTTGTTACCGGAGCTTGATTCAAACCTCATGGGAAGCGGGAATTCGTCGCTCGCGTTCGAAAAGACGACATAGAGAAGGTCCTTCTTTCCGCGGCCTGATTTTGGCTCGAAGTAACCGACGCCGTAGGAAAAGGGGCGGCCATCCGCTGTGCTCCCAAAACAAGTCGCATCTCGGCGGAGATAGCCGAACGGCGCTTCACCGGGGTCGTTAAGCTCGTCGGTGACCCGCGCGGCGACAATGCCTACGACGAGCATGGCTACAAACAATGTCGCAAGGCTG
Organism: Pirellulales bacterium; assembly: GCA_025924495.1. Next base: position 3,687 of record JAICIG010000139.1, on the reverse strand, counting down.
AATTGATAGCGTCGTCCCGCTGAGCTGCCCACAATTCGGGCTTTCAGCTCGGGATCGTGGAAAAGCTGGTGGACGTCCGCTCGCCTCAAGACCTTGATTTGCCACCATAAGAAGCCGCTTAACGCAGCGATCATAGGATATGCCGCAAGCCATTTGACCGAGTTTGGCGCACGGGAGGCGGCAAAAGCCATTGCCAAGGCCATCACTCCTAGTCCAAACCGCAGGTAGAAGAGCGACCACCAGTGCGCTCGCGCGTTGAGCCGCCACAGGCCTATGCCAATCAATAACGTCAAAACATTAAGATCGATATGGAGGCGGCCGCGAAGTCCAGAAAAAATGATTTCGACGACGCTCAGCAATCCAATGACGAGGAACGAGGTCGCGACTACCTTCAGTCCAGAGGGAATTGCGAGCGGCTCGCTTGCGGTCGACTGCTGCGATGGCTCGGAGTAATTCATGCTTGCTCAACTGCCTACCTTGAGCTCATCGAACTTGCAGCACGGTCATTGCATGTAACAGAGTCCCATGGCTACGTTTCTTCACCGATGGAAATCACCTTTCCGAGAATTGCATCCGCGGCGACCCAACCATTGGTCTTGCCGACATTGTTGCCGATCAAGAACTGGCCGTCTTTGATCTCTTTCACCAAATGCAGGAGGCAGTTGCCCTTCCATCGCACGAAGACCACGTCATCAACTGCGACTTCGCTGGCCAAAACGGGGCAAATCGTGACCAACTGGCCGCTTTCAATGCGTCCGCGCATCGATCCGCCCTGCGGACGCACTTGCGCTGTGCGTCCGGCATCGAGTTCTTTTAGCGCATCAGTCACCCAACCCATGCGATTCTCTCAGTGAGGCGCATCATTGACAGCTTTGCCGCGATCAGTATACATGCGCACAGTCTTACGTCAAACTGCGGCTCTCGTCCCGTCGCGTCCATGCCATTCATCATCCCTGCCGGAACGCGAGCGAAAGTCATCAAGCCGAATGGGCAGGTCGTCGAGCCGTATGTCTGCCGCCAGCACACCACGTTTCCTGATGGTTCGGCGCGCCGTTATGGGGCGCACTATCTTGAATTCCGACGCGATGGTTGGCGGCTCGTGGTCCCCGAGAGTCGCGTGATCAAGCTCGAAGTAAAGTGTCGGTAAGCGCCCCCGCGCAACGGCTTTGGCGGCATTCCGCACCGCCGCCGGGCGCGTCGAGTACAATAGGAGTACGGGCGATCGTGTGACTTTCGGACAAATAGTGTAATTGGCGCCTCGGCGAGACTCTTTGCCCTCGGATTGGTAATCTCGCTTATGGAACAACTTGAAATTCCCGCCCCGCTGCCTCCGCCTCGGGTCCAATTCGGCCTGAAGACGATCCTGGCAATCACCAGCGCCATCGCCTTGCTCTTTGCGGCTGGCGCCTGGCTCGGTGCGGTGGGTTATGTCGCCTTCTTTCTACTGGCGGGTCTGGCGGCGATTTTCGCCTTTTCGCGAGATTTCAGGTCCGCCGTACTTCATACACTTCTGTACTTACTGACCGTGTTCGTTGCCTTTTGCATGTTACTGCCGGCGGTTCGCAGGCCGCCGCTCGCCGCGCGGCGGAGCCAATGCACAAGCAACCTCCATCAAATCGGGCTCGGGCTGCAGAACTATGCCGTAGTTTACGGCTGCTTTCCGCCAGCGTCTGTGACAGACGACAACGGCAAGCCAATGCACAGTTGGCGCGTGTTGCTCTTGCCGTTCATCGAAGAGAAAGCGCTATATGACAAGTATGACTTCAACGAACCTTGGGATGGGCCGAACAACTCGCTGCTGGCCAAACAGATGCCGGCGACTTATCGTTGTCCGTCGGATGCGGCGAATTCGGGAAACTTGACCGACTATGTGGCGATCGCGGGACCGGAGACTCTATGGCAGCCGAATCACGGAACGACGTTTAAGGAAATCAAGGATGGCACTTCCAATACGATTGCCGTCATTGAAGCGGCGAACGCCGGCATCCATTGGATGGAGCCTCGCGATCTGTCATTTGCCGAAGTCTCCAAAGGCATCAATGCCAAACAAGACCCTGGCATCTCGAGCATGCATCCGGGCTGCGCCATTGCCCTCTTTGCCGACGGACACACGCAAACGATTCAAGAAAATATATCTCAACAACTCCTGCAAGCTCTCTGCACCAAAGCCGGCGGAGAAAAAGTGCCCGACGATTTCTGATGAGTGTTGCGGTACGCGGTTGGAATAACTGCCGAACTCGAGATTTAAACGGCGGCAAGCTGCAAGAGTCCTAGTAAGCACCCCTTTGTATGACGCGAAAAAAAACCTCTAAGACGACTGCGAATAAGAAACCCGCACGGAAGACCTCGCCCCGGAGCAAAACCGCCGCTCAACGCAAGCCGTTAGCCAGGCATAAGTCGCCGCGATCTTTGCCGCCGCTGACCGGAATGGCGCGCGATCTCTATTTGCAGATCCTCAACAAGATTGCCTTCGAGGATTATGGCGAGTGTTGCCTGGTCGAGAGCCTTGCCGAGAGATTTGATAAAACGCCCGGCCGATTGCAGCCCGCCATTCGGAAACTGGTCGAGCAAGGCTATGTGACGGTCGAAGGCGACAACTATCCCGTCATTTACCCGACGGTCGCCGCGCTCCGCAAGCAAGACCAGCGTCTCAGCGAAGAAGACGCTCGCAAGCTTCTGGCGAAGGTCAAGCGCGCATGATCCGCGCCTAATCCGCGTAGGTTATGCTTCAGCGTAGCGCGGCGAAGCCGCAACCAGACAGGCGAGATACGAATGATCGCATTGACGACAGACTTGGGGACTAAATAATTCCTCAACTCCCAGAGGCCGTGAATTCAGTGGCCAGGCTTTCTCCTGTCTGCCACCGAGCTTTAGCTGGTGGTATTCGAGCAAGAACATTGTTGTCTTCAGTCGGCTTTAGCCGACTTGTGCAAGCTTTCAGGCGCTTGCCAGCGTGGAGATAAATCTCGTGGAAGACATGACTCGGCATGGACTGCGCCATCTTCAAGGGGAAGCCGGCTAAAGCCGGCTCGACAACGGTTCACGAATGGCTCTCCTGCCACCAGCTGAAGCTGGGTGGCAAGCATGAGCTGCAATGAACACATCTTGGGTGCCATGCCTTCGTCGGCGCCTCGCCGACGTAGGCATGCTGCCACTGCGAAAATGAGCATGCTGTCCCACTCGCTGACGCTCGCGGGAAAGCATGGCGCCCAGATTCAAGCAGCAAATTTCTTGTTGTGGCGATGAGACTTTCACCATTAACAGCATAACCGATTGCTCCGCCATCCTACGATGCGCGTCGGCGGCTGGTGCGTTTGCGGGCCGGTTTGCGATGAGCGTGTTTCGCAGGAGCTTCCCGCCCCCGCTCCAGGCTCTTGCGCAAGGCGTCCATCAGGTTGACGGTGGCGGGCAGTTCCTCTTCTTCGGGCGCCGTAATCTCGCGGCCTTCGCGCTTGGCGTCAATCAGTTCCTTCATCCGCTCGCGGTAATCATCCTGGTAAGCGTCGAAATCAAAGTCCTTGGCGGTGAATGATTGAATCAGTTTCACGGCCAGATCGACGCTCTTCTTCGCCGGTCGCCCGGCAGGGAGATCCTTCTCGACCTCAGCGGGGCGTTTTAGTTCGGCGCCGTAGTGCAGCAGGGCCATCACGAGCATGCGATCGACGGCCCGGAGACGCACCATCTGTT
>JAICIG010000138.1 GCA_025924495.1 Pirellulales bacterium | reverse complement strand
GCACCTCTTTCGTCAGCTCGGCCACCTCGACATCCAACTTGGCCTGCTCGACGCCGAACTCCTTCGATTCCACGTCGAGTTGCGTCGCATAGCCTTTGCGATGCATGGTGCGGCTATAGCGTAGTTGATTCTCGGCCGAGGATAGGTTCTGCTTCGCCACGACGATGTCCGCCTCAGCTCGCCGGACGTCCCGTCGTAAAGTGCCCTGCTCATATTCGTCGACCGCAATCTTCGCGGCGGCGAAGTCCTTTTCGGACGAAATCTTCGCGGCTTCCGCTTTGGCCACCGCGATTTCTTGCGCGAGGATCGAGTCTTCAATGCTCGACGAATCGAGCCGCACCAAGGCGTCGCCCTGTTTCACGTGACTGCCATCGGGCACGATCTCCAGAATCGTAATCGGGCCGGGCACTTTGCACTTCAGTTCGATGTTGTTGGCGCTCTCCACATTCCCGTCTTCGGTGACGGTGATGAGCAGATCGGCTTTCTTCACAGCGGTCGTCAGTATGCGGCCAACCGCACCGGCGCCGTCGCCGCCGGAAAAGTGCCAGTACGCTGCGAAAACGGCGCCGCCCACTCCTAGAATGGGTAGAACCATCGCCATCCAGGCCAGCCAGCCGCGGCCGTTACGGCGAGGCAAGCTATGGGGGAGTCGATTGTGATCGTGGTCTGATACAGCCCGATCTTCGGCTGTCATGGTCATGCGACGAGTCCCTAACATGGCGTTGAGCAGTATTAGAGAGTATACCCAGCCCATCGCCCCGGGGCTTCAAGAAGCAGGTCGGCAGACCAAGTTTTATCGCCTCCAATGCATTGGGCCAGCCTGATGCATGGCACGGATCTGCTTGAGCAGGACGGATGCGACGAGGACGAAAGAATTGTGGCTCGTGGGCATAATCGTGCCCTCGATTCCCTCTCGCCTGCACGGACGCTCACCGTTGCCCACTTATGGACGCCAGCGGCGAAATACCGGGCTAACTAAAGGTTGCTATCGACAGCCGGTAGGCGAAGAACGATCGCTGCGGATGGCGTCGAACGTTTGCCGGCAGCCTTGCAGCATGAACTCAATATCATTGCCGGCCTGCAGCCATTGCACGCCACAGTCGAGCAGTACCCGGGCGAACTGCGGATCGGCCCCCAGGCCGGAGCCGATGAACTTGCCGGCGGCTCGCGCCTTCGCTGCGATGGTCTTCGTCAAGCCGCGCCTTGCGGTTCGAGGAAGGCCCCGGCATCGACTCCCAGGCGCTGGCCGTGTTTTCGCAACCCTTCAAGCGTCGTAGGATCGACGGGGATGCCTTCGCGCTTGCGCCGTCGCTTGGTGCGGAATTCGAGCTCGCCGGGGACCAGCACTTCCGTAAAGCCCGGCGCAGGCGCCGAAGACTTCATGTACGCGATCGTTTCGTCCACCAGTCGGCGGAACTCTGCGGGCGGACAAAACGCGGCGGGATCGATCGCCGTGAACCAGACGCCATTGCTCCAAGTGATTGGGTCCTGCCTGCTGATGCCGGCCAAGGCGCTGCCGAGGATTTCGACCAACAGGCTCAGGGCGAATCCCTTGTGCCCGGCGGCGCCGCCGAGCGGCAAAATCCCGCCATACGGAGGGCCATAGAATTTATTCGGATCGTTGGTCGGTTGGCCTTCCGCATCGAGGATCCAGCCGTCGGGAACCGGCTTGGCCTGGTTGCGGTAAAAGCGAAGCTTGCCCTCGGGAGCGACGGAGGTCGAGAAGTCGGCCACGATCGGATCGCCGCCTGAGGGAATGGCATAGGCGATCGGGTTGGTGGCCAGCCGTCCTTCGCGTCCGCCCCAGGGAAGCACAAGGTGCCCGTGTGCGGGGGAATTGCAACTCGCCAGCGCGACCAGGCCGTGATCTGCGGCAAGCTGCACCCAGGCGCCGAGCCTGCCGACATGATTGCAGCGGCGCGTGATCACGCACGCCGTTCGTTGCTCGCGCGCGATTTCGATTGCCGCCTGGACGACCTGCTCCGCGCCGATCGCGCCCAAACCTTGGCCGCAGTCCACCACGGCAGTCGTCGGACCGGTGCGCTGGACTTCCAACGGCGCGTCGACCACGATCGCGCCGGCGGCGATCCCGTCGAGATATTCGGGAATTCGCAGCACGCCGTGCGAGTCATGCCCCATGAGGCTGCTCGTGACTAGCGACATGACCGTCGCGCGGGCCTCTTGTTCGCTGACTCCGGCCGCCGTGAATAAGGCGACGCCGAGTTGCGATACAGATTGCGGTCGAAAAAGGCCGCTCATCGGTTATGCCTCTCTCCGACGCCTCTGGTCGCCATGCAATCCTGGCGACAGCGAGTCGGCAAACGGTTCCAGATTGAGAATCCAAGCAAGCTTGTCGCCATGCGCGTCACAACATACGCCTCGTCGGGCGCGCAGAGCTGCACGAGGAACATGTCGTAGTGGATTCGTTCGACGCAGTCAGACATAGCGGGGCCCCGTTGCAGAATCGCTGGCATCAACGAACCGCAATCGGATTGCCCGGCGAGCCGGTCGCCCCCTTGAGACGGAGCGGACTGAACACGAAGCAGAACTCATAAACCCCATCGGCGGCCAGTTGCTCCAGATCGAGGTTCTCGAGATGGTACACGCCGTGCCTGGTCAGGTTCCACTGGTGGACGGGGAACGAAAGATCTTTTCGCTCATGCGGCACGGCTTCAATCGCCCAGGTGTCGGCGCCGATCAGGGCGACCTTGTGGTCGGTGAGAAACTTGGCCGACGCCAGACCGAGCCCCGGCTCGCCGGCCCCATAGGCTTCGTTGTCGGTCATCCATAACTTGCCGTGCCCGGTGCGGATCAACACGACGTCGCCGGGTTCGATCTTCAACTTCGCGCGATTCAGAGACGATTGTAGTTCGTCCGGCGAAATCGCGTGTCCGGCAGGTAGCCGATCGACAGCGCGCAAGGAGCAGACGTCAAGCAAGATCCCCCGAGTGAAAAAGACGCCGGCGTTTTCGACCCCGAGCTTCTTCAGGCCATAGGAATCGCCAAACTCCGACAGCTTGTTGCCATTGTAAAAATAGTCTTCTCCGTCGATGCGCATGCCAACGTGGCCCAGGCCGTCGAACTGGGTGCCGACCTGACCGATCTCGCCGCTGAATAGCTCGTCGTTCGAAACCAAATGGTTTGAGCCACTGGGTAGTCCTGTCGGCAAGCCAGGGATGGTTAAGCTGAAGTGCCGCTTGCCGGGAATCGGCATGCCGTGCTCGTAGAGTCGACCGAGTTGATAGACTTGTCCGCTTTTGATTAGTCGTGAAGCGGCGACTACTTTCTCGGGCGTGATGCGGTTCGCAGCTCCGCGCTGGTCGTCGGGGCCGAATTCCGAAGGCCAGAACTTTTCGACGGAGTTGTCTGTCTGCGGACTCGCATAACCGATCGCCCACGTTGCCGCGCTGGCGACCATGGCGCCCGCAACGGCGCCCGTGAAGACTTTCCGCCAACCAGCCGGATCAAACGAGCGCGTCATGGCTATTTCTCAGAGGGCTCTTATCGATCGTAACCCGCCAGATTCGCATTGTATGAAGTTTTAGCCGCTGCCGCACACATCGAGAGGCGCCACCCTCTTTGGGCTGAGCGACGGCCGGCGCGCCGGGGCTCAATGATTCCCATCGCGCGAAGCCTAGTCTGATACCGGCGAAGCCTTCGCGATGCCGCCCATATGGTGGCGGCGTTCGTCCTGGTGGCAATCGGTTTAATGCGATTGTTGAAAATGCATCATGCGGCAACTTTGAAACACGATACAATTGAGTAGCCAGAGTGGATGGCCGGGCGTTGAGGATCGCCGGCTGTAGACGTGAATGGGCCAGAGGCGAATGGCCAGACTGCCAGTAGCGCCTGCTGGCAGCAACATTACAAAGGAAGGCGCTAAAGCCGGAGGATGGGCCATGAGCATGCGGAATAACGAACAGCATTGGGTGGACGAAGCCTATCGACGGGGCTTCTTGCATGCCACCTTGGTAGCGATTGTCGCGGCGCCGTTCTTGAGCGTCCTGATTTTCGCGAGGCTCCGGGATCCATTCCTCGACTGGTTCGGCAGCCTGTTTTGACACGCGCCGGGATTTTATCTCACAATCACATCATCGTAGCTTTCGAGCAATTCTCGAACGGTCGGGGGCTGTTCGCGTTCCTCGACCCGGAACCAGAAGAAGTTCTCATTTTGGTCCGGCTCGACAATTGTCCCGCAGACCTTGCATCCCTGCGCTATTAGTCGAGAGCGGATCCTTTCGGCTTTGGCTCTGGTCGCATCTTCGGCAGCTCGGCGACTCATGAAGCCGAGCTTAATGCCCAGGTCGCCCAGTTTGGCATAGTTTACGAAGACGTGCGGCAGTCTTTCAGAGGCATCGCTGACCTCTAAGCCAAGACGCTCGCAAATCTGCAGTTCGATCGTTCGCACCGAGGCTACGTCAAGCCCGCCCCTTGAGAGCGAGTCCAACGATTGATGTAGCCGCGCCAGGCGCGACTCTTCGGGCAGAAGTCCCAGCAGCCTGGTCAATACATCGGTTTGAAAATAGACGGCGTCCAAGCATTGCCCTCGCCAAAATGACAAAAGCCACGGCGCTTCTCGTGCGACGCGGCTTTCTTAGCCAACAGTCAAACTGCCCCAGTGACTAGGGCGAATTTTGGCACGCGAAAGTCTAGCTCACGATAAACTGCCGGACAAGGCAGGCTGAATGATGCGGCTTGGCAGGGCGGCGGCACGGATTTTTTGCAATCTTCAGCGTGCTCCCGACTCCAGTTCCGCCAGCAGTTTCTCGAGGGTTGCAGGCTCGATGGGTTTGACCAGATGATAGTCGAATCCCGCCTCGCGTGAGCGGCATTTGTCTTCTTCTTGTCCCCAACCGGTGAGAGCGATGATCGTTACGGGGCGGTCCCACGGGTGTTCACGAATCCGACGGCAGGCATCATAGCCATTCAACTTCGGCATGCCGATATCCAGCAGAATGGCGTCGGGGCGAAAGGCCAACGCTGTTTCGACCGCCTCGAGGCCATCGTGGGCGGTGCGGACCTCGTTACCCATCATTTTTAGCATCATCGCCAGGCTGCTGGCGGCATCCACATTGTCATCCACCACGAGAATCCGCAACCGGTCAGTGGGTTGAGGCGGTTGGCCGTCGTCCTCTTTTTGTGCCTTCGCCGCAGTCAACACGATCGGCAAGCGGATGACAAACTCGCTCCCGCGGCCATAGCCTTCGCTAAAGGCGGTGATCGAACCGCCGTGCAGCTCGACTAGACGCTTGGCGATCGCCAGGCCTACGCCCAGCCCGCCCTGGGCCTTCTCCAGCGACCAATCGACTTGTGCGAAGAGATCAAACACCTTGATCAGCATGTCCGGCGGTATTCCTATGCCGGCGTCTTTCACCTGGATCACCACATCGCTGCCCTCGCGTACGACGGCGAGTCCAACCTGGCTTCCCCGTTCGCTATACTTGACGGCATTGGTGAGCAGGTTGCATAACGCTTGCACCAACCGGGTCTTATCGGCATCCACATAGATGGGCTGATCAGGCAGCGATACAGCTAGCTTTTGATTTTGCTCCGTGGCGAGCGCCTCGCAGACTTCCACGGCGCTTTGCACCACCGAGTCGATGGTAATGCGCTCTTTGCGGAGCTGCAGCTTGCCTCGGGTGATTCGGCTCACGTCAAGCAAGTCATCCACCAGCCGCACCAGATGCTGGAGCTGGCGCTCCATCATCATGCGGGCATGTTCGACGGCCTGGCGATCATCGCCCGCCAGCCGCATCACCTGCAGGCCGTTGCGGAGCGGCGCCAACGGATTGCGCAACTCGTGGGCAAGCAGCGCCAAAAACTCGTTCTTGCGACGGTCCTCCTGCTTGCGGATGGTGATGTCGCGTGCGATCTTCGACGCCCCAATGATTCTTCCCTCGGCATCTCGAATCGGCGAGATCGTCAGCGAGACGTCGACCCGCGATCCATTCTTGCAGACCCGCTCCGTCTCGAAATGCTCGATGGTCTCTCCCCGCTTGAGTCGTTCCAGAATCGTCGGCAGCTCATCGAGATGGCCGCCGGGAGCCAGGACTTCGAGCGACTTGCCGACAATTTCATCGGCGTTGTAGCCGTAGAGCTTTTCAGCTCCTTTGTTCCAACTGGTGATCAACCCTTCTAAGCTTTGGCCAATGATGGCGTCATCAGACGATTCCACGATGGCGGCAAGGCGAAGGCGGGCTTCTATCGCTCGTCGCTTCTCGGTTACGTCGCGGAAGACAAGGACGGCGCCGTCGATCGACTGATCTTGCCGCGTGATCGGCGCGGCAGAGTCCTCGATCGGGATCTCTCGACCGTCTTTGGCGACCAAGACCGTGTGGTTTGCCAGGCCGACGACAATTCTCTCGCGGAAAACCGTGTGGATCGGATTCTCGACCGTCTGCCGAGAGTCTTCGTTGATCAGGCGAAAGACGCGATCGAAAGGTTGCCCTGTCGCTTCCTGCGATTGCCAGCCGGTCAGTCCTTCCGCCACCGGATTCAAAAACGTCAAAGCGCCGTTGCTGTCCGTGACGACAACGCCGTCGCCGATGCTCGAAAGAGTGACGCGCAGCTGTTCTCGTTGCAACTCGATCTGCTGAGCGTATTCCACGGCAGCCTTGCGTGCGGCCTCTTGCTCGATCAGGCGGCGGGCGTTCTCTTCCGCCGCCCGGCGCTCGGTCAAGTCTCGGGTGACTTTGGCGTAGCCTCGCAGTGTATCGGTTTCATCCCGCAGAGCGGTGATGACGACGTTGGCCCAAAACCACGACCCGTCATTGCGAAGCCGCCATCCCACGTCTTCAATCCGGCCGTCCGCAGCCGCACGTCGCAACTCTTCGTCGGGCCAGCCTCTCTCCAGCGCTTCCTGCGGATAAAATCGAGAAAAGTGCTGGCCGATAATTTCATCAGCGGCGTAGCCCTTAATGCGTTCGGCGCCGGCGTTCCAAGTGGCCACGCGCCCTTCAGGATCGAGGCTGAAGATGGCGTAGTCCTTGACGCCCTCGACAAGCAGCCGAAATCGCTCTTCGCTTAAGCGCAGCTTCTCCTCAGCCTGCTTGCGATCGGTGAGATCGCGGGTAATCTTCAGGAATCCGCGTACTTCGCCGTTCGTGTCGCGCAGCGCCGTAATGACCACGTTCGCCCAGAATCGCGATCCGTCCTTGCGGACGCGCCAGCCCTCTTCCTGGAAGCGGCCCGTTGCTGTTGCCACCTCAAGTTCATGATCGGGCCAACGGGAAAGAACCGATTCCTTTGAATAGAAGTTCGAGAAATGCCGGCCGATGATGTCTTGCGGCCGGTAACCCTTGATGCGTTCGGCTCCTTCATTCCAGGTGAGAACATTTCCTCGCCGATCCAGGAGGAAGACGGCGTAATCGCGCACGCCGGACACCAATTGTGCGAACTGTTCCTCGCTCTGCCGCAATCCTGGCGGGGCATGCTCCTGCTTTTTTTCATCCTTCTCGAGGCGGCTTTGATGCACCCCTGCTGCACTCGTAAGTCTCCGCAGTGCCTTGAGAAAATTTAACATGGTCAGGTGGGTTTGCTTATCTAATTTATCGGAGTTCAGCGATTTGCGGCCACAACACGCCTAAATAAGGGACTCAGGCGTCCCCTCGTGCGGTTGAATGCCCCGTGGATGCTATGGACCAAGCGTTCACCTGAGCGAATATCGGCTGTGCCGGATCGCTCTAAAGCGAAAAGCGGGGGGGCGCCATCATGGCGATCTTAATGTTCGTACGCCAAGCGAACCAGTTCCGAGACTGTTTGCCTCCGCCCTGGAAGCGTCGGAACAAGCGTATCGCTGTGGCTGAGCGTGCGAAAGAGATCGTGCTTGCGGATATCTCCATATCCAGCGCCGACAAGCCTTGGGCCCGAAGTCCACAAGGCCGTCCGTTATTGTACTTCAATCTCCTGCGGATGCACACGCCCATCGCATGTGGCCCCTCGGAGGTCGCTCGCCGCCGTCTCGCTAATCAAATTCAAGTCGGCCTATCACGGACGGGAGCCCGGCTCTAGCTAACGGTCGCCAGCTAGCGAGGAACCGTAGCTCGCGAGCACCGACTCACGCATTTCCTGCCTTTTCACAGATGCAGCTTTCGCGGCCTGACTGGGGCTTCCGGCGCCCGACGGTACGGCGGTTGCGGTGCACTGGTCGCACTCGCGGCGGTGGGGATGCGACTTCCCGCCACGCCGGCCAAGGCTGGCGGCGTTGGAAAGCGTGGCGCCTAAGCCGCCGACAAGGCCGTGCGGCTGCCAGGGCCGTTCGATGGCTACTTGTATGCAAAAACCACTACCGAAAAGAAAAAATCTTCTGTCCACTGATTATCGATAGGAGGTCGGAATGGCTACCAGATATGCGGTCAGGGGCGCAGGCGACCAATCACAAGGCCGACGCCGGCCGCCTGCCCAATCGAGACTTCCATCGAATGCCCATGGTGAAGTGAATGTCAGTTCGAATGAGCGGATCGTATCGTTCGCGGCCGGCGCCATCCTGGCATTGCTAGGCGTTGGCCGTCGCGATTGGAAAGGTCTGCTCATCGGCGGTGTGGGCAGCGGGCTGATGCTGCGGGGCGCTACCGGTCGTTGTCCTGTGTCTCGCGCGCTCGGAGTCGATACTGCGAGCGATGAGGCCAAATCAGTCAGCAAATCTGGCATTCATGTCGTTGAGACCTTTCTCATCAATAAACAGCCCGAGGAGTTGTACGCTTTTTGGCGGGAATTGGAGAACCTGCCAACGATTATGACGCATTTGAAGTCGGTGAAGCGGCTAGACGATCGACGCTCTCACTGGATTGCGAAGGCGCCCAGCCTCGTGGGAGGGGAGGTCGAGTGGGACGCCGAGACGGTTGCCGACGAGCCGAACTCGCGTCTGCAGTGGCGTTCGCTTCCTGGCGCGATCGTGGCGCATCAAGGTTCCATTCGCTTCACTCGCGCTGCCGGCGATCGAGGTACGGCTGTCCGCGTCGCCCTGGATTATGCGCCGCCGGGCGGCCAGATTGGCAGATGGGCGGCAAAACTTTTCGGCGAGGAGCCCGAACAGCAGATTCGCGAAGACCTGCGCAATTTCAAGCGAATCATGGAAACGGGCGAGATTCCGACCATCGCCGGCCAACCGCGCGGGACTTGCATTGGCGGGTGATCGGCTCGAACTGGCGAGTCAATGGCATAGAGTGCGGCGCGGCCGCCTTGAAGTTTTCTCATAATCGGTCGACGGGAAAGGATGCGAAGCGATGAAAGCCTTGGTCTGGTGTGCTCCCTATTACGTCAAAGTGGAAAATGTGCCCGATCCCAAGCTGCTCAATCGGCGAGACGCCATCGTCCGCATGACCTCGACATGCATCTGCGGATCCGATCTGCACCTGGTCGACGGGTTTATTCCTTTCATGAAACCAGGCGACATTCTCGGGCATGAGCCGATGGGAATCGTGGAAGAGGTTGCCTCAGGCGTCGACCAGAACAAGCTCAAAAAGGGGGACCGCGTCGTCGTTCCGTTTCCCATCGCCTGCGGAGAGTGCTTCTTTTGCAAACGGCAGCTCTATAGCTGTTGCGATAACACAAATCCGAAAGCCTACCTGCCTGAAATGCTTCATGGCCACGCCATGGCCGGGGTTTTAGGATATTCGCATCTGACGGGCGGTTACGCTGGCGGGCAGGCGGAATATCTCCGCGTTCCGCTTGCGGACTTCAATTGTCAAAAGATGCCCGAGGACCTGAGCGATCACCAGGTCGTATTTCTCTCGGATATTTTTCCCACGGGCTACATGGCAGTCGAGCAATGCAATGTTCAGCGCGATGACACGGTTGCGATCTGGGGCTGCGGGCCGGTCGGGCAATTCACGATCCGGAGCGCCATGCTCCTGGGGGCCAACCAGGTGATTGCCATCGACGACGAATCGAAGGTCCCCGAGCGACTGAAGATGGCGCGCGATGCGGGGGCGATCACAATCAATATGCATGACGAGTACGTTCATGACCGGCTGCTCGATTTGACGGGCGGGATTGGTCCTGACGTCTGCATCGACGCCGTAGGCATGGAAGCCCACGGCTACACGGCGATTGAGTCGATTTACGACAAAATCAAAACCAATCTGTTTATGGAGACGGAACGGCCGCATGTCCTGCGTCAGGCGATCGAGTGCTGTCGCAAAGGCGGAACCGTTTCGATTCCTGGCGTGTATGGCGGATTCGTCGACAAGATGCCGATGGGAGCGCTGATGAACAAGGGGCTCACGATCAAAACTGGCCAGACGCACGTGCATAAGTACGTGCCGGAGCTGTTAGATCACATCCGACAAGGGCGGATTGACCCGAGTTTTGTCGTCACGCATCGCCTCCCGCTGAGTCAAGCCGCCGACGCCTATAAAATGTTCCGCGAGAAAAAAGACGGCTGCATTAAGGTCGTGCTCGACCCTGCGGCGTAGCAGCGTATTAGCCGCGACGTTTGTCCAAGCGGCGCTAATTCAAAATCACTGCGGCGTCAAACTGATGTTGGCGACCGCCGCATAAGATCTCGGCAAAAGTTTCTTGCTTTAAGCCGCTTTGGCGGGCTCGGCTACCTCAGCGCCAGAGCTTTTAGCGCGCATCCAGAGGTCTCGTAGCGAAGCTCGCAAGCTGGGGCTTTCGGTTTGGCGATAGGGCGAGGCTGCCGGAAGCTGTGCCATCAGCCGGCGATGGGCTTCGGGCAGCGAGTGATAAGGCATCGAGGGAAAAAGGTGATGCAATGCGTGAAATCGCAAACCGACCGGCCCCCACAGCGCGGAAATGATCGGGTGCTTCGGGTAGTTGATGGAATCAAGCAGCTGATCCACAAAGGTCAACTCTTCACCGCGATGGTAGAAGCGATGAGCTCCCAGCGTGCGGATATGGTTGACCATGATAATCCCTAGCGCCGTGAGATAGCCCTGCAGCAACAGCGCTAAAGGCAGCCGTCCTCGGATAAACAAGAAAGCGGCGCCCAGGGCATATAAGAAGCATGCGGCCTCTTGCAATCGCCAGACACGCAGCTCTTTTGTCGTCGGCAAGGGGCGAATATAGCCGGGGTCCATCACCATGCTCGACGCACGCTGTTGCACAAAGCGACGAAACCCTGGGCTGAACCAGGCGATCGGCGTGAAGATCAGAAATCGGACTACGCCCAGGATGGGGATGATAAAAGGCTGAGTCAGGTACGACAAAATGGCCCGTGCTGGCCCTGTTCCTAAAGGCAGGTATTCGCCGTCGTCGGGCGTGCCATAGTGCTTCCGTGCATGATGGGCCAGGTGCGAGTAGTACAAGAATGAGGGCATCAGGAAGGGGATGCCGCACAGCAGATTCCAGGCGATCCGAAAGGCGCGGAACGTACCGGTCCGCAAATGAACCAACTCGTGGATAAACAATGCCGCCCGATAAAACGCCACGCAGGCGATCACATAGAGCACAAACTGGATGAACGACAACTGTTCGACGCGGCGCTCTGCTCGGAAGCAAACTGATCCAATCCCGATCGATAACAGGAAGTCGACCCAATAGATGACCGGGTTAGGTGCAAATAAATCTTTGACGATATCTCGCGCTTCGCGAATCGAGAAATTCGTCGAACAGTGGGCGCCTTTGAGCATACGTAGATCAGTCCATTTCCGGGCGCTCGAGGTCAGCGGGCGCCGCAGCATCGTTGGAAAGAAAGCGTCGCCGGGCGAGTCGCGTCCGGCAGGTTTTTCCTATTCTTGGCGCCGTCCGGCCAAAATCAAGAACAAACATCCCATTCTTCCTATTCGACCCATGTCGCGATGGTCGATAACTTATTCGTAGACTGGGCCGACCGGGAAAGACTTGCTGGCCCCTTAGGCACGAGATACCATAGGTTCATAGCTCACAAGATGTTCCGTCTTGCCGCCTGCGATGGATGCGAAACCAGGTGGGAAACCACTTACGTCCCTGAATCCTTAATCCATTAGCATGTCGCCGGCGCGAGAAGTGGTTATCACCGGGTTGGGCATTGTTAGCCCTATCGGAATCGGCAGGAATGCCGTCTGGAATTCACTTTGCGCCGGCCAAAGCGGCGTTCGTCGCCTGGCTGCTTTCGACACCGGGAATTCTTCGCTTCCTTATGGCGCGGAAGTGCTCGATTTCGATCCTAAGGAATACGTCAAGCCGCGCAAAAGCCTGAAGGTGATGTCGCGCGATATCCAGTTCGGCGTGACCGCCGCCGACCTGGCAAAAGCAGACGCCGGGTTGACCGATGCAATGCTCGAACCGGACCGGTTCGGAGTCGTTTTCGGCGCCGATCTGATGCACGGCCAGCTAGAAGACGTTGAGAATGCCTTCCGCAATTGCGCCATCGAGGGTAAGTTCGACTTTCAGCGCTGGGGCGAACAGGCCATGGCGGAGATCTTTCCGCTCTGGATGCTGAAGTATCTGCCGAATATGCCGGCCTGCCATATCGCCATCGCCCACGACGCGCGAGGTCCGAACAACTCGCATTCTCTGGGCGAGGCTTCGAGCTTAATCTCCATCTCGGAAGCGTTCCGAGTGATTGAACGCGGCGGCGCCGACGTCATGATCGCAGGGGGCGCCAGCAGCCGGATTCATCCTACGCTCTGGGTCCGCAGCTCATTGTTGCCGGTTTCTCATCGGGAGGGAGATCCCGCCACGATTTCCAGGCCCTTTGATGCCGGCCGCGATGGCTTCGTGAACGGCGAGGGCGCAGCCGCTTTCATCCTCGAGAGCCGCGAGCATGCTATGGCGCGGGGAGCCAAGGTCCGAGCCCGTGTTTTAGGCTACGGCAACTCGTTTGAACTGCGCACCGAAGGCCAGCCGCTACTAGGAGAGGCGACTCGCCGCGCCATCGCCGCCGCGCTGCGCATGGCCGAGATGACGCCCCGAGACGTCGGCCACGTCAATGCGCATGGCATGAGCACCATCGATGACGACCGGGCCGAGGCGCAAGCCATTCGCGCTGAGTTGAACGACGTTCCCGTAACGGCGCCGAAAAGCTTCTTCGGCAATCTGGGCGCCGGGACGGGGGCGGTCGAAATGGCCGCGAGCCTGCTAGCTCTCGAACATGGCCAGATCCCCCATACGCTGAATTACGAACGTCCCGATCCTGAGTGTCCGGTGAATGTCATCCACGGCAAGCCGCTGGCAAGTACTCGATCGACGGCACTGCTTCTGAATCAGTCGCCGATGGGACAGTCCGCCGCCTTGCTGATCGGCCTCGAGTAAACTCCCCAAACGCCGTCCCGCACGGGCCTTTTGCGCTCCGGGTGGGCGAAAGTGAAGGCGTTTGGTATTCTGACGTTCAGCGATCTCGGCATTGCCCGCACCGGGGCGATGAATAGCAACAAGCAAAGGCGTTCTAGTCGGAGCGGCCCCCTTTTATGACATCCCCACTGCGAAGCTTAATAGCCTGTGGCACGAAGTTGTGGTTGGATTCGATTGACCCGGATCTGGTGGTCAGCAATCGCAAGCTGGGCGCTACGGGCGCCACCTCGAACCCGATCATTATCGGCGACCTGATTAAGACCGGCCGTTTCGATGACAAGCTCGACGCGCTGATGCGCGAAGGCAACGACGACGAGGACATCGCCTGGAAGCTCACCGACACCCTGGTTCGCGAGGCCCAGAGCGTGTTCCTGCCCAGTTGGCAGGAGACCCAAGGGAACGATGGCTATGTCAGTTTCGAACTCGACCCGCTGTTGGAGGATCCGCAGGCGAACATGCCGCACGAGCAGCGGGTCTCGCGATATGTCGAGCTTGGCAAGCAGTGGTCGGCCGGCCATCAGAACCGCATGATCAAGGTGCCCGCGACCCCTGCCGGTCTCGATGCCCTGGAAACTCTGGCCGCCGCAGGAGTCACATTGAACGTGACGCTGATCTTTTCCTCGCGTCAGTATCAGGCGGCGCGGAACGCCATTTGGCGCGGGGCCCAACGCCGCTCTGCCGGCTTGCAGCATTTTAAGAGCGTCTATAGCATTTTTGTCTCGAGACTCGATGTCTATACCGAGAAGGCCGTGCCACAGCTATCTCCTGCGGCGCAAGGCATGGTCGGCATCGTCAATGCCAAACGCATCTGGAGAGAGAACCTGGAGTTCTGGGCGGATAAAGGCACGCCGCTCAAGCAGGAAATGATCTTTGCCAGCACGGGCACGAAGAAGCCTGAAGATCCGCCCTGGAAATATGTCGAGGCATTCGCCGGCAGCGACATCGAAACGAATCCCCCCGCGACGAACGAAGCGGTTGAGAAAAGCGGCCGCAGCATCACCCGGCAGATTGATAAGATGCCGGACAAAAAGGTGCTCGATGAAATCGATCGAGAAGTCGATATCCAGAAGCTCGAACGCACGTTGATGGAAGAGGGGATCAAGAAATTCGCTGATCCGCAGAAGGCGCTGCTCCATCTGATCGGCGAAAAGCGCGCAGCGCTGGCCGCACACTAACCGCCGCCTGCCAGGCGGCGAGCCCCTACACGCCGCAGACATAAAGCCACATCCAGCCACGCTCGCCCGCCGGCGCACCGGAGTACGGCGAGCATGCGCTTTTGCGGTGGAATTGCGTTCGTACCGGCAGCCCAATCGGAGGCGCTAGCCAGGCGGCGATTCGTTGGCGCCTTGCCTGACTGCCTTGCCGGGCCGTCGTCAATCGGCCGACGGTATGTTACCATTCATGGCTCGCGGCATCGCCGGCATGCCACGGATTTCTTTTCAGCTAGCAACCGATGGTGCTCGATGGCAATCGATCCCTATACGCTCTGCCCGGGAGGCACGGGCAAAAAGGTCAAATTCTGCTGTCCGGATCTGCTCTCCGAGTTGGAGAAGATCCAAAAGATGCTGGAGGGGAATCAACGGCAGGCTTGCCTGGAATACATCGAGCAGTTGGAAGCCAGGCATCCCGACCGCGCTTGTCTGTTGACGACCAAGGCCTTGTTGCAAGGCCAACTCGGCAATCCCGAGGAAGCTCAGAAGACCGTTGGCAAAGTGCTCGAGTCGCAACCCGAGAATCCGGTTGCCTTAGCCGAACAAGCGCTGTTGGCAATTGACGCGACGAGCTCGGAAGCGGCGATCGAGCCTTTGCAGCGGGCCATTGCGGCCAGCAAAGACAAGATGCCGTACAAGGTCTTTGAGGTGCTGGGCATTTTGTCTCAAGCACTGCTGGCCGATGGACATCTGGTCGCGGCGCTCGCGCATGCCGGACTACAGATGAGGATCAACCCCAAGCACGAGCCCGCACTGGAGTTTATCGTCCGCGTAATCTCGGCGCCGGTGGTGCCCTTGCTGTTTAAAGACATGCCGCGACCGTTCGACTCGAGCCCAGTCGCACCCGCGCTGCAAGCCGGGTTCGAATCGGCGCTGGACGCGGCGCAGCACTCTCGCTGGATGGAAGCCGCTCAAAAGTTTGCGCGGCTGGCCGAACAGGCTCCTCGATCGGCGCCGGTTTGCCACAATTTAGGATTGCTCCGCAGCTATCTGGCCGACGAGGACGGGGCCGCCAGGTTCTTGCATCGCTATGCCACGCTGGACGTGCCCTTGGACGACGCCGTCGAAGCGGAGGCGCTTGCCCAATTGATCGCACCCGCCGAAGGCGCGCAGGTCGACCTGGTTTTTCTCGAGTTTGCGATCAAGGATTTCGACCAATTGCAGTCGCGACTGGGAACGGATCGCCGCGCGGAGCAATTGTCGGGGGACGAGTTCCAGTGGGACGAGCCCGATCAGCCGCCCCCTCGAGCTTCGTTCTGGATTCTGGATCGTCCGCTGCCGGCGACTGCCGAAGGTCTTTCCCCGCAGGATGTGCCTGAGTCGCTGGCCCAAGTGTTCTTGTTTGGCCGCGAGACCGATCGCGAAGCGCGCCTGGAGTTGTCCGCTTACCGCGACCAGCTGGACGCAGCGAAGGCGCGCCTGGCGGAGATCGCCGGCGATGCTCTCGGCGCGGCCGGAGAAGAGACGGTGATCAGCTCGACGCCGCTCGTGCAGCGCTCGCTCGCCTGGAATTGGCGGCTGCCGCACGACGTTTCCATGGAGCGTCTGCGCGAGTTGACGCTTGAGCGCCAGCGTCATTCGTTCTTCGAAGTTTGGCCACAGACGCCCAATCCGGCGATCGATGGCAAGAAACCCGCCGAAGCGGCGCGCGATCCGGCACAAAAGATCAAATTGCTGGCGGCCATTATGGTGCTCGAGTCATCATCGAACTCCGACGTCATCAATTTTGACGAGCTAACCGCGCAATTAGGCCTGCCCGTTGCCGGAGATATCGATCCCACCGGCCTCGATGTCCGCGACCTGCCGCTTGTGCGGTTGCATCGCTTGATGGTCGAAAAACTATCCGACGATGACTTATTGCACGTCTACCAACGCGCCGTATTGCCCCAGGCGCGGCGTGCCATGCGACGGATCATCGCCGAGGTCGTCGCGCGCCCCAGCCTGAATGACAAAGTCGACAAAGCCCAGGCTTATGGCTTCCTGGCTTCGCTTTCAGACCAGTTCGATCAGAGGCTTCACTTCTTGAATCTGGCGCGCGAGGCCGCCGAAGCGAGCGGCCGTTCGTCGGCGCCGTGGGATCTGGAAGAATTCATTCTGCAACTCGGCCATGGCCATTCGGCCGAAGCCGAGCGACTGTTGCGGCACATTCAGACCGCGCATGGGAAGGAACCGGGCGTCATGCAGCGCTTGACGCAAATGCTTTATCAGGCCGGCATCATCGACGAACGTGGCCGGCCGGTCGGTCGACCCAGCGAGGAGCCGGCCGGCTTGATCGTGCCCGGCGGTTCGGCCGAAGCGGCCGGCAAGCTCTGGACTCCAGGCAGCGAAACCGGAGAAGGAAAGAAGTCGGGACTTTGGGTGCCGGGCATGGATTAGCGATGATGGATTAGCGATGAGCGAGGCCGACCTCGATAACTGGCACATGCGTCTGGCGATCGATCTGGCTGCACGCGGCCGCGGCGCCGTCGAGCCAAACCCAATGGTCGGCTGCATCATCGCCCGCGGCGCCGAAATCGTCGGCCTAGGATGGCATCGGAATTACGGCGGTCCTCACGCCGAAGTCGAAGCGCTGGCGGCAGCGGGCCAGCGGGCTGCGGGCGCCACGATGTACGTTACGCTCGAGCCCTGTTGC
>JAICIG010000137.1 GCA_025924495.1 Pirellulales bacterium | reverse complement strand
TTCTTGTTGCAGTCGATGGAGTAAAAACCGATCAATCGTACCGACAGGCCAATTGCTTGCACCGACTTCCGGCGGCGGGCTCCGCCTGGGCGGCAGGTACGACCAATGCGGCTGATACTCAGCGCCCTCGGCGATCCAGCGGCGAACGAGATCGATTTGCTCGTCGGTCAGCTTCTTACTCGACTCCGTCGGCGGCATCCGCTCGTCGGCATCGGCTGAAGTAATGCGTCGCAGCAGTTCGCTCTCGTTCGGCTTGCCCGGCTGAACTGCTTGATGCCCGCCCAGATCGGCCGTCGCTCCCTCGGCGGTATCCAGCCGCAGTTCCGCTTCTCGGTGATTGGCGTCGGGTCCGTGGCAGGCGAAGCAATTGTCGGACAGAATCGGCCGGATTTGTCGATTGAATTCGACGCGAGCCGGCGGTTCTTCGGCAAAGCTAGCGCCCGAGGCGATCGCTAGCAGAGCGAGACAAGCGAGCGGCGGGCGTCGAAGAGCGAGACAAAGCGGCATGATCAACTGCATACCCCGGAATGATCGGCGGCCGAACAAATCGCCGTTTTGGGACGGCTTTTTCTATTGTGGCACGCCGGCGCAGGCAGTGAAAGCGGTCAGGCGATCAGTTCCTTGATCGGCTGCCCGCCGAATTGCGAAAGCTGCTTGAAGCGGCCGCCGTGATGGTAGGTGAGCTTATTGTCGTCGAGTCCCAGCAGCCGCAACAGCGTAACATGCAGATCGCGGACGTGGTGCACGCACTCGACCGCTTCGGCGCCAAGCTCATCGGTGGCGCCGATCGTGTGCCCGGCTTTCACGCCGCCGCCGGCCAACCAGATCGTCATGGCTTTGGGGTTGTGGTCGCGGCCATACGCCGTGCCGCCGCGAACGCCGTTGTCGGGCGTGCGGCCGAATTCGCCGCACCAGACCACCAGCGTCTCGTCTAGCAGTCCTCGCTCGCGCAAGTCGGCCAGCAGCGCTGCTATCGGCTGATCGACCTGGCGAACCAGGTTGCCATGCGCCCGTTCGATGAAATCGTGCGAGTCCCACGTGCCGTGATACAGTTGCACGAAACGCACCCCTTGCTCAATCAATCGTCGCGCCAACAGGCACTTGCGGCCGAAGGCATCGGTCGGATCGCGGCCGACGCCGTAGCTGTCCAGCGTGTTTTCTCCCTCGGCGGACAGATCGAGCAGCCCCGGCGTTTCCATCTGCATGCGAAAGGCCAGCTCGTAATTCTCCATGCGAGCCGCCAGTTCATCGTGCCACGGATGTTGTTGCTGATGCTTGCGATTCAGCTCCGCCAGAAAATCGAGATTCGCTCGTTGGTGTTCCGGCGAGATGCCCTCCGGCGGGTTGAGATCGAGAATGGGCGAGCCTTTGGCGCGCAGCGGCGTGCCTTGAAAGGCGGCAGGCAGAAAGCCATTGCTCCAGTTGACCGCGCCGCCTTGCGGATAGGTGACCTCGGGCAGCACGATAAAGCCCGGCAAGTTGGCGTTTAGCGAACCGAGACCGTACGTGACCCAAGCGCCGATGCCCGGGTCGCCGCCGAAGCGGTTGCCCGTATTCATCTGGTACATGGCGGTCGGGTGATTGACCGAATCGACCTGACAGCCGCGATAAAAGCAAATCTCGTCGGCGCACTCGGCCAGATGCCGCCAGTTGTCGGCCATGTCGGCGCCGGATTGGCCGGCTTTGCGAAATGTGAACGGACTTTGCACATAGTATCGCTTGCCGCTTTCCATGGCCGATTTGCTCTGACCCTCGCGAACGAATTCTTTCAGGTGCAATCGCGCCAGAGCGGGCTTTGGATCGAACGTGTCAATATGGCTTGGGCCCCCTTCCATCGTGAGGAAGATACAGCGCTTGGCCTTTGCTGGCAGATGGCTGGTTTTGGGCGCCAGCGGCGAGGCCGCCCTCTCGGTTGCATTCGCTGGAACGTCTTCCGCCAACAGCGCCGCCAACGCGATGCCAGCCAGCGAGCCCCCCGCGCCGAGCAGAAAATCGCGCCGCGTCGAATATGTCACTGCAGCACCTCGTTCAATATACAAATGCGAACTCGTTCGAGTTGAAGATCGCCAGACACAGCTCCGCCAGCCCGCGAGTGCGAGCGTCAACGTCGGCGAACTCCGCGTCGGGCGTGAATTCGGCATATTCGTCGAGCGGCTCCGCAAAGGTGAACTTCGTGCCGGTATTCTCCTCGATAGTTTCTCGGACGACCTCGCGCGGGCGGTCAGCCTTGGCGAACGACAACTTCTCGTGTCGTGCCGTCATCCGGCGCCAGTGGTTGACGGCCGCCTGTGCCTCTTCGGCCGTCGCAGAGCGGCCGAAGGCGCGGCGATAGATCGCCTGCACCGCGGCATTCTCATCGCGTGCGACTCTGAGCGCGAGCGCGGCCAGCGCCACCGCTCGATCGTAGGTCGCCTGGCCGTTGAACAAGCTGAAGACTTGCGGAGTAACGGTCGAGGCTTCGCGGCGCTCGCACGACAGGTCGGGACTCGGCTCATTGAAGACTTCGTAGAACGGGTCGCGCAGTCCACGCAACTTCAGCGCGTAGATCGAACGGCGATGGCGGTCTTGCGGCCGTGGGCTGGGCTTCCAGGCCGCGGCCAGCGTGCCCATCACTTGCCGCGGCTGTAATGCGGCTTCGAGGTTGATTTCCGGACGCACCGGCGCGCCGCCCAGCGCCACGTTCAACTCGCCCGACACGCGGAGCATGCCGTCGCGCAGTTCCTCGGCGGCGAGGCGTCGCGGCCTGAATACGGCGTAGCTGGAACCGGTCGGATCAAGTTCGGCGAGCGCCTTGCGATCGCGATGTTCGCACGAGCGACGGTAGGCGGCCGAAGCCATGATCGTGCGATGCAATTGCTTGAGCGACCAGCCGCGCTCGATGAGCGAGGCGGCCAGCCAGTCGAGCAGTTCCGGATGAGTCGGCGGTTTGCCGGTCGAACCGAAGTTGTTGGGGTTTTCGGCCAAAGCCTGGCCAAAGTGCCACTGCCAGACGCGGTTGACGATCACGCGGCTCGTCAGCGGATGCTGCGGGTCGGCAATCCACTCGGCCAAGGCAAGACGCCGGCCCGATGCTTCCGCAGGAATCTTCGCTTGGGGAATCGCGCCGACGGCGCTGAGCACGCCGGGAGAAACGGGCTGGGCGGGCGAAAAGGGATCGCCCCCCGCCAGAATGCACGTTCGTTCCAGCTCGCCTTGCGCGAGGTCCTTCGGCAGACGTTGCGGCGCCGTGACCGAAGTCAGTTGCAGCGTCGGTCCGTCGTAGACCGAGAAGGCGAACGGCCGATAGCGATCTAATTCCCAGGCCAATCGCTCCAGCCCTTTTCGCGCGATGCGATCCACTCCAATCTGCTCCGGCGACAGACCGGCGAATCGCGGCGGGATCTCGGATTCTGCGATGCCGCGCTTCAGCATCAGCGCTCGCGCTTGATCGTATCGACCGCGAATTTTGGCGCCTGCCCGCTTACGAGTCGAGATTTCTTCGAGCGCCTGCTCGAACTCGGTGGCGTTCAATTGGTTGTCGACCAGCCAGCGCTGCGCCGCATCGATCGAATGCCGATCGAGCTCTTCGAGCGCCTGCTCGTGCCGCTGGCGAGAGCGGTGCAGATAAATCTCATCCTGGAAGCCGTCGAGCGTGTTCTCCTGCGGCAGAAACGCCGCAGGCCGCTCGGCCATCTGAGTCGTGGCGAAGCAGGCTTGGATCGCGTAATAGTCGCGCGTCGGGATGGGATCGAACTTGTGATCGTGGCAGCGTGCGCATTGCAGCGAGTGAGCCAGAAACGTCTCGCCCACGCTGTTGGTGACGTCGTCGAGAAACCGCTGCCGAGCCACCTTGGGTACTTCCATGCCGGTCAGCTCCCAGGGGCCCATACGCAGGAAACCAACGGCCACAATCAGTTCTGGATTGTGCGGATCGATCTCGTCGCCGGCGATCTGCTCGCGAACGAATTGGTCGTACGGCTTGTCGGCATTGAAAGAGCGGATCACGTAGTCGCGGTAGCGCCAGGCATTGCCGCGCTCATAGTCGTTGGCAAACCCGGAGGAATCTGCGTAGCGGACCACGTCTAGCCAATGCCGAGCCATCCGCTCGCCATAGTGAGGCGAGGCCAATAGCCGTTCGACCACGTTGGCGAATGCCCGGTCGTCGTCGTCGGGATCGGCGCTGAAAGCGTCGACCTCTTCAGTCGTCGGCGGCAGGCCGAGCAGATCGAACGTGGCGCGGCGGATCAGCGTCAGGCGATCAGCCCCCGGCGCCGTCGCCAGGCCCAGCGCCCCCAATCGCTGCTCAATAAAAGCGTCGATTTCGTTCTTGCCGCCATATCCTGCCGGCGCTGGAAGTTTCGTGATGGGCTGATAGGCCCACAGCCCCGCCGGCGCGTATTTGCGATTCGTCCATTCCGGCGAAAGTCCTCCGCTGGTGCGAACGGCGACGCCGTCGGCCTGCTTCCAGGAGCCATCCTTCGTCAATTCGGCCCGCCGCGCGGCCGAAGGCCATGGCGCGCCTGAGGCGATCCAACTTCGAATCGCCTCAATTTCTTTCGCCGAGAGCTTGTCGTTTTCCTTCGGCGGCATCGCCAGGTCAGGATCGCGGCGGCTGACGGCAATGAACAGCGGGCTTTCTTCCGGTTTGCCCGGGACAAGGGCCGCCTCGCCGCTGGCGCCCCCCTGGAGCGCCGCTTCGCGGCTGCGCAGGTCCAACTCGCCGCTCACCTCTTCTGCGTTATCTCCATGGCAGCCAAAGCAGCGTGCTTTGAAGAGCGGATAGATTTCGGCGGCGAACAACTTCTCCGCCGCGATTGCGGCCTTTGCATCCTCAGCCTTTGCAGCGCAAACTTCGCAGCACAAAGTAGCGGCAAGCACGCCTGCGCACAGAGCTAATCGCCGGCCGGCGTTCATCGGATGTTCGCCTCCAGCGCCTTGACGGCCGCTTCCACATTGCCACGGCGCACTGCCTTGACCACGCGAGCGTGTTCGGGCGCGACTTCTTTGAGGCTCTTGTGGCGCGAATAGACAAGCCGGAGCCGCATTACGATTCGCAGCCATACGCTCAACAGCTCCGGCTCGCGCGCTTGCTCGACCACCCAGCGATGATATGCCATGTCGCTCTCGACGACCCGCGGAAAATCTTCCGCATCGCAGGCGGCGCGCAGCTCCGCCAGAATTCCTTCCCAGGAGGCGATGTCGGCGGCGGAAAGATGCGGAAACGCCAGCCGCAACGCGTTAGCTTCGATCGTGCGGCGCAGCGAGACCAACACGCTGCGGACGGCATCGTTGGCAGGCGGCGCCACCTCGACGCCGCAATTCGGCTGATACTCCAGCGCGCCTTCGCTGGTGAGCTGCAGCAGGGCATCGCGAATCGGCCCGCGGCTTACGCCTAGTTCGCTGGCCAGTTCCGTCTCCTTCAATCGCTGGCCCTCGCGAAACCGGCCGGACAAGATCGCTTGGCGCAGCCGATCGGTCACCTGTTCGCGCACCGTGCGGACCGCCGGCAAAGAGGTAGTCGGAGCGGCGCCGTTCGCATGTCCGGACCGGGGAGCGGGCTTGGCGTTTGGTTTTATCATTGGCTTGAAATGCCCGTGCCATGGCAGTTGCTAGGCGGGCGTCGAGACCCGCACGGTTCGAGCATGATAGGCCGAATGTGGATTGTCAACAATCTGCAATTGTCGAATTGCGGGCTTCGCATGCGACTTGACAATCACGATCGCGGGCGAGATGTTGCCGCAAGACTTCAAGACCCTGCAGATCGTAGCAAAACAAACTAGGACCGGCTGGTATGGCTCGCGAAAAAACCTTGTTGGCGATCGGGGCGCATTACGACGACTGCGTGTTCGGCGTGCCAGGCATTTTGCTGCAAGCGGTCGCTAAGCATTATCGCGTGGTGATCCTGTCGCTGATCGGCGACTATAGCAACTGGGCGCCGATCGGCAACCGCCAGCAGGAACTGCTCGACGGCACGAAGGCGCTTTGCCGGGCGCGCGGCGTCGAGATGCGTTACCTCGATTTCCTCTCGCATCGGTTCGACGTCAACGACAAGACCAAGCTGGCCGTCGCCCGAGCGGTGGCCGACATCGAGCCTGACATCGCGCTTTATCTCTGGCGGCACGACCACCACGACGATCACGTCGTCGCCTCGCAGTTGAGCGAAATTGCTCTGCGCTACTCCGCCTCGCTATTGGAGCGGCCGGTGAAGGGGCCGCGCTTTCAATACATGTACGACAATGGGCCTCGGCATACGATCGGTTTCGAGCCCGACACGTTCGTCGATGTCAGCGAAGTCTGGCCGGCCGCCATCGATTGGCTCGGCGAGTTCATGGCGCTCGTGCGAAACGAACCTTACCAGTCAGGCAAGCTTGACGGCGCGCAGCAAATGAAGGAAACGCTAGCCGCTTATCGCGGCAAGACGTGCGGCGTTCGCTACGCCGAGGCGCTACGGGTGGTCGACCAGTACCCGCGAGACATTCTTTAATACTTTGAGGAGCACCTGATGATCTGCCTACTGTCGCGAGCGCTCGTTCTGGCTTTACTCTGTTCGGCGTCGGCGTCGCCGCTGAGAGCCGCCGAAACGCTCGATCCGGCTCAGGCGAAGAGTTCGGCCGATGGATCGCTGCTGTGGTACGACTTGAAGAGCCTCCCGTTGGAAGGGCAAGGCTGGAGCGATACCAAGGCGCCGTACGACCGCTTGCCGGGCAAGGCCGACGGCGTCGTGCGTCCGCCGGTCTGGAGCTTGAGCCGCAACTCGACCGGCATTTGCGCCCGCTTTGGGACCGACGCTACAAAGATTCACGCCCGCTGGACGTTGATTTCTGAGAATCTGGCGATGCCTCACATGCCCGCCACCGGCGTTAGCGGGCTCGATCTGTACGTGAAGAGCGGCGGCCGTTGGCGCTGGCTGGCCAATGGACGCCCGACGGCGCCGACAAACGAAGTCGCGCTCGTCGGCGGGTTGCCTGAGGGAAGCCGCGAGTATCTGCTTTATCTGCCGCTGTATAACGGCGTTTCGAGCGTCGAGATCGGCATTGCAAAAGACAGCAAGCTCTCGAAGGCCGATCCGCGGCCGGCTGGGCGCGAGCGGCCGATCCTATTCTACGGAACTTCGATTACCCAAGGCGGCTGCGCCTCTCGTCCCGGCATGGTGCACAGCGCGATCCTGGGGCGGCGTTTCGATTGGTCGGTGATCAATCTCGGGTTCTCCGGCAACGGCAAGATGGAGCCCGAACTGGCGACGCTCTTGGCCGAGCTCGATCCGGCCGTGTATGTGCTCGATTGTTTGCCTAACATGAACGCACAGGAAGTCACTGAGCGCGTCGAGCCGTTTGTGCAAACGCTGCGCAAGGCGCATCCGCAGACGCCCATCGTGCTGGTCGAAGATCGATTCTACACCGATACGCACCTACTGGCCGGAAAGCGGCAGCGCAACGAGGCGAACCACGCTGCACTTCGGGCTGCCTACGAGAAGCTCGTCGCGGCTGGCGTGCAGGGCCTGCATTATCTGCCGGCCGATCATCTGCTCGGGGACGACAACGAGGGAACCGTCGACAGCTCGCATCCGACAGATCTGGGTTTTATGCGCCAGGCCGATGCCTTCGCAAGAATCCTCGAGCCGCTGTTGAAATGAGCCGAGCGGGCAACCTCTGTAGTCGGAAATGTCATGGCGCTGGCAGATCAACCGCCAGCGGGGGCGAGTGTTGGTCGCTGGGCGGGCAACTGCCTTCGAACTGATGGCGCCGCTGATTGCGAGGTAAAGGGCCGAATTACATTGACGGCGCTCGTTGCGCGGGGCTAAGGTGAGTGCGGCGCGGCATTTGCAGTTAGCACGTCTCCAGCTTTTCCACCGGGGTGGTCGCGCGCCCGGATCAATCCGCTCAAAAGATGCTCTGCGCGATAAGGAGTATTCCATGAGAGTTTGGCCAGGACATCCCTATCCGTTAGGCGCCACGTGGGACGGCAGCGGCGTGAATTTCACCCTCTACTCGGAATCCGCGACCAAGGTGGAACTGTGTCTGTTCGCTAGCGTCGACGCGAAGCAGGAATCGGACTGCATTGCGATGATGGAGCAGACCGACATGGTCTGGCACTGCTACCTGCCCGACGCGCGGCCAGGTCAGCTCTATGGCTATCGGGTGCATGGCCCCTATGAGCCGGCGCAAGGCCATCGCTTCAATCCAAAGAAGGTCGTGCTCGATCCCTACGCGAAAGTCATCGCGCGCGACGTGCGCTGGAGCGATGAGATGTGGGGCTACCGCATCGGCGACGAAGCGGCCGATTTGTCGTTCGATGATCGCGACAATGCCGCCTTTGCGCCGTTGGCCGCCGTGATCGATCCCGCATTTACTTGGGGAGACGACCGCCCGCCTAACGTGCCGTGGCACAAGACCTTGATCTATGAGATGCACGTGAAAGGCTTCACGAAGCTCCAGCAGGAAGTGCCGGAGTTGATGCGGGGCACCTATTCGGGATTGACTTGCGAGGCAGCGCTGAGCTACCTGCGTAAGTTGGGAGTTACCGCCGTCGAGCTGTTGCCCGTGCATCACTTCATTGATGACCGGCACCTGGTGGACAAGAAGCTCTCCAACTATTGGGGCTACAACACGCTGGGCTTTTTTGCTCCGGCCAGCCGCTATTCGGCCGCCGAAACGCCGCTCGATACCGTTCGTGAATTCAAGACGATGGTGCGCAACCTGCATTCGGCGTGCATCGAAGTGATTCTCGATGTGGTCTACAACCATACGGCCGAAGGCAATCACATGGGGCCTACGCTGTCGTTCCGCGGCATCGACAATGCGAATTACTATCGCGTCAGCCCGGAAGATCCCCGCTACTACATGGATTTCACCGGCTGCGGCAACACGTTCAATATGCGCAACCCGCGAGTGCTGCAGTTAATCATGGACAGTCTGCGGTACTGGATCACCGACATGCACATCGACGGGTTCCGCTTCGATTTGGCCAGCACCCTGGCCCGCGAACTGCACGAGGTGGACAAGCTGGGCGCCTTCTTCGACATCATCCATCAGGATCCGATCATTTCGCAGGTCAAGCTGATTGCCGAGCCGTGGGACCTGGGGGCCGGCGGCTACCAGGTAGGCAACTTTCCCGCCTTATGGTCTGAGTGGAACGGAAAATATCGCGACTGCGTGCGGAAGTTTTGGAAGGGGGACAGCGGCATGGTGTCGGAGTTCTCCACGCGGTTTTGCGGCTCGAGCGATCTTTATGAGTGGAGCAACCGCCGCCCGCATGCCAGCGTCAACTTCATCACCTGCCACGATGGTTTCACGCTGCAGGACCTGGTCTCTTACAACGACAAGCACAACGAAGCCAATGGCGAAGAGAATCGCGATGGGGCATCGGACAACAATAGCTGGAACTGCGGCGCCGAAGGGCCTACGGACGACCCGGCGATCAACAAGCTGCGCGAACAGAAGAAGCGAAATTTGCTGGCCACGCTGCTCTTCTCGCAAGGCGTGTCGATGATTCTGGCCGGCGACGAGATTGGCCATACGCAGCAGGGCAACAACAACGCCTACTGCCAGGACAATGAGCTGACCTGGCTTAAATGGGATCTGACGCCGGAGCAGCAATCATTGCTCGCGTTCGTGCAGAAGTGCATTGCGATTGTCAAAGAGCAGCCCGTGCTGCAACGCCGGCGATTCTTTCACGGCCATGCCATTCACGGCGGCGAGGCGCTCGATATCGCCTGGCTCGATACTTCGGGCCATGAAATGTCGGACGAAGACTGGCAGACAAGTTTCGTGCGCAGCTTCGGCGTCGAGTTGTTCGGTCAGGAGGTCGATCTCGACGAGCATGGCGAGCAGATCAACGGCGATACGCTGCTGTTGTTGTTCAATGCCGATCATGCCACCAAAATCGATTTCACGCTGCCCGAGCTGGAAGAAGGGCAGCGCTGGCAATTGGTCATGGATACGGCCATTCCCGAGGACGAATCGCAGCGCGTCATCGATTCGCCGCAGTATCCGCTGGAGCCTTGTTCGCTCGCCATGCTGCGGCTGTTGCTGCCCGAACCGCCGCTTGCGGCGCCTGTGGGCAGCAAGGCGACTGCGGCGCCGTACGAGAAAGGGGTGGCGCCGACGACGGCGGCCGTCAAGCCGCGAGGTTGAAAAGCCCGGCGTTCCAGCGAGAATTGTAGGTTATGCTTTAGCATGACGCAGCTTAGCCGTTGATTGGCGAGAGAGCGGCTGTGAGAGTTAACGAGCGATTCTGCTCTTTCGTCGACTGCGATAGCCCGTAAGTTCGAGGACGATGCGGTTACTGAGTTACAACATCCACAAGGGGATCGGCGGTCGCGACCGGCGCTACCGTCTCGAGCGAATTATCGAGGTCATTGAACTCGAAAACCCCGACCTGATTTGCTTGCAGGAAGTCGATCAGCACGTCCCCCGCTCGCGGCACGACGACCAGCCGAAGATTCTGACGAAATATTTTCGCTCCGCCGCTCATCTCTACCAGCGCAACGTTCACCTTCGCTCGGGCGGCTACGGCAACCTGCTTCTGTCGCGCTGGCCATTCGAACGACAACATCAGATTTCGTTGCGGCTCAACAGCAAAAAGCCGCGCGGGGCGCAAATCGCCGTAGTGATGACGCCCGAGGGGCCTCTGCAGATAGTGAACTGGCACTTAGGTCTCGCCGAGCGAGAGCGCCATTGGCAGGTTGGCCACTTGCTGGCCCATCCGCTGTTCCGCGAGTCGCACCACTTGCCTTCGATCATGGCGGGCGACACCAACGACTGGCGGAATACGTTAACGGACGGCCCCTTCGCGGCCCAGGGGTTCCGCTCGGCGACGTCGCCCCCCTCGCGATTTCGCACCTTTCCCGCCTACCTGGCGTTGGGATCGCTCGACAAAGTGTTCCATCGCGGTCCTGTCGCCATCCGGCATGCCCGCGCCGTTTCGACGCTCTTGGCTCGACGAGCGAGCGACCACTTGCCGCTGGTGGTCGATTTCCATCTCGAAAACGGCGAAGCTGCTGGGTAGGAGCGCCTGTTTGGCACGCGGGAGGCGCGATTTGTGCCGTTAATAATTGTAGGGAACGCCGTCCCTGGCGTTCCGGGCATTGCGTTTGATTGGCGTGTCAATCGGCGGTCCCGCGCAAACGCCAAGGGCGGCGTTCGCTACGCGCCCTCGCCGACCTTTGTGGCGTTTGTCGCCCTTGGCGCATTGGGGTCAATCCAGTAGCTTGCGAAGCAAAGGAGGTCGGCATGCACCCTTTCGCCGAACTAGTGGCCCGCGACATCATGCACCGCGACTTGATCAATGCTCATCCCGAGCAGTCGTTGGCGGAATTGCGGCGCTTGCTCATCGAGTCGCATATTTCCGGCGCTCCGGTGGTCGACGCTCAGGGGAGACTCGTGGGCATTGTCAGCCGCAGCGATCTGGTGCGCGTCGAGGAACTTGTCGAATCGCTGGACGAGCAGGTTTCGGGTCTCGAAGTCTGGTTCGACAGCCAGGCCGATGGCTTCAAGCACTCCGCCCCGCAAGAATTCCATGGGTTTGTCAAGCGTCTCAAAGATCAGCGAGTCAAGGATGTCATGCGCGGCCAGGTGCTGACCTGCGGCCCCGACGCTCCGGTTTCGGAACTGGCCGAAGAAATGGTGCGTCACCATGTCCATCGGATCATCGTCGTTGAAGACGAGCGACCGGTCGGCATTGTAAGCAGCCTGGACATGACCTCCTTGGTGGCCGGAAACGTGCCGAAGTAGGTTTTCCCGCCTCGCTTTCCGGCTTGCAGTTGCGGCAAGTTCGCGCATTGGTGATCGATGCGGGCGGCCAATCGCCCGGATCCTGTTCGCAATTCTTGCCAACTGGCCGAGCTTTGGTCGTTGATCGATGTTATAAGGGTATCGGCCGCGGACGACCGTCGGCCGGCCGACTTCTCTGCCCCTCCCCACAAGGAGATCGATCCATGCGATGCGTCTTGCTGTCATGCCTGGCCGCGGCTTTGCTTCAGCCAGCCACGGCTCGGGCCGAAGATGAAACGGTCCAGACGGTTGGCTTACGCAGCCTGAAGCGGGCTTTTTACCAGGCGGTCAACCGCCATGTTATGGCCGAAGCTCGCGAGGCGGAGGCGGATGATGACGAGCCGCGCGATCGCGCCGCCAGACGAAAAGAAAGAGAACGAAAGGAACTGGAGCAGCGCGAGCGAGAACGTGCCCGAGATCGCGAAGCGAGAGAACAAGAAGAGGCGCGAGAGCGCAACGATCGAGAACCAGATCGCGAGCGGGAGCGTGCACGCCGACGAGAGGCGGCCGAGCGCGCGAGAGATGCCGAGGCGCGCCGGCGCCACGAGCAAGAAGAGCATCATGTCCATCATGAAATGCACATGGAGCACGGACGACCTCAACCAGCGCATTTCGGCGGCATGATGCCTGGCGCACATCATGGGCCGCCGGGCCCGCATGGCGCCAGCTTTCCGCATCCGCCAGGGCAAATAGTTCATCCAGGCGTCGGACCGCATTTGATGCCGGGACAACATCCTGGCAGTCCTCATCCCCAACCGCCACAGGTCGTGTATGTAATCGTGACAGGCGCACCGCCTGGCGGATTGCCATCGTGGCTGGGCCATCCAGGCCCGCATGCCGGCCGACGTCCGATGGAGCATCGTCGCGCGATGGACGAAGACGACGAGGATGAGGATGACGAGGATGATGAGCGAGGAGAAAAAGAGATCGCCGAGTTGCGCGAACAGGTGCAACTGCTGGGCAGGGAAGTTCGCGTCATGGCCGAGATTCTCAAAGAATTGAAACGCGATCGCTAAGGTCTGCCACCGCGATTTCACCCGTCGTTAGTGAGAGGGCTTTTCGGGCGGTTGGCTTGCCAAATGCACGAGCGCTTCGCGGACCCGCACGGCCTGCTCATTGTTGACCGTCAGGTAGCGATGCCGGCCGGTTGGATCGGCGGTGAACGGCGTGAGCGAATCGCCGGTCACGCGGATTTTTCCCGGCGCTGAGAGGCCGAAGTAACCTCGGTCGGGCCGTACTGCATACAGCACGCTCGTCAGATCCCAGGTCGGTCGGTCGTGCGGGCCTTCGGAATAGAAATCGTAGGCCTCGCGCAACGGGTGATGTTTGACATAGCCGAAGTCGCGGGCGATGCTCGTGGCGGGATACGTGATCGCCTCGCCCACTTCGTAGCCGCTGGCGACAATCGGGGTGGGCCAGCGCTTGAAGACCTCTTCCGCCGCAGGCTGATCGATATAGACGTTGTATTCCTTCTGCGCGTCGGGCCGGCTGAAGTTGCCCGCCATGGCCGAGAGCAGCCGGCACTTTTTCGCCACCAACTTCTCGCCTGTCAGCGGCGAGGTTTTGTCAGCCGGCGAATCGAGCAGCCGCGCCAAGTTGGTGGAGAATCCCACCGATACAATGACGACCGAACCATCGGGCTGCGAAGCCAAAATCTTGCGCAGCAACGCCACCGCTTCCGGCGCGTCGCGGCCGCTGGCCAGGTCGCGAGCGTAACGCGGCTGGTCGCCGTCGCGAGCCTCGCAGACTTGCCGCACAAATCGCCCGTCCTCCGGCGTTTTGCCCTCGCGAATCATCCCGATCGGAATCTCGCCCCGGCCATAGAACGTGTTCACTAGATCGACGAATGGCGCGCAAAACGGATTGTCCTTGTTGATCGTAACCGCCAGCAACTTGCACTCGCCCCGGCTCTCCAGGGCATGAATGACTCCCAGAGCCAGTGCATCATCGATATCGTTGCCGATATCCGTTTCAAAGATCAGCGGAATCGGATTTTGTTCTGCTGCAGAAGCCAACCCGGCGCCAAGGAGAAACGCCGCGGCGAGAAAGAGAATATGCGACTGGCAACGCAAGATCATGAGAGGCCCTTTGCCGGCGTTAAACGTTCGAATCACTAGTCCTAAGCGAGCATCATTGTAAGAGCGGACGCAATTTGTCCCACGCCTCGTTTTTCAATTCTACGAGCGGCGGGTTCTCTAGTTTGTCGGGCTGCGATGATTGCGGGATATTATCCGTCGAAACCATGCCAACCTTGACTTCTCCGTCAGTGAAATAGCGGTCGCCCCCGCCGTTTCGTCCGAGCAAGGTCGGTCCGACGCCGGATACTTCGAAGATCTTATCCAGTTGGCGAGCTGCGCTTAGATCTTCAAACAACCGATCACGCTCCGCATCGATATCGGCTTTGATGTGATGCGTGACTTTTCCCGTATAGTGACTCACGCCCACGCCGCGGTCAAACGTAGCGGCCCCGATCCACAAGGGCCGCTCTTGTGTTCCCAGACCGTTTGCCTTCCAGAACCGTACATGATGCCGCTGCCGCGCTTTGCCATCGACCGGGCGCTCGAAGGCCAGATCTTCTCGCTTGCCCCAGACATACAGGTTGCTGACGGGCGCCGTCTCATAAACGTGATTGAACACGACGGCGGCCGCCAGATGCATGCTGGTGCGCAGCGTCGTCCGATCCGCAGGTTGCCAACCGGCCGCCAACATCGCACGCACAACTTCCTGTTTGGCTCCGATGAGACCGACGTTGAGCGGGTCGCCGGAAATGCCCTCTCGGGTAAGTGCGACCTTCGGAGCGCCTTCCATGGAAGGGTGATGCTCGAAGTGCGTCCATCCCAGCGGCAGAATCACGTAAGCGGCCAACAAGTAGGCGGCCAGCAATGATAGGACCGTGTAGCCGGCTCGTCGCACTCGACGTCGCCAATGCCGCTCGGCCCTCGCCTGATGGATATCGTTTTCGGGCATGCGATATGCAGGAGCCGACCTCGGCGGCAAGCTCCCCTCCTCCGTGATGATGGCAACAATTCAATCCGCACCGCACATTCCGTCGGCCAGCCACACGGCGGCCGCGTGTGGCAATGTCGAATGTTGACGGCCCCCGCAAAGTCGGAAGCGCCAGATCGATTGCGAGCTGGCGCGTTGGTGAATTATAGAGGCCCGAGTAAAGGGTTCGGCTCAGGCAATTTCATCGCGCCGGCGCCTCCCTCAAAGGCGGGGAAACAGCAAATCGCAGATAACCGCCCGATGGTCGGAATGTTGCATCGCGACGGCATGCACATCATTCGCGAGCAGCCCGTCGGCGATCCAGATTTGATCGATCCTTAGCACAGGGAACTGGTCGAGCTCCAAGCGATGAATGCGGCCAACAAGAGCGACGAGGCCAGCAAAAAGCGGCGAGCCCGATTGACCCATCGGCTGACAGCGGACGTCGACGCGTTGATTACAGCCATTCAAATCGATATCCGAATAGCAACCACAGCGAATAACAGAACCAAGCATTTACACCGGCGGCTGCTCGCCGCGATAGCTGAGATCGAGCAGGTCGATTGGATGGGCGATCCAGAGGGGCTGGCCCTGTTGCCTTGCCTCCCGGGCGATTTGTAGCAGGCAGCCGGCGTTGGCGGTCAGCACGGCCCGCGCCTGCGTCTTGCGAATGTTGTCGAGCTTGCGGCGACTTAAACGGCCGGCCATCTCAGGTTCGGTCAGGTTATACGTGCCCGCGGCGCCGCAGCAGATTTCGGTTTCAGGCAATTCGCGCAGGTCGAGCCCCGGCACCTGCGCCAGCAATCGCCGCGGCGCCTCTCGAATCTTCTGCGCATGGCCCAAGTGGCAGGCGTCGTGATAAGTGGCCGTCAGGCGGATTTCTCCCTGAGGAGGAATCAGGCCTAACTCGTCCAGGAACTCGTTGACGTCTTTGATCTTGGCGGCGAACTTTTCTCGCTCTGCTTGCCGCACGTCGTGCCAATGATGGCCGTAGTCCTTCAACATGGCGCCGCAGCCGGCGACGTTGACGATGATCGCATCGATCTCGTCGAGCTTGAAAGCCGCCAGGTTCTTATCGGCCAGCTCGCGCGCCGGCTCGCTCGAGCCCGCATGAAAGTGGATGGCGCCGCAGCAGGCCTGCGCGCGCGGCACGTGCACATCGCAGCCGTTTTCTTGCAGCACACGCGCTGTGGCCCAATGCGTCGGCCGAAACATCACATCGGCCACGCAGCCGGTGAACAGCGCCACCGTGGCTCGCCGCGCCCCTTTGGCAGGCAAGAACTCGGGCAGCGGCGGCTCCGCCTTAGCCGGAGGAGGCAGCATGTTGACGAGTTGCCGCAGTCGTGGCGGCAGCAGCCTCGTCAAACCGAGCGATTCAACCAGCTTCATCAATCCCAGCCGCTGCGCGAGCCGCGCCGGCGCCAGCAAGGCGCGCATTCGCTCGGGATAAGGAAACACTCCGAATAGGATCCAACGATGGAACCAGTCGGCCGATTTCTTCGGCCCTTCGGCCGTTTGCTCCATGGCCACGCGAAACGGCTCGATCAGCTTGCCGTACTGCACGCCCGAAGGACAGGCGGTTTCGCACGATCGGCAGTCGAGGCACAGTTCGAGATGGCGTCGAACTTCGTGATTCAACTCCAACCGTCCGTCGGTGACCGCCCGCATCAGGTAAATCCGACCGCGCGGGCTGTCGTTCTCGTTGCCGAGCTCGACGTAGGTGGGGCACGACGCCGTACACAACCCACAATGGACGCAATCGAGAAACAGCTCGTAATCGATGCCGGCGCCGGGATTAGCCGCTGAAGCAGCATCTGGCCGTGTCGCCGGTTCGGCCTCTTCCGGGGCTGGTTCCGCGGGCGTTTCTGAAAGGAGGGCCATCGTTGGTTTCTAAGAGACGAGATCGGCGGGCGGAGAAAGCGAGGCTACTGTGTACCATACACGAAGCGGCCAGGATTGAGCAGACCTCGTGGATCGAACTGCCGTTTCACGGCTCGCATCACCTCGGCGTCGTCGCGCGAGGCGCCCCAAATCGCCTGCCGCGTCAACTCACCCCCCGCACAAGACCATACGACCAGATTGCCGCTAGCCGCCACCGCGGCAGGTTGCAGCCGTTGCAAGAGCCAGCGGGAGGTATCAGTCGGCGCAAAGTCCGGGAAACTGGCCAATACGATTCCATTGCCGGCATGGGCCAATAGCGAAACCCGCGGACCCAGCTCGCGGCAAACTTGCATGAAGCTCGCCGTAGCGCTCGGCAGCATGTTCGCTTTGAGAATCAGCCCGGCCTCTCCGCTCGTGGGGAATTCGGTGAGTTGCGACCAAATAGCCTCAGCGGCATCGGCCGCGTGCTCCTTGACGTTC
>JAICIG010000136.1 GCA_025924495.1 Pirellulales bacterium | reverse complement strand
GAAGCGCCCGACGCCGTTGATGTCGCGCGAGAGACCGCCGCGACACGTACGCTTTATGGCCTTGACGATCCGCAGACCGAACGCTTTGGCACGCGCTGTTTAATGGCCCGGCGACTCGTGGAGCGAGGCGTGCGGTTCGTACAGATCTACTCGGGCGGGGGCCACAGCGACGAGAATTGGGACGCTCACGGCGACGTGAATAAAAACCATGAACTGCATTGTAAAGAGACCGATCAACCAATTGCTGCACTACTCGCGGACTTGAAGCAGCGCGGCCTGCTCGACGAAACGCTCGTGGTATGGGGCGGCGAGTTCGGCCGCACGCCGACCGGCCAGAACGGCAAAGGCCGCGATCACAGCCCGCGCGGTTTCAGTATGTGGATGGCCGGCGGCGGCATCAATGGCGGTCAGGCCTACGGCGCCACCGACGAGTTCGGCTTCGCGGCCGTCGAGAACAAGGTCCATGTTCACGACATTCACGCCACCATCCTGCACTTGATGGGCATGGACCATGAGCAGCTCACCTACTTCCACAATAGCCGCGCCATGCGCATTACCGACGTAGAAGGGCAAGTGGTGCAAGGACTGTTGGCGTAATCAGCCCTCACCCGCCGCCAATCGCGGGCAGGAAATGAATCTCACTTGCGGCGCCGACTTTGGCGGCCAGGCCGCGATTGGTAAAAACGCCGTCGATTGATACGGCTAGCCCAGGCGCCAAGGCATCGTCTTTCTGCAGCCGAGCGCCCAATCCCGGGTGCGCCGCCTCGAGGCTGGCAATTACTTGCCTCACGCTCTCGCCGGCGGCTTCAACGCGATCCGCCCCGCCGGCAAGCAAACGAAGCTGAGCGGGGATGAAGACGGTGGCCATGGGCGCGAACTCTAAGAAATGAGGCGATTTGCAGTTCAAATTCGGAATGCGGAACGGGGAACTCGGCTGACCGAATCTATACCGTAGTTCTCTTCGTTCCGCATTCCGATTTTGTTCACTTGTGCGTCGCAGCCCAAACTTTCGGGGGCGACATCGGCAGCTCGTACATCCGCACGCCGGTGGCGTGGTAGATGGCGTTGGCGATCGCGGCGGGCGGGCAGACGATCGGCGTTTCGCCGACGCCGCGCACGCCATAAGGATGATCTGGATTGGGGACTTCGACGATCAACGTGTCGATCATCGGCAAGTCCAAGGCGGTCGGCATGCGGTAATCCAGATAGCTGGCGTTGCGCATCCGGCCTTGGTCGTCGAAGAAGTACTCTTCGTTCAGAGCCCAGCCGATGCCTTGCACCGAGCCCCCTTGCATTTGCCCTTCGACATAGGCAGGGTGAATCGCCTTCCCGGCGTCTTGAATGGCCGTGTAACGCAGGATGGTCACCTTGCCGGTATCGGGGTCGACTTCGACGTCAACGATATTAGTACCGAAGCCGTTGGTCGGACCTTGCGGATCGACGCTGGCCTGGCCGATAACCGGAGCGCCCAGCTCTGGCAGCTTCGCAGCCAGTTCCTTGAACGAAAGCGACTTGCCCTTGGCGCGGAAGGCGCCGTCTTCGAACATGACGTCTTCCGGCTTGCATTCCCACAGCGTGGCGGCCCGTTCGGCCATTTGCTTGCGAATGTCGAGACCGCAATGATAGGCGGCCAGACCGGTGGCGAAAGTGACGCGGCTGCCGCCCGTAACATCGGTATAGCCGATGCTATCGGTATCGGCCACCTGCGGGTGCACGTCTTCGGCGTCGATGCCCAGCGTTTCGGCCAGTTGCATGGCAATGCTGGTGCGCGTGCCGCCGATATCGGTCGAGCCCTCGACGAGCATCACCGTGCCGTCGGGATTCACGCTGGCCGAAGCACAGCTCTTCATGCCGATATTGAACCAGAAACCGGCTGCCACGCCGCGGCCGCGGTTCTTGCCCTCGAGCGGCGCCTTGTAATGCGGATGGTTGCGAGTGGCTTCCAGCGTTTCGATCAAACCGATTTTCGGATAGTCGGGCCAGCCGACTCGCTTCGCGCCTTCCTTCACGGCATTTTTCAGACGCAGCTCGATGGGATCAATGCCCAGTCGCTCCGCCAACTCGTCCATGACCTGCTCCGTGGCAAATGCGGCCTGCGTGGCGCCGGGCGCGCGGTAGGCGGCCGTCTTGGGCTTATTGAGCACCACGTCGTAGCCTTCGACGCGGTAGTTGGGAATGTCGTAGCAACTGAAAACGCACATGCAGCCCGGTCCAATCATGCCGCCGGGATACGCGCCGGCGTCATAAGCCAGCCAGGCATGGCCCGCCACGATTCGCCCGTCTTTTTTCGCGCCCAGCTTGACGCGCACGCATGAGCCCGGCGTCGGCCCGGTGCCCTCGAATACTTCGGCTCGGGTCATAGACATTTTCACGGGTCGCCCGCTCTTGCGGCTGAGCAGCGCGGCGACCGGCTCCAAATAGACCGGAATCTTACCGCCGAAACCGCCGCCGATTTCGCAAGGTACGACGGTCACCTGCGAGACGGGAATCCTCAGCAACTCGGCCGTTTGCTGCCGCGCGGTAAACGAGCCCTGCGTGACCGTCCAGATGGTCAGATGGCCATCCTGATTCCACAAGGCGGTGGAAACATGCGGCTCAATATAGCCTTGGTGGACCGAGGCGGTCTTGAACTCGTGCTCGACGACAACGTCCGCCGAGGCGAAGCCTTTTTCCAGTTCGCCGGCCTCGAACAGCAGATACTTCGACACATTGCTCGGCTTCTCGCTGATCCGTTGGCCGACGATGTCTTCCGTATGAACCTCAGGGTGCAGCAGCGGCGCATCAGGCTTCATGGCATCGAGCACCCAGGTGACGGATGGCAGCGGCTC
This sequence comes from Pirellulales bacterium, assembly GCA_025924495.1. The sequence goes on along the minus strand of JAICIG010000136.1, from coordinate 14,529 downwards.
ATATTCGACCTGGATTAGCTTTACCGCCTCTTCCGCCACATGGGGACTCACGGCCGCAACGGCGGCGACGGCATGGCCCTTATAAAGAACCTTGTCGTGGGCCAGGACGTTCGCGCCGAGATGAGCCAGATTGACGCGCCCCTCGCCCAGGTCGGCCCACTTATCTTTCAAGTCGGGAAGATCAGCGGCGGTCGTCACGGCGTGTACGCCCGGCAATTTTTCGGCGGCAGAAACATCGATACGCTTGATGCGAGCGTGGGCGTGAGGACTGCGCAAGATTTTGCCATGCAGCAGGCCGGCGATTTGCACGTCGTTGCCGTAGATGGCGCGGCCGGTCACCTTGTCGGCGCCGTCGTGGCGTATCGGCCGCGTGCCAATGACTTTATACTTCTGCGCGGCATGTCCGTTCGTTGACTTTTGTTCTTTCTTGCTTGCGTCGGTTGCCATTAGCGGCTGGACTCCTGCAGGTTCTTGGCGGCGGCTTGCACTGCACGGATGATTTTGTCGTAGCCCGTGCAGCGGCAGAGATTGCCCGCCAGCTCAAAGCGAATGTCGTGTTCGGTCGGGTTTGGGTCGCGATCCAAGAGCGCCTTGGCGGCCACGATGAAGCCCGGCGTGCAGATGCCGCATTGCAGCGCCGCGTTCTCCAGAAACGCCTGTTGGATGGGGTGCAGATGGCTTTCCTGGGCGACCCCTTCGATCGTGGTGATTGAAGCGCCTTCGACTTCGACGCCCAGCACCAGGCAGCTATTGACCGGCACGCCATCGAGTAGCACGGTGCAGGCGCCGCAGTTGCCGTTGTTGCACCCTTCCTTAGAGCCGGTCAGTTGCAGTACGTCGCGCAGCACTTCCAGCAGGCTCTGCCGGTTCTCGCATAAGAACTCGACCGGCTCGCCATTAATCGTCGTTGAGATATGGGCTTTTTTACTCACGTTTGCGGAATCCTCGCCTGCAGTTCGTTTGGTCCCAAGTAGAGCGGGCATCGCCCACTGAGAACCACAATTTGATTTCACTTGCCCGGGGCGCTGGCAATCTCCCCGCGTGCACGCTTAAAGACGATCAACCGCCCCGCGCTCGCTCCACGGCGCTAGCAAGCGCCCGCTCGGTCATCACGCCGACCAGGTGCACGCGATATTCGGCGGGCCCGCGCATATCGCTGATCGGCTTGGCGAGCTTGCGTGCCAGCTTTCCTCCTTCGGCAAACGTTGCCGGCGTGGCGGGCTTGCCGCTCAGCCAATCGCACGCCTCGGTTGCCTTGAGCGGCGTGGAAGCAACCGCGGCGAGCGCAAGCCGCGCCGATTCGATCGTGTCCTTCGAGGAATTCAATTTGACCCAGGCACCGACGCCGACCACGGCGATATCCATCTCGTTGCGAGGAATGAACCGCAGATATCGCGAGCCGCTGTTGGCCTCGGGGGCGGGAAAATCGAGCGAGACCAGGAACTCGCCGCGGCCCAGTACGTTTTTGCCCGGGCCGGTACAAAACTCGGCGACCGGAACGCTGCGGCGTCCGCTGGGGCCCGCGATCTGGCAAATGGCATCGAGCGCGATCAACGACGGGATCGAATCGGCCGCCGGTGACGAGTTACAGAGATTGCCGCCAATGCTGGCCCGGCTTTGAATCTGCCAGCCCCCAATAATGCGGGCGGAATCTGCGAGCGCCGGATAGGCCTTCGAGATCGCAGCATCGCGATAGATCCGATAGCAAGGCGTGCCGGCGCCGAGTTTCAGCCCTTTCTCGCGATGGAACGCGTATTCCATCAGCTCGGGGATCTTCTTGACATCGAGGACCAGATCCGCTTCGCGCATGCCCTCGCGGAGCTGGACGAGAATATCGGTGCCGCCGGCCAGAACTTTGGCTCGCGGTCCTCGCGCGGCCAACAAACTAACGGCCTCGTCGACGCTCGTCGCGGCCGCGTATTCGAATTCTTTCAAGGCGAGGGTTCCTGCTGGGAACGATAACGCGGGGGATAATTGCAGGCATGATCGACCTGACGGCCGAATAGCCGCAATTTGAAGTGTTGCGCGGCGGCCTGTCAAGCTAGCGAGATCTCGCCCCTTCCGGTTGCCGTCCTATGTCGGAGGTCGACCTATGACAGTTGCTGCTTCGGGTCTGGAAACCCCGCCAAAAAATAATTTTGACGCGCTGGCGCTCACCGCCAATCTTGACTGTATTGCAATTTGCAATACAGTTTAAGTAGGGAGTTGCTCTTATGTCCAAGCCGCGCGTCGCAAAAACCACTGGAAACGCCGTCAGCCCTCTGATCGTCCGATTGGATGAAGAGGCCAAAAGACTGTTGGCTCAAGCGGCCGAACTGCGGTGTATCAGCGTGAGCGATTATGTGCGAACCGTCATGGTGGCGCAAGCGCGTCGCGAGGTATCATCGGCCCACGAGCGCACAATATCGCTCAGCCCTGACGAACAACTGGCGTTCTGGCAGTCGCTTCAAGCTCCGGCAAAGCTCACGCCTGCGCAGAAGCGACTGGGGGCGCTGATGCGAGGCGAGTCGTCGCCCGCTAAGTCATGAGCGGCGTTTCGTTTCCCGATGGATTTCGGCTCGCGTCGCTCGACCGCAGCCATCCGCGACGCCGATTCGATTCTGGCGAAAGGGAAGCGACCGACTGGCTGCGAACGAGAGCGCTGCAAAGCCAGCAGAAGCATCTCTCGGCGACGAAAGTGCTTCTTGATCGTTCCGGAGCAATTGCCGGTTACTACACGCTGGCGACTGGGCAAGTCGACTTTAGCGACCTTCCGCCTGAGATGGGCAACAAGCTACCTCGTCGTGTGCTGCCCGTCGCCGTTTTGGCCTGGTTGGCGGTGAATCGAGCGCACCAGAAGCAAGGCTTGGGCAAGCTGCTGCTCGCTCAGTCGCTTCGCGATTGCTTCGAGGCGGGACGGACGTTTGCTTTCGTCGCTGTAGTCCTGGATTGTATTAATAGTGCGGCGAAAGCGTTCTATAAGCAATGGGACTTTGCCGAAATTCCGGGGCATCCCTACCGCCTGGCGCTCAGTTGGAATTCATTGGCGGCAATGATGGACGAGCACTGATCAGTTCTTACCGGGAGTTCGCAAGGTGCTCCCACGACTCACCTGCAAATTTGACACTCGGGCAGCGCGAGTTGCAGACGCCTAAAGCCGTTATCACTGATCTGCGTGCCCCGAATGTTGAGCCCCGCGAGATTGCACAGCGTCGCTAACCGGACGACTGCATTTTCGGTTAGCCCCGTTTCGCTCACGTCCAGGTACTGAAGCCTGCGCAGAGTTCTCAGATGTTTCAGCCCTGCGTTGCTGATTTGCGAATTGCCAAGCCGCAGAACCTTGCAATCGTCCAGCCCGCCTATCACTCGTAGCAAGTCGTCGGTGACGATCTTCGCAGCAGGTTGTCGGCGGGAAGGGTTCTGATTCCGCTCGATCAGAAAGAAGAGTTCGATGTTGCTGAACGCAGCTGACTCGTCGAAGCGCCCCCAGTATTCAACCGCCGCTGTGCCCCGATTTGCGTGCGCGGAATTGATGGCCAGAACGCGTTGAAACCACGCCCCGTCGAGCGCTTCAGGCAGCCACACTGGCGCACTCGACCCAACCGTGACTTCGATTCCCAGCCCCGTCAATATTTGAATGGCGTGCTGTTCTCGCTGAAAGCGATTGGCGTATATGGCGAGTTGGACGCACACTACCGCGATGGCGACCAACATCGTTTGCAGCCGAATTTGCGGCCGCGGAATTGTCCGGTGACGATGGCGTCCCGCGTTTGCGGAGATCCCAGTTGGCATATCGCCGAATAGAGCTTGGCAAGCATTTCGCGGCAAGATGAGTTGTTTTCTTGCATTCCCCTTAAGCATGACGCCCCGCCGCAGAGATTGGCGGGGAATTCCTACACCTCTTATAATTCTTTAGCGACGCAACTGTTGGCCGCATCTCAAGCTTCGCAGCGGTTGGATGTCGGCCGCACCACTCCGTTGAAACGAAACTGCATCTCCCAAGGAGGCGAGCAATGGCCACTGCAACCAAACCGATGTCTCAACCGAAAATCCGTCAGACCGAATGTTTCATTGGCGGGCGCTGGGTCCCGGCTGCCAGCGGCAACACCTTTGAGACGATCAATCCGTCGACGGAGGAAGTGCTGGCCCAAGTTGCCGAAGGGGACGCTGAAGACGTCGATGCGGCGGCGATGGCGGCGCGCGATGCGCTGGAGAACGGCCCTTGGAGCAAGATGGACGCTCGCGACCGCGGCCGGCTGATGCATAGGCTGGCAGACTTGATGGAAGAAGAACTCGACGAGCTTGCCGCACTCGAATCGCTCGACAACGGCAAGCCGATCCGCGACGCCAAAGCCGCCGATCTGCCGCTGGCTATCGATTGCTTGCGTTACTATGCCGGGTATGCCGACAAGCTGTACGGCCAAACGATTCCAGTCCGCGGCAATTATTTCACTTACACTCGGCGCGAGCCGGTAGGCGTCGTGGGGCAGATCATTCCGTGGAACTTTCCCATCCTGATGGTTTGCTGGAAGTGGGGCCCCGCGCTGGCCGCCGGCTGCACCATCGTAATGAAACCGGCCGAACAAACGCCGCTGACCTGTTTGCGATTGGCGCGGTTGGCGCAGAAGGCGGGCATTCCTGACGGCGTAATCAACGTCGTGCCGGGCTATGGACCGACCGCCGGCGCTTCGATCGTCAAGCACCCGGGCATCGACAAAGTCGCTTTCACCGGCGAGCATCGCACGGCGCAGATCATCATGCGCGACGCCTCGGAGACGCTGAAGCGGTTGACGTTTGAACTGGGCGGCAAGAGTCCCAACATCGTCTTCGCCGACGCCGATCTCGATGCCGCCGCCGTTGGCTCCCACTTTGGCCTGTATTTCAACCAGGGCCAATGCTGCTGCGCCGGCAGCCGGCTGTTCGTCGAGGAAAAGGTGTACGACAAGTTCGTCGACAAGCTCGCGGCAATGAATAAGAGTCGCAAACTCGGCGACCCGCTCGATCCTTCGACCGAACAGGGACCGCAAGTCGACCAGGCGCAGTTCGACAAGATCATGCACTACATCGACCTGGGCAAGAAGGAAGGCGCACAGTGCATTACGGGCGGCAAGCGGTTCGGCGATCGGGGCTACTATGTCGAGCCGACGATGTTCGGCAACGTTCGCGATGATATGTCGATCGCCAAGGACGAGATTTTTGGCCCAGTGCTGTCGGTGCTCAAATTCAAGGACGTCAACGAAATCGTCGACCGAGCGAACAACACGATGTTCGGCCTGGCCGCCGCCGTCTGGACTCGCGATATCTCCAAGGCGCACCATCTGGCCGCCAAGATCAAGGCCGGCACGGTTTGGATCAACTGCTATGACGTCTTCGACGCCGCCGCGCCGTTCGGCGGCTTCAAAATGTCAGGCCTCGGACGTGAGTTGGGCGAGCGCGGCCTGGACGCGTACACCGAAACCAAAACGGTGACCGTGAGCTTAGGCTAGAATTGATTAGGCGGGATAAAACCGCGGGGAATCGCGGCCCGCAGACGACGTGGACGGTTCGTCCATCGTCTGCGGGCTGCAATCGACTGCTGCTAATTTAGGCATTTGTGATGGCCACGACTGAAGCTTTGCTGACCGCCGACGAATATCTGCGACTACCCGACCTGGGGCGGCCCACCGAGTTGGTGCGGGGGAGGATCATATCGATGAACATGCCGGGAGCGCGGCACGGATTCGTATGTGCACGGATCGCGTTTGCATTGATGAGCTTTAACGAACAGCACAAGCTGGGACGGGTGCTGGCCAACGATTCCGGAGTTGTGACGACGCGTGATCCGGACTCGGTCCGCGGTCCCGACGTGGCCTTCTACAGTTACGACCGCTTACCGCCGGGCGAAGTGACGCCCGGTTATCCGACTCAGCCGCCCGAACTCGTATTTGAAGTCCTATCGCCGAGCGATCGCTACAACGAATTGCAAGAGAAGGCAATCGAGTATCTCTCCGCCGGGGTGCGCTGCGTCGTGATCGCGGATCCGTCGTCGGAGACCGTCGTCCTTTATCATCCCGAACGTTCGCCGCAGACGCTCGGCAAAAGTGATGCGTTTGAAGTCGCCGAAATCCTGCCAGGCTTCTCAGTCTCGATTCGCCGCTTTTTCGAGGACACGACATGAGCATTCATGAACTGCCCGCCGCGCCGATCGATCCTTTGCTGGAATGCGGCGTTTCGCCATATCGCTTCTCGATCGATCAATACCATCAAATGATCGCGGCCGGCATTTTGGCCGAGGACGAACGAGTTCAATTACTCGAGGGGGAGATCGTCCGGATGACGCCCATCGGACCATTGCATCGTTATGCCGTTCAGGCTTGCGCGAGAACGCTCGCGAAGCTGCTGCCGTCTTCCTGGGAGCTGATGATCCAACAACCAATTACGCTGGCGAATAGCGAGCCGGAGCCCGATCTTTGCGTCGTACGTTGCGAGGCGGCCCGCTATCTCGATCGCCATCCCGGCGCCGAGGACGTGGCGTTAGTGATCGAAGTGGCCGATTCGACGCTGCCGCTCGATCGAAACCGCAAACTTCCGATTTATGCCAGGGCAGGGATTCCCGAATACTGGATTGTTAACCTGGGCCAGCAATGTATCGAGGTCTACTGCCAACCGCCAGCGACTGCCCAGCCCGGGCAAGCCGTGTTTTCTTCGCACAAAGTGTTTAGCGTCAACGACGCCATCCCTGTTCGGGTCAGCGGTCAGGAACTTGGAGTCGTGGCCGTGGCGAACCTTTTGCCACAAACAAAATAAGAGTTCCATAGCCGAAACGTCAGTCGCGGCGCGTCGTTTCGCCGATCAACGCCTTGGCGAGATTCGCGTTGACGATTTGTCGCCGCCGGCAGTCTGACCGCCTACTTCTCCGCCGTCTTCGGGTCGATCATCGCCCGCACTTCAGAAATCTTGTTGGCCGGAAAGCCGCCTTGCTTGGCGTGCTCTTCGATCAGCTCTTTGTTTGGCGCGATATAGACGCAGTAAATCTTGTCGTCGGTCACGTAGCTTTCGACCCATTGGATCTGCGGACCGAGCTTGTTGAGCACCTTGCAGGAAGTTTGCGAGGCGCCTTGCAACTGGTCCCGAGTCAGCTTGCCGACGCCGGGCATCTCCCGCTCGATCACGTACTTGGGCATGACGACACTCCTCATTAAGCTGGAAAACATCGGGAACGAGTTTAATTTACAGTCGACTTACCGCGGCTTCGGCTGCCGTTCGGCATTCAGTTCATCCTGCCACTCCTTCAGCAGCGTTAAAGCGGCCAGGGGCGTCAGACCGTCGATCTCAAGCTGCCGCAATTTATCGATCAGCGGATGCTCGGCGGCGGCGAAGAGCGTCAGTTGCAAATCGCCGACGGTGCGCGAGTTGCGCCTTTTGGCCAGCTTCGATTTGCCGCGCTCGTCGAGATGATCCTGCTCGAGCCGCGACAAGATCTGCTTGGCGCGCTCGATCACTTCGCGCGGCACGCCAGCCAGCCGGGCGACATGAATGCCGTAGCTTTTGTCCGCCGCGCCTTCAATGATCTTGTGCAAAAAGACGACGTTGTCCTGCCACTCGCGCACCGAGACGTTCAAGTTCTTCACGCGCGGCAACGAAGCTGCCAGGTCGGTAAGTTCATGATAATGCGTGGCGAACAGGGTGCGGCAACCGACGTGGTCGTGCAAGAATTCAACCACGGCCCAGGCCAGCGAAACGCCGTCGTAGGTGCTTGTGCCGCGGCCGATTTCATCCAGAATCACCAGGCTGCGCTCCGTCGCCGTGTTGAGGATGCGGGCCGTCTCGGTCATCTCGACCATGAAGGTGCTTTGGCCGCGCGCCAGTTCGTCGCTGGCGCCGACGCGGGCAAAGATCCGATCGGCGACGCCGATCATCGCTTCGCGCGCCGGTACAAAGCTGCCAATCTGCGCCAACAGCGTCAGCAAAGCGGCCTGGCGAATGTACGTGCTTTTGCCGGCCATATTGGGACCGGTGATCAATAGCAGCAGGCCTTGTTCAGGCCCGGCTGCAACATCGTTCGGCACGAACGAGCCATCCGTCAAACGCAGATCGAGCACCGGGTGCCGGCCGTCCACAATGCACAGCTCAGGCGTTTCGACCAGGCGGGGGCGGCAGTAGCCTCGATCTCGTGCGAGATCCGCGAGAGCTGCAAGCACGTCGATCTGCGCCAGAGCCAAAGCCGTCCCGCGCAATCGCCTGGCGCCGGCCATCACCAGCTCGCGCAGTTCCAGAAACAGGTCATGCTCCAAATCCTTGGCCTTTTCGTCGGCCGTGAGCACCTTCTCTTCGTATTCTTTCAGCTCGGGCGTAATATAGCGCTCGGCGTTTTTCACCGTTTGCTTGCGAATGTAGTGATCCGGCGCTTTGTCGCGATGAGTATGCGTGATTTCCAGGTAATAGCCGAAGACGTTATTGAAACCGACCTTGAGGTTGGCGATGCCCGTCCGCTGCGCTTCCTCGGCCTGATAGCGTGCGATCCATTGTTTGCCGCCCGTGGTCAATTCGCGCAGCGCATCGAGTTCGGCGTTGAAGCCTTCACGGATGAACCCGCCTTCGCGGCTGACGAGCGGGCATTCTTCCGCCAGCGCCGCATCTAGTTGACAGCGAATATCGGGACAAAGATCGAGTTCGGTTTCCAGCCGCGAGAGCAAGCTGCTCGAACGAGCGGTCAGCTTGGCCTTGAGCGCCGGCAACGTGCGCAGCGTACGCGCCAAAAAACTCAAATCGCGCGGGCTGGCTCGCCCGGTCGTCACACGGGCCAGCAATCGCTCAACGTCGTAGATGCACTTGAGCTGATCGCGCAGTTCGTCGCCCAGCCGAACGCTCGATACCAGTTCCGCGACGGCGTCGAGCCGCTCATCGATTGCGTGCACGTCGGTAAGCGGATTGGCGACCCAATCTCCGAGCAATCGCGATCCCATCGCCGTAATCGTGCGATCGAGCACGTCGAGCAGCGAACCTTCGCGCCGGCCCTCTCGCATGGTTTTGGTGATTTCCAAACTGCGGCGGGTCGCTTCGTCAATTTCGAGCGAGTGCCCGGCGCGATAGGGAATCAGGCGGTCAATATGGCCGAGCGAAGTCTTCTGCGTCTCGGTCAAATATTCGAGAATGGCGCCCGCGGCGCGAATCGCTTGCACATCGTCGGTCTCAAAACCGAAGCCTTCCAGCGTTTGCGTGCCGAAGTGACGGGCCAGCGCCTGGCGCGCGGCGGAGTGAGAAAAAACCCAGCCCGGTCTGCGCGTCAGCACCACACGTTCATCGAATCGCATGGCCGGCGAATCGGCCTCTTCGGCCAACAGGCATTCAACCGGCCCGATCCGGGCCAGCTCGTCCGGCAGCCGCTCCGGAGGAAACTGGCTGGCAAGAAACCGCCCCGTCGACAAATCGACCCAAGCCAGCCCGATGGACGGGCCTTCGACCAGCGCCGCCAGGAAATTGCTTTCATGCGGATCCAGCAAGGCGTCGTCGGTGACGGTGCCGGGCGTGACGACGCGCGTCACCTCGCGGCGCACGAGCCCCTTGGCCTGCCGCGGGTCTTCCACCTGCTCACAAATGGCGGCTCGATGGCCGGCCGAAATCAACTTGCCTAGATAACTTTCGAGCTGATGATGCGGGAATCCCGCCATCGGAATTGGGTTTTCGCCCTTGTCGCGACTGGTCAGCGCCAAATTTAGCACGCGCGCTACCAACTTGGCATCTTCATGGAATGTCTCATAAAAGTCGCCCATGCGAAACAGAAGCACCGCATCGGGGCAGGCCGCCTTGGCATCGAAGTACTGCTGCATCATCGGCGTGGTCGACGAGCGCATCTCGGCAGCGCCGTTCGAGGCGGCAGTGGACGGTTTAGGGGCGGTCTTATTCGTGCCGGCGGCCATAGGCAAACAGAGCGAATTTCGCGCAGCGGAGAGGTTGCGTTTGAGGGCTTTCGCATGCTAGCAAATGCGGTTGGAAATCGAAAGGCGCGCAACGGCCGCTGGTAGCGATCGTGCGGATGGCGCCGCCGATGCGCATGCTTGAAAGGCGAGCCGGAGAAAGGACAGGAGACAAATATGCCCTTGGGCGACTTTTCCGAACAAGCCGACGCTTACGGTCGAGCGCGACCGAGCTACCCAGCGGAATTGCTGGATCAATTGACCGCTCACGTCGGCGTTGCGCCCGGCGATGCCGTCGCCGATCTCGGCGCAGGAACGGGCTTATTTACCGAGCTGCTCGCCGCGCGCGGGTTTGATGTGACGGCGGTTGAGCCGAATGAATCGATGCGGCGGCAAGCGCGGCCAATGCCCCATGTGACTTGGGTAGCGGGGACATTTGACGCGACCGGTCTGCCGGGCGCCTCGCAGTCTTGGGCGATCGCTGCGCAGGCATTTCATTGGGCAGAACCAGTGCGCGCCCTGCCGGAAGTGCGGCGGATTCTTAAGCCGGCAGGTTTCTTCACGGTGCTATGGAACAACCGCGAGCACGACCGCAACCCAGTTTTGAACTGGACCCGCGATGCGATTCAGCGGCATGTACCCGGCTTTGACGACAACTATCGCGCGAAAGACTGGGGCCTCGCGCTCGCTTCAACCGGAGATTTCGCCGACGTCGCGTATCACGAAGTTTCCCATGTCGTACCGATGGACATGGAGCGCTACCTCGATCTCTGGCGCAGCCACAATCGGCTGAAAACATTGGCCGGCCAAGAGCGGTTCCAGGCCTTTATGGCAGATTTGACGCTGTATTTAAAAGCTCGCGGAGAAGAGGCGATCGAAGTCTTCTACTTGTGCCGAGCCTGGACCGCGAGAGCGAAGCGGACGCATGAAGGATGAACAGACGGCGGCCGTTTCGGGCGCTCTCTGACCTTCGAGTCGTTACTGAATGAATTCTTCGACTTCTTCGCTGGCATTGACGGTGATCTCGCCGGCGTCCTCCAAGCGTCGCACCACATCGACGATCTGCTGTTGCACTTGTTCGACGGCCGAGAGTCGCACCGGACCGAGATACTCCATTTCCTCGCGCAGCAGGTCGGCGGCGCGCAACGACATATTGCTGAGGATCTTCTGTTTGAGTTCCTCGCTGGCGCCTTTGAGGGCCATTGCCAACTGCGAGCTTTCGACATTCTTGAGCAACTGCTGAACGTCCTTGTTCGAGAATTTGACGATGTCCTCGAACACGAACATCAAGCGGCGAATTTCCTCGACCAGGTCGGGATCTTCCTGCGCCAAATTCTCAAGCAAGCTGCGCTCGGTGGCGCGGTCGGTGACGTTCAGGATCTCAGCGACGCTCTCGACGCCGCCGGCATTCTCGAATTGCTGACTCATAACGCTCGACATCCGGTGCTCGAGCCCTTTTTCCACCTCGTGGATGATTTCGGGATTGGTTTGTCCCATCGTGGCGATGCGGCGCACGACGGCCAATTGCCGATCGCTGGGCAGGCCGCTGATGATGTCGGCGGCTTGCGACGCCTGAAGGTGCGAGATGATCAAGGCGATCGTCTGCGGATGCTCGTCCATGATGAACGTCAGCAGGTTTTGGCTGTCGACCTTCTGCAAGAAGCCGAATGGCATGGCTTCGATCTGCTGGCGCACGCTTTCGATCGTCGGCGAAGCGTTTTTGCCGAGCGCCCGTTCGACCAGGCTCTTGGCCAGCTCGAGTCCGCCCGTCCCCGCGCCGATCGAAGCGGGGGAGGCCTCGGCGAAGTCTTTGATGGCCGTGTCTTGCTCCTCGGTGCTGATCAGCCCGAGCTTGGCGATCTCGACAGAGACCAGTTCTACTTGCTTCGCGGAAAGCCTGGACATCACCACTCCGGCGTCATCTTCCGGAAGGCTCATCAACAGAATCGCGGCTTTACGAAGCTGGGGCGTCGACACGGCGAGGGACGCAGCTACAGAGTTCGAATGTTCAGCGCGGGCGAGGTTTGGCGACAGCGCAGGAAATCATCGCGGCGCGGACTGGGTATCGGCACGCGAACTCGGCGGACTTGAGCCAAAACTTCAATTTTGCTCTCTAGCGCCCGCCGCGCTTAGGCATTCGCGCCGGCGGGGACGGAAGCCGCGGCCAGCCCGACTTCTAAGGTCAACGGCCCCCAATCCGTTTCATAGGGCACAACGATCGGCGTCACATTGGAAGGAAACCGCACGAAATGCCCCTTGCCCGTAATCACGCTCGGCAGGCCGATGGAAAGTTCATACTGACCCATTTTACTCTTCGCGGCGCCCGCCACCATGTTGGTCAGTTCTCCCACGGCATCGATGACTTCTTCATTGATCTGGTTAGCTTCCGTCATCAACAGCGCCGAAGTCGATTTCAAGGCGACGTTTCGCGCCAAGCTCAGCACCACCATGCCCGCTACATGACCGCTCAAGCCGATCATGCCGCTGATCTCATGCAAGTCGGAAGAACCATCTCTGAGCTTCAATCCGCCGCGCTCTACCTTGCAGCCAAGCATGGTCTGAAAGGCGTTAGCCAGCGAGAAAAGAAACGGATTGATCCACTCGGCTTTCATAGTGCTGTTCACCAGGTCGACTTGCGAAAGGTTTTAAGGCGAGGATCGCGAGCCAATCAACGGTTTTGTAAGACGCTGCCCGGCTCCGAAACCGCGTGGGCGGAACCGCCGGCGGCGAGCTATTGGAACTATAAGTTGCCCGCTGGGGAGAGCAAACGCCCGGTTGCCGAACACCTGATATTCCAGAGTTGCCGCTAAAAGGGGAGTGCAATCAGGCTGGCGGTGCTGATTATGCAGTTCAAAAGACCGAATCGCCGAGTCGATCGCATATTCGTCGGACGGCTGCTGGCAGGTTAATTCGCATCCGACGCGCCTGCGAGCAGCGGGCGGCGTGATTTTACGATTTCTTTCGGGCAGATCAGATGAAGACGATCGTTTCGCAATCAGGCTGTAGCGGATTGCAAGCTACTCGCCCTGCAATTCGCAGATGCCGAGCTGCCCTTCGCATTCGTCGACTTCAATTCGCACTCGTTTTGGTCGGCTTCCGGTTCGCTGCTGTAAATCGTCGAGCAAGCGCCGCCCGATATAGCGAGCCAGCAACTCCGTCGTCGTGTTGGCAACGGGCAACAAAATGCAATCGCAGCGCGGAAATACCCAGCGGCGATTTTCGAAGACGGCTTCCACGCTGTTCTCATCCGCCGTGACTTTGATCAGCGGGTGGCTGGTCGGAAGCAGCATGTGATGGTCGAGCTCAATTACGATCGCCTGCAATGTATCGCGCAGCGCGATGAAATCGACCACATAATGATTCTCGTCGAGCGGTCCATAGACCTCGGCCGTCACCCGATAATTATGGCCATGCAGCCGCTCGCAAGTGTCGCCATTGAAGGTGATGAAATGGGCCGCGCTGAAGACCAGGTAGTCTTTGGTGACCCGCACGAAGTAGGATTCGGACATGAGGACGGCAGGGGGAAGGAGTTAGGAGTCCGAAGTTGGGGGAGAGGCTCGATTGGCGTTTTTGCCAGGCGCGAGATGGTTGCGTTCAGTAAAACCTGAGTGGCAATTTGATTATGCCATTTCGCAGCGCGGCGAACAAACTGGCGGCAATCAGGTCTGCCGACGTCCCCGGATTGCGTCGGTGACCGTCTGCACGAAGCCAGAAGTCGAAATCGACAATAGCACGCGAATAAGCTTCCTCTCCCGGCTCCCCGCTTTCCAGCACGCTACCTGCCCGCGCGGCGGCCTTTGATGCGAACTCGGCGCCGCACTTCCGGGCGATCAAACTGTCGGGATAGCGGCTCATCAGTTGCAAGTGCGCGCGAACAATCGTCTCGGCCAGCGGCCAACGCCGCCCCATTCCCTCAGCCAGCCAGGGCACGATTTCATCGAGAATCTGTTCGAAGCCGTTGACATATTGCCTGGCCACCAGGTCGCGCCCGGCCGCCAGCTGCATCGCATAAATCAAACTTTCCGGCGGCTCGCCGGCGACATCAGCTTCGTCGACCTTGCCTAGCCCGCCGGGCTCGGCGAGCCGAATCGCCTGGTAAACCTGCTGAGCGTCTTCGGGCGAGAGATTCCCCAGAACATTCTGCACGCCGGCCTTGAGCGGCCGACTTCTTGGAACCATGGCCAGCGGCGCCAGCAGCAGAATTGTTCCCAGACTGGTATTCGTGTCGACCGCATGCCGCATGGCGCGGACAGCGGCCAGCACCGTCTCGCCTAAGCGGGCGCCTGCGGCAGCTCGCTCGAATGCGGGACCGACGGCGATCGCGCTGGCCGCGAAATCAAGATAGCTGAGGTTCTCAAAATCGGCCCCTCGATGCACATTGCCGGGCTTCGGCGCAGTGGCTTCCAGCAGGCACGCCAAACTGGCGCATTGACCGATGGCGAGAGCATCGTCAGGCATCGATGACTTGCCCCCGCTGTAGAGAGGGCGGGTGGGCTTGGATAAATTGCTCCACCCAAGGGATGATTCGCTCGTAGGCGTCCTCGATCACGTAGTGGCCTGCATCGGCCAGACGATGAGTTTCCGCCTCGGGAAAGAATTCGAGAAAGCGATCGAGGAAGGCCGGCGTGAAGCACCAATCGCGCATGCCCCAAAT
>JAICIG010000135.1 GCA_025924495.1 Pirellulales bacterium | reverse complement strand
GGCGTCGGACGGCTGGCCCGCGAACACGGCGCCGTGTTTATCTTCGACGAGGTCAGCACCGGGTTCCGGCTTTCCACGGGCGGCGCCCAGGCCTGGCTGGGCGTTACGCCCGACATGTCCGTCTTTGCCAAAAGCATTTCCAATGGCTACCCGATGGGCGCCGTCGTCGGCAAACGCGAGTTCATGGCGCCGGCGGAGCGAATGTTCATCTCCAGCACGTATTGGAGCGACGTGATTGGCCTGCGGGCGGCGCTCACGACCTTGCGCGAAATCCGCCGCCGAGACGTGCCGGCCCAATTGCAACGCTTCGGCGGCGACTTGAAGCAACGGTTGAACGAGGCCGCGCAGCAGTCGGGACTCGCCGCAAGCTGCGAAGGCGTGTCAGTGCATCCAGGCTTGAAGTTTGCGGTCGACGACCCCCAGGCGGAGCAGTTGCTTTCGACGCTCTTTATTCAGGAAATGGCGAAACGCGGCTGCCACGGTTACACTTCGTTTTACCTCAACGCGGCCCAAGGCTCGGCTGAGTTGGAGCAAACGGTCGCCGCCGCCAGAGAAACGTTTGACCTGCTTGCTGAATCGCTTCAATCGGGCGCGCTGGAACGGCTGCTCGAGTGCGAACCTCGTCAGGAGTCGTTTCGAAGATTGGTACGTTGAGATGCCGACAAGCGAAGGAACCTGAGTTTGGAAGCTGCGTTATTCGCCGTTGCTCCCCCGCACGCGGGCTTTGTGCTCGCCGATTGGGGCGCCCTATTTCTGTATGCCGCGGCCACGGCGGCAATCGCCTGGGCCTGCTCGCGAAAGCAAGGCACCACGGAAGAGTTCTTCCTCGGCGGACGCCAAATGCCTTGGTTCGCCGTTGGCTTGAGCATCATGGCCACGCTGATGTCGACCATCAGCTACCTAGCCGTGCCGGGCGAAATGATCCAGCATGGCATCGGCATGTTCGCGGGACAAATGGCCGTGCCCTTTGCGATGGCGGTCGTGCTCTGCCTGTGGGTGCCGTTTTTCATGCGGCTGCGGCTCACAAGCGTTTACGAATACCTCGAGCAGCGCTTCGGTCCAGCCGCCCGATTGCTGGCGGCGACGCTGTTTATCTTGCTGCGGCTCGGTTGGTTAGGCGTGATCATTTACACGTGCAGCATGGCGGTTGACAAGATGGTGCGGATCGAGCCGTTTGCACTGCCGGGGATCACTTGGGGGGGCGAACCCGTCATGGCGCCACCGCTCTATCTCTGGATCGCCCTGATCGGCATTTTTACCACCGCATATACGGCTTTCGGCGGCATTCGCGCCGTGATTTGGACCGACGTGATGCAGTCGGTAATCATGTTCGCGGGAGTCATTATCACTTTGAGCTACGTTTGGATCGCCACCGGCGAAGGTCCCGCGCAGTGGTGGTCGATCGCCGGCGATGCGCATCAGCAGCATACGAGCCCGGCACTATTGAGCTTCGACGTGACAGTGCGCGTGACCATTCTCACCGCCATGTTGCACAGCTTCTTCTGGATCGTCTGCACGCACGGGTCCGACCAGATGGTTGTGCAGCGATACTTTACGACGACGTCGTTAAAGGCGGCTCTGCGCAGTTATCTAATCAGCGCTTGCAGCGATGTGACCGTGGCTGTGTTGTTGGCGATGAGCGGGCTGGCGCTATTCGCCTTTTATCATCAGCATCCGACGTTTCTCTCTCCGGAAATCGCCCCCATCCAGTCCGCCGACAAGTGGTTTCCCTACTTCATCGCCCATCAGTTGCCGCCTGGGCTTGGCGGATTAATCCTGGCGGCGCTATTCGCCGCGGGCATGTCGAGCGTGTCCTCGGGCATTAATTCCGTCAGCGCCGTAGCCGTCACTGATATCGTCTCGCGATTTTCGCGCGGCAGCGGTCATGACGCTGATGGGCTGGCTCGCGCGCGCTGGCTATCTCTGGCGATCGGCGTGTTGGTGACCGTGCTGGCGACAGGGTTCGCCCGGCTCGCCGAAAAACCCTCCGACGCTGAGTTCCACCGAGAGGAAGAGGTCATGCTAGAACAGGCGGGCAAACTGGCCGAGGAGGAAGACGCTCCGCCCGTCGCGGCGCATGCGCAAAACATCATGGAGCTGATGGCGAAGGGATTCAATATGTTCCTCGGTCCGCTCGCGGCGCTATTCTTCATCGGCATGTTTCTGCCGCGCTCAACCAGCCGCTCGGCTATTCCGGCAGTACTGTGCGGATTGGCCGTTTCGATCGTCTGGAGCTATTGGCACGAACTGGGATTGCCCCAACTGCTCGATGGCATCGTGCCGGCGGGTGAAGTTTTCCAGGCGATAGGGTTCGACCGGCTCGTCGGCCCGAAGGCAGGCGTGCCGACCTTCACGCTGGCGATCTCTTTACCCTGTATAGTCACCGTGCTGACCGCGTTCGTGCTGAGCTGGTTCATCGAAGAGGGGAGCGAACATGCCGGTCGGCAGTGGACCTGGTACGCTGTGATGCGCCGCCCTGTGCCGCCGCCGACGCAAGCGGCGCAATGATTCGTACCTTTCCATGCAGGCTCATGAGCTATGTACTTCGCGCAACATAAACAGCTTTACGATCGTGACGGCTTCGTCGTCGTGCGGCAATTGCTCGCCCCAGGCGACTTCGCCGAACTGTGCGAACGCCTCGATCGATTCATTTGCGATGTTGTGCCGACCTTGCCCGACAAACACGCGTTTTATGACGATCGCTCGCGGCCGGAAACGCTCAAGCAGATGCAGTACATGGGGGTCGATCCGTTCCTGCGAGACTACGTGCGGCATCCCGCTTGGAAATCGCTCGCCGAAACGCTGCTGGGCGAAGAGGCGAACGCCCAGGAGCCCGAGTGGTTCAACAAACCGCCCGGTACAGTGCACGTCACGCCGCCGCATCAGGACAATTACTATTTCAATCTCAAGCCCCCGAACGTGGTAACCATCTGGATGGCGCTCGATGAAGTCGACGACGAAAACGGTTGCTTGCGGTACGTTTCCGGTTCACACCACCGCGGCATCCGGCCCCACCAGGCCTCGCGCGTGCTAGGCTTCTCGCAAGGGATTGCCGATTACGGGCCGGCCGACGAAGCGCGCGAGGTACGCGTGCATCTCGCTCCGGGCGATGTCGTGGCGCACCACGGCAACACCATCCATCGGGCGGATGCCAATCGCTCGGCCACGCGCAACCGGCGAGCGTTCGCCATGGTCTACCGCGGCGTCAGTTGCCGTCGAGACGAGGAGGCATTTGCCCGCTACGAAGCCGCCCTCAAAAACCAACACGAAGCGTTGGGTTTGGCGACATGAGATTTCGGCGACATCGATCTATTTGCTTTGACCGCTCCGCCTCGTTAAGGTGGACGACGCCGCCTGCGCAGGAGAACCTCTGAATGTTGCAAGTCCTCGCCTCGCTTTACTGGCGCCTGCGAGCGTACGGATCGAATGGGGTCCTCCTAGGCGCGTTTGCCTTGTCCTTCACCGCGACAAGGCAATTGCCGGCCGATGATTGGGCCCAGTTCCGAGGACCCAACGCGAGCGGCGTCGCCGAAGACAGCGGCGCGCTGCCGACCGAATTCTCGTTCGAGCAAAACGTCCGCTGGAGCCTGCCGCTAGGCGACGGCATCGCTTCGCCGATCGTCGTGGGCGATCGAGTCTATGTTACGGCGATGAGCGGGCCGGAGACGTTCGCGGTCTACGGCATCGACGCGAATAGCGGCAAGATCCTCTGGCAGCGCGAACTGCCGACGGGCACGCTCCCGGCGATCACCCAGCCTAACAGTCACGCTTCGTCGACTCCCGCCAGCGATGGCGAGCGCGTCTACGTTTATTTCAGCACCTTAGGCCTGCTAGCTTTCGACGCCGCCAACGGCCATGAAGTCTGGCGCCATACGTTGCCGTTGCCTGCCTACTTGATGGACTGGGGCGCTGCGGCCAGCCCGATTGTCTATCAAGATCTGGTGATCTTCGATCAGGATGACGATCTCAGCCCTTATCTTCTGGCGCTCGACGCTAAAACCGGGGCCGAGCGCTGGAAAACGCCGCGGCCTGAAATGCTGGCTGGCTACTCGGTGCCCGTGCTATGCGAGGCGGCCGGCCGCACCGATCTGGTCGTGGCCGGCACGGGCAAGATGAAAGGCTACGACCCGCTGACGGGGAAGGAACTGTGGACCTGCAACACGCTGTTGCGCACGATCATGACCACGCCCGTGGTCAAGGACGGAGTCATCTATATTTCGGTGCAAAGCTACGGCGACACCGACCGCATCCTCAAGTTCGCCCTCTTGGAATGGAAAGACACGAACCAGGACGGCAAGCTGACGAAAGCGGAGCTGCCGCGAGAATTCGAAGAACGGTTCGACAAGGCAGACGTTAACCACGACGGCTTTTTGGAAGGCGCCGAACTCGACACGGCCTTTCAATCGCCGGCGAATATGAGCGGCGGCGGCAGCATCGTGCAGGCGATCAAGGGGGGCGGTTCGGGCGACGTCACCAAGACGCATGTGCTTTGGAACCTGCAAAAGAGTTCGGCGCCGTCAAACGTCAGCTCGCCGCTGTTGACCCACGGCCGCTTGTTTCTAGTGAAGCGCGGCGGGCTGTCGGCCTGCTTCGACGGCAAGACAGGGGAGACGATTTGGCAAAAGAAGCGGATCAAGAACCTGGGCGAATACTACGCGTCGCCCGTGGCGGCCGACGGCAAGATCTTCGTGATCAACGACGAGGGGATCATGGTCGTTCTGGCCGACGAGCCCGAAGTCAAAGTGCTCGCCAAGAACGACATGGGCGCCAACTGCCTCGCCACGCCCGCCATCGCCCACGGCTCGATTTTCATTCGCACGCGGGAGAAGCTATTCCGGATTGCGGAGGAGAAGTGAGTGGGCGGAGTATGGATTGCGCCAGTCGCCGTGGATTTCGCGCTTTAAAGGGATTGACTGTGGATTTTGTTTGCCACCCAGCTTTAGCTGGTGGTTTGTAAGCAACCCAAAACTTTTCTTTGCGGCCGGCTTTAGCCGGGGTTCTCGAGCGGAAACTTAGAGCGTAAAGGCCGGCTGAAGCCGGCGATGGAAGACAATCGCTAAACCATCAGCTAAAGCTGGCGGCAGACGAAGATGAAGTTATAGAAAGGGGGCGCAGCTTCCCGGCAAAAGCACTATGAAACAGAATCGCCAATTCTTTGCTTTCCGCATCATCGTTTGCTTCATCGCCTGGCTGTTCTGTTGCAGTTCGCTGTCGGCTGGTCCGCATGCCGATCTCGTCGTTGGCCCGCAGGCGCCGAAGCTGGAGCGCTTCGCGGCGGAGGAACTCGCTGCACAACTGGCGAAGTTATATGGCGCCGACACGGCGGTCGTCGATAGGGCGCCGGATGGCGATATGCCGCTGGTGCTCATCGGCAGCCCAGCGACAAACCCAGCAGTCAAGCAAGCCGTTGGCGAGAAGTGGCCGAAGCTCAGCGAGCAGGGGCATATGCTGCGCAGCCTCAAACTCGGTGACCGCGACGCGTTGATTGTGGGCGGCGGCAGCCCGCAGGCGACATTATGGGCCGCCTATGAGTTTGGCCATCGTTGCGGCATCCGCTACCTGCTCTCGGGAGACGTGTTCCCTGCCGAACCGGGCGAATTGAAGCTCTCCGGGCACGATGTGCTGCTCGAACCGTCGCTCAAAGACCGCACCTGGGTCGGCCTCGGCGCCGAGCCGATCGGCATATCGGCCTGGGGCTTGGACGATCAGAAGCGCTTGCTAGGGCAGTTGGCCAAGCTCAGGTTCAACCGCGTCGTGCTGCGTTTCGAACCCTGGCAGCCGTTTGTCGATTTCGAATGCCAAGGCGTTCACAAACGCACTGCCCAACTTTGGCAGCGCGAAACGTGGCCGATCGACAGCGAGACGCCTGGCCGCGCGGCGTTCCACGGCGCCAAGGAGTTTTTGAACCCCGACTTTGCCGGCAAGACCGATTATGAAGCGAAGACCAAAGCAGGCATCGACCTGGCTCGCGGCGTACTGCAGCGGGCGCGAGAGCTGGGCATGGCGACCGGCATCGCCGTGTCTCCGTTTGCCTTTCCAAGCGAGTTCGCCAAGACCTTCGCCTCGCGGCCCGTCGACTCCGTCAACGCGCCGATTGCCATCGACGTGAAACGTCCGCAGCCATCTGTCGACCTGGCCGTTTGCTTCAAGCAATCCGGGCAGCTCGCCCGAGACGCTTCAGGCGAGAAGCTTGTTGAAGCGCAGTTGGCAGCTTACCTGAAAACCTATCAACGCATCGATGCGATCCACTTAATGCGGCTGCGCGGCGAAGCGGGTGCAGAATCGAGCGATGCGCCCTGGTTTTCCGATCTGCACTTGCTTTTCGATTTCAAGACGGAGCGACTACGCACCGCAAACGGCGACGGCATCGAGACTTCCCTGTGGCATCGTCCGAATATATTTACATCGGTCACGCTGCGCCGAGGCGGGATGATTCGCAGCGTAACCGGGACCATTTTCAGTGCGGAGTCCAATCGCGATCCTAGACTCCGCGGATCGCAAATCCTCCCCTTGGTCGGCGAACCGCCGCGCATGTTGCCGCAGGGCTGCCTTGGAGAACTGCACGCAATCTTGAACCGTATGCGAGAAGGCGATCCAACCCGTTTCAAGGGCAACTCTTCCGGGTTCGCAGTCGAGTGCGGCATCCCGGGCGATCTCGACCCCTATGTATTCTATTTGGCCCGATCCGCCTTCGACGCCAAGCTGACGCCTGAGGCGGCTTGCGAAGAACTGGTGGCCCCGATGTGCGGGCCGGCCACGTCCGAGCGTTTGCTTTTGGGCTTTCGCGCGGTTGAGCGCAGCGCCGCGTTGGCCGACGAACACGATCCGCTCTTCGGCACGCCCAGCCCCGACGTCGTGATGAAGCACTATAACTCCGATGCACCGTCGCCCGCGTGGTGGAAAGAAGCCAAGGAAGGCTACCTCACCTGCCTCAATGAATCGCTGCGGGCAAAAGATCGCTCGCTATTACCCGGCCGCCCTTGGCTGCGCTACGTGGGCAAGCGAATGGAATTCGCCTACGAGTACATGAACTCCATTGAGCACGCACAAGCGGCCGGCAAGGCGCGAGACGCGGGCGATGCGGAGGAGCAGCTCACACATCTCGAAGCGGCTGTCGAGGCAATGTACAATGCGCTGCACGCGCTGGGCGAAGTGGCCGCTGACCAAAGCGACCGCGGCGTAATCGCCGTGCTAGCCGAATATGGCTATCGGCCGCTGGTCGCGGAGTTTGAGAAAGTGCAAGACTCCGCCGAATAACCGAGCGGCGGCTGGCTTCTCTATCAGGAGAGCCGGAGGCGTCAGCCTCCGTGTACGTCGAAGTGTGCTTGGTAGGTGATCGGTTGTGTTGATGGCTAAGCCGTGCATGACACGGAGGCTGACGCCTCCGGCTCGCCGCTTTCCTGACGTCTTTAACTGATTTAAAACTCGAATCACCATGCCCGAACCTCTCGTCTACCTCAACGGCCAGATGATTCCGGCTTCGCAAGCGGGACTGGCGATTTTCGATATGGGCGTGGTGCTAGGCGCCACCGTCACGGAGATGACGCGCACCTTCCGCCGGCAACCATTCAGGCTCGATGACCATCTCGACAGGCTTTTTCGCTCGCTGCGCTACGTACGGTTTAAAGTCGAGGTGACTCGCGATGAATTGGTCGCCGCCTCGCGCAAGCTCGTCGAGCACAATGCAGCGATTCTGCCCGAAGGAGGCGAACTAGGGCTGATTCATTTTGTCACCGCCGGCGAAGTCCCCATGTACGCCGCCGGCAGCGGCCGCGAGGCGCGAAAGACCGCCACGGTTTGCGCCCATACGTTTCCGCTGGCTTGGGAACTGTGGGCCAAGAAGATGCGCGAAGGGACGCACCTGGTCACGCCGTCGATCCGACACGTGCCGCCGCAATGCTTCGACCCCAAAATGAAGTATCGCAGCCGCATGCACTACTATCTGGCGGACCAGGAAGCTCAGCTCGTCGATCCGAATGCATCGGCGCTGTTGCTCGATCTCGAGGGCCACGTGACGGAAACGAGCGGCGCCAATTTCTTGATGGTGGAAGGCGGCAAAATCGTCTCGCCCACCTTGCGCAACACGCTGCCGGGCATCAGCCGTAAAACCGTGATCGAGCTGGCCGAGCAGCTCGGCATCGATTTCGTCGAACACGACTTTCAGGTTTACAACATCATCAACGCCGACGAGGCGTTTCTAGCCAGTACGCCGTTTTGCATCATGCCGGTGACGAACATCAACGGCCTGCCGATCGGCGACGGCAAGCCGGGTCCGATCTTCCGCCAGTTGATCGCCGCCTGGAGCCAGAAAGTCGGCGTCGATATCGTCGAGCAAATCGTAAGCGGAGCGGCGCCGGCGTGACGCACGAGCCGATCACTCTCGCTTCGCGCAGCCTGGCCGGCGAGCAGGGCGGCCCCCATTTGCTGATTACCGCGGGCGTCCACGGCGATGAGTGCGAGCCGATGGAAGCGGTGCGACGATTGTACTCGCGACTGGCCGCCGAACCATTGCGAGGCCGGATCACCCTCCTGCCGATCGTCAACGAGCCCGCCTTTCGGCGGCGGCAGCGCACGGCCGAAGACGGCCTCGACCTGGCGCGAACCTGCCCCGGGCGAGACGACGGATCGACGACGGAGCGCATTGCGGCGGCCTTGAGTCGGCTGATCCGGTCGGCCGATTACTACATCGACCTGCACACGGGCGGCGCGCTATTCGAGATTTCTCCGCTGAGTGGTTACGTGCTCCACGCCGATCGCAACGTTCTCGATCGACAGCGGAAAATGGCCGAGGCCTTCAATTTGCCAATCGCCTGGGGCACCAGCCCGCGACTCGAGGGGCGGTCGCTTTCCGTAGCACGCGACGCGGGCGTGCCGGCCATCTATGCCGAATACGGCGGCGGAGGCGGTTGGAACACGGGGGCAATTGCGGCCTACGTCGAAGGCTGTCTCAACGTCGCACGCTGGCTGAACATGATCGATGGCCCGCCCGCCGAATCGCACATCCAATACCTTATCGAGGACAACCGCGATCAGAGCGGCCACTTGCAAATTCAGCATCCATCGCCGGCCGACGGAGTGTTCCAGCCGCAGGTTTCACTCGGTCAGATCGTCCGCCGCGGGCAGCCGATCGGCGTGGTGACCGACATTTGGGGCGAACGACCGCTTGAGGCGCCCGCCGACGAAGATGGCGCCGTGCTCTTTCTTCGCGTGCCGCCGGCAGTCGCCGCCGGCGATTCGCTCGGCGGCATTCTGCCAACCAGCGAGCCGAGAAGGGTCGCCTACTAGCAGGCAGGAGAATTACCACAGAGACGCCGAGAGCACAGAGGGGAAGGGAAGATATCTGTTTCCTTCAATCTTATCGCTGTTAGGCGTAGCGACAAAAGTACGAGAATGAATTCGACCCGGCAAAGGAACACAGGCTGGAACTCGTCAATTCTTTGAGGCCTGCGACCGACCTGAAACTTAGAAATGTCTTTTCTCCTCTCTGTGTTCCTGTGCCTCTGTGGTTCAATCGGTACGCCTAATGGATGATCTACATCTTTTGAAAGCAGCTCGATGCAAACCGCCTTCTCCGGTCTTTGGCCCGCGATGCTCACGCCGCTCGATGATTCGGGCGAGCCCAACTTGCCTGCTGTCGAACAGCTCGTGGAATGGTTCGTTCGCGAAGGGCTCGAAGGCCTGTACCTCCTCGGTTCGACGGGCCAGTGGCCGCTGTTGAATCTCGATCAGCGCCGGGCGGTGGCCGAACGGGCCGTGCGCACTGCGGCCGGAAGGATCAAGACAATGATTCACGTGGGCGCCGTGGCCACGGAAGACGCCGCCGCGCTAGCCCGGCATGCTCGCTCGATTGGCGCCGATGCCATTTCGTGTGTGGCGCCGATTTATTACTCCGCCAGCGCCGACGCGACCTTCGAGCACTATCGGCGGATCGGCGAGGCGGGCGAGCTGCCGCTCTTCGTCTATCACCTCAGCCAGGTCAATCAGCTCGCGCTTGACGCCCGCGACTATGTCGAAAGATTGCTGAAGCTGCCGCACATTGCCGGCATGAAGATCACCGATCGCGATCTCTATCAATTCGGCTTGATCCACGCCTACGCTGGCGAGCGGCTGCAACTGTTTAGCGGCGCCGATGAACTGTTGTGCCACGCGGTGCTTTGCGGCTCGATCGGCGCCATCGGCACGTTTTACAACATTTGGGGGCGCGCCTGTCAAAGGGCCAGGCAAGAGTTCGCCGCCGGCGCGATCGAAACTGGCCGACGCTTTATGCTTGTCTTCCAGCAGGCGATCCATGAAGTCCTGCGTTCGCCAGGGGTCTGGTCGTTTTTGCGAGGGGCCATGCTACTGAAGTCGGGGATCGACGTCGGCATGCCGCGGCCGCCGTTAGGCGCGCTAGATGCTCCTTGGAAAGATGATGAATTACGGCGCGTCATGCACATGGTCGACGGCTTCTTCTCGGATGAGAGATAAGAACTGGCGCCGCGCACAGGAATGGCTAATCTGATGTCGCAGTAGATACATTCACAAGGCAACGATGGCTGCTTCAAGCGTCGTGAATCCATAGAGAGCCATTTCAATGAACTACGCATGTCGCCTCGCCCTTGCGGCGCTGCTAGTCCTCGGCTCTTTTGCGGGACACGCCTTGTTCGCGCAAGCGGCCGAGCCTGAAGGCGCCCCGCGGTTTATCGATCTCTCGCTCCTCGTCTCGCCAGAATATCCTTGCACATGGCCCACATTTCCGCCGTTTCAAATCAACCCTTATCAACAGATCGGACCGCTCAGCCCTTACAACAGCGACTTGCTCGTGATGGATGGGAACACTGGCACGCAGCTCGACGTGCCGCCCCATTCGGTGACGCGGCCCGACTCGGGATTGCCCAATGCCGGGCGGTTTGGTTCTGCGTTCACCGATAAAATCGCTGCGTGGCAGTTTGTCGGCGAGGCTTGCGTCGTCGACTGCCGCGATCTTCGAGACGGAACCAGGAGCGGCCGCAGCGAACTCATCAAGAAAGAGCGGCTGCTGGCCTGGGAAGAAAAGCATCGCCCGCTTGGCGCCGGAGACGTCGTGCTGTTCTACAGCGGCTTCAGCGACAAGTATTACAAGCCATTGCCTGCCGGGCGCCGCTTTGGCGCCGAACCAGTGGCGGGCGATGCGCCGGCCTGGCCTGATCCGGATCCGGATTGCATGGAGTTTCTAGCCAGCCGGAAGGTGATGAACCTGGCCACCGACAGCACCAGCATGGGGCCGCTGCCGGACCTGGCCGAACCGACCCATTACGCCGGCTTGAAGCACGGCATGATCTGGACCGAGAGCGGCACGGGCTTCGGCCAATTGCCGACCACCGGCGCCTTCTACTGCATGTTGGCGCCGAAGCACGCCGGCGATCCCTACAGCGAAGGGCGTGCTTTCGCCATCGTCGATGGCCCCTTGGTCAAACGCTTGATTGCCTCGGCCCGCAAAAAACAGGTCGTCGATCTGTCCGTCGTGCTGGCGGAGGACCTGCCCTGCACCTGGCCGGGCCAAGGCGTGGGCAACCACCGACAGCCTTATATGACGGTTCGCTTTGGCATGAATCCCAATCTCAAGACGCCGTTTGTCATGCATATAATGGATAGCCAGGCCGGCACGCACCTCGTTCCGCCGGCGTACGCCCTGCCCCGCCCCGGGTTTGACAACGAGACCTATTCCGAGACCGTCCGGCAATGGCTGAAAGAGTACGAGATGAAGTATGGCGATCGCGGTACGAGCGAAGCCACTACCGAGAAGATTACGATCGATCAAACATGCGGCCCGGCGCGCATCATTGACGTACGACGCCTGACCGGCAGCACCAAGCAGGACGCATGGCCTGCTTCGCCCGCGATTACGGCGGCCGACATTCGCAGCTACGAACAGCAATGTGGCGACCTGAAGGCGGGCGACATCGTGATTTTTCAGACCGGCTGGAGCGACCAATACTACAAGGCGCTTCCCGAAGGTCGCGCCTGCCTGGACGAACCGCTTAACGGCAAAAGGGAAGGCTGGCCCGCGCCCGGGCCCGAGGCGATTCGCTATCTGGCCGACAAGAGAATTCGCTGCGTCGGCATCGATGCTCCGACGCTCGGCGGCGTAGAAGCGAAGCGGGCGTTGATGGCTTACTGGGCCTTGGGAACAAGCGGCATGGTCGGGGTGGAGTTTCTGACGAATCTGGAAAGCCTGCCGCAGGGCGCGTACTTCCTGTTCGCCGCGTCGAAGATCCAAGGCTGCCACGGCGGGCCGGGGCGCGCGATCGCCGTCTATTGAGCAGCCCCAGGCGCGCGGCTGCAGGCCGCGGGCACTCTGCTGCGCCTACGGCATCAACCAGGGGCTGGGATTTTCGATCAGCATGGTCAACGTTTGCAAGAACCGAGCCGCCGGCGCTCCATCGATCACACAGTGATCGAACGTCAGGCTGAGCGTGAGTTGATCGCGGAGCACCACCTGGTCGCCATGGGCCACGGGTTGCCGACGTATCCGGCCGGCGCCGAGAATGGCGCATTGCGGCTGATTGATGATCGGCGTAAACGCGTCGATTCCGAAGACGCCTAAGTTCGTGACCGTGAAAACGCCCCCTTGCATTTCCTCGGCCGACAGCCGCCGCGCGCGAGCCCGCTCGATTAAATCGCGGGACTGTGCGCTCAATTGTTTCAGGCCCAGCAACGGCACGTTGCGCACTACGGGAACTAGCAATCCGCTCTCCGTGTCGACTGCGATGCCAAGGTGCATGTCTTCAGGAATTGCAGTCTCATTCCCCGCTCCGCAGGCAGCGAGCCGTGGATGTTGTTGCAATGCGGCGGCCGAAAGCTTGACGAGAAAGTCAGTGTAGCTGGGGACGATGCCTCCGCCAGCCAACGCCGCCTGCTTGAACTGACCGCGCAAATTAACCAGATTGGTCGCGTCGACCGTCGTCGTCAGCGTGACGGGCGCCGTCGAGAGATGGCTGGCCAGCATCCTTTCAGCGATGGTGCGACGAATCGGGCTCCCGGCGACACCCGCTCGGTGCGGCGGACCGAGCGGCGCACTGCTCTTTGACATGCCGGCGGCCGCCGCGCGAACGTCTCGCTCGCGGATACGCCCTGTGCGACCGCTGCCTGTCAGCGATTGCCATTCGACCCCAAGTTCCGCCGCCACTCGTCGGGCCCGCGGCGAAGCGGCGCGACGCTCCTGCTGAGGCGGATGGCCATTTTCCTGCAAGGCCGCGGCGTCGTGCGCCCCTGGGCGAACGACGGATGAGGCTGCACCTTCGGCCGGCCGGGGGGCCGGCGAGCTTGCCTCGGCAGCCATGGCTTGCGAAGACTCCGCTTCGAAAGGCGCCGCTTCCCCCTGCTCGACCAGATAAGCGATCACCGCTCCAACAGCCAACACGTCTCCTACCTTGGGCCCATCGGGCGCGATCCGCAGAATGCCGGCATCCAGGCACTCGATGTCTTCCGTCGCCTTCTCACTTTCCAGACTGAATAATGCCTCGCCGGCTTGGATTGTAGCCCCGTCGGGCTTTAACCAGCCCGCAAAGGTCCCTTCCTCCATGTTCCAACCCAGACGCGGAATAGTAATGGGAATGGCCATGCGTCAGTTTCTCACTCCGCTACCAGGTCACGGATCGCTTGCACTATCGCCTCGGTCGTCGGCACGACCGCGTTCTCCAACGGCGGGCTGTAGGGAGTCGGCGTATGGACGCCATTGAGGCGGCGAATTGGAGCGTCGAGATCGTCGAAACCGCAATCGCTGATCTGTGCGGCGATCTCGGCTCCGATGCCGTAGGGGCCAAAGGCCTCATCGACAATTAGTAATCGCCCTGTCTTCCGTACGCTGCGCGCGATGCTTTCCACATCGAGCGGCGCCACGGTGCGCGGATCGATCAACTCGACAGAAACGCCTTCGGCTGCCAGTTGCTCGCAAGCCTTTAACGATCGTTGCACCATGGCCGCCAGCGCGACGACCGTGACATCGTGCCCCTCGCGGACAATCGCCGCCTGGCCGAAAGGAATTTCATAAGGCTCTTCGGGAACCGGCCCCTTGAGGCCAAGCAACTCGCGGGGCTCTAAGAACAACACCGGATCGTCGCAGCGCAAGGCATGGTGCAACAGCCCCTTGGCATCGTAAGGGGTCGAAGGGATAACGACGCGCAAACCGGGAAAATGCGCGTACATCGGGTAATAATTGCCCGAGTGGTGCGTGGCGGCCGAGTGACCGATGCCCACGCAGCCTCGCAGCAAGATCGGCATTTTCAACCGGCCGTCACTCATGTACTGGATCTTGGCGATCTGGTTGATGATTTCGCCGACCGCATCGAGCACGAAGTCGGCGAACATAAAGTCGACGACCGGTCGCGTGCCGGTCATCGCGGCGCCGCCGCCGAGACCGACGAAGCCGCGCTCGCAGATCGGCGTGTCGCGCAAGCGCTCCGGACCATAAATGTCATACAGCCCTGCGGTGGTCTTGAAGTTGCCGCCGCGTTTGCCGATCCCTTCTCCCATCACAAAGATCTTGGGGTTTTGCTCCATCTCGGCCGTTAAGGCTTCGAGCGTCGCTTGCATATAGCTGATCTCACGGTTGCCCGGGCTGACCGGCGTCGGCGCCGTGCGGGGCGGCTCGGCATACACGTGCGTGGCCGCTGAGGTTGGCGAAGGCCAAGGCGCGGCCTCGGCAGCGCGATGAGCCGCGTCGATTTCTGCAACCACATCCGCCTCGATCGCCTCTAACTCCGCCTCGCTGGCCAGTGATTCTTCCAGCAGCCGGCGCTTCAACCGAGCGATCGGACATTTCGTCTTCCACTCTTCGACTTCTTCGCGCGTGCGGTAACCGAAGTCGCCCATTCCCTCGGCATGCGGACGCGTACGATAGGTGCGGCATTCCAGCAACGTCGGTCCGCCGCCGCTGCGCGCGCGAGTCACGGCCTCTTCGGCTGCGGCATGCACTGCCAGCACGTCGTTGCCATCCAATTCGACTCCCGGCATGCCGTAAGAAGCCGCTCGACTGGCAACCGAGGGATTGCCGGCCGCGTAACTGAACGGCACTTCGGTGGCATACTCGTTGTTCTCGCAGACGAACAACACGGGCAGCTTCCAGATGCTCGCCAGGTTAAGCCCCTCGTGGAAGGCGCCGTTGTTCACCGCTCCATCGCCGAAAAACGCGACGCCGACGCGGTCGGTCTTCAGTAACTTGGCGCTGTAGCCTGCTCCGGCCGCCTGCAGAATGCATGGCGCCACGATGCCGCTGGTTCCCATCATGCCGACTTCAGGCGAGAAAAGATGCATGCTGCCGCCGCGGCCGTGCGAGCAGCCTGTGGCGCGGCCATACAGTTCGGCGATGAGTTGCTCGGGCGAAACCCCCTTGGCCAGCGCATGCCCATGCCCACGGTGCGTGCTAAATACGGTATCGTCCGCTCGCAACCGGGCACACACGCCGACGGCAATCGCTTCTTCGCCGACGTACGTATGACAGGCCCCGTGAATCAACCCGCGCTGGTGGCTGCGGGCAAGTTGCTCTTCGCAACGACGAATGACCAGCATTTGCCGATACAGATGCAGCAGCAGATCTTGCGTGAGCGAAATCGTCATGGAATCCTGAACGAATCGAGAGGCTTCGATGCTCATTTTGTCACTTGGGGTGTTTTCGCTGACCGGGAAACTCGAATGAAGGCGATCAGCACGCCGCCTAAAATGTAACAGGCCGCCAGGAATTGCAGGCACGTGCGCTCCTGGAATCCAGCAGTCTTCATGCGGCCGACGATGGGCGATCCTAACAACCCGGCTAAGTTGGCGCACATATTGATGAAGCCAATGGAGACCGCCGCCGCCGAGGCCGAAAGGCTCAATGTCGGCAACACCCAAAAGGGAGTCGGCCAAAAATAGCCGAAGAATCCCACCAGACACAGCCAGGCGATTATGGCTAACCAAGGCTGCCCCGGCCAGGCGCTGGCGATCAGGCACGCTCCGGTCAGCGCCATTGCCGCCGCGCAAAGCCATTTCCATTCGCGCAGGCGATGCGACAACCTTCCCGCCGCCCATACCCCCAATAAGCCGCTGGCGTACGTCAGGCTTGTCCAGTTGAGCACGTTCATTGGCTCTGCCGCGCGATGTGCTTCCAAGAGCAGGTTCTTCACCACGGTCGGCAGCCAGAACAGCATCGCGTAGCCGCCGGTGTTGGCGGCCAGAATTCCCAGCGCTAACAGCCAGACGACCGGCTGGCGCAAGGCCTGGCTCAGCTTGGCGCCGCCGGCGGCTGCAGCTTCGCGTTTTTCGCTGGCGAGCGATTCCTCAAGCCATCCTCGCTCGGACTGCGACAACCACCTGGCTTGCGCGGGCCGATCGGCCATCAACCAGGGCAGGCACAATCCCATGGCGACGGCGGGAAATCCTTCGACCAGAAACACCCATTGCCAGCCCGCCAAGCCCCACAAATCCAGCTCTAACAACCAGCCCGAGACCCGGGCCCCAACCGCCAAGCTGATCGGCACGCCCAGCACCATGCCGGCCATGGCCCGTCCACGGTAAGCCTGCGGGAACCAATGGGTGAAGTAGACGATAATGCCAGGGAAAAAGCCCGCCTCGGCCAACCCAAGCAGAAACCGGGCCAGATAAAACTGCCCCGGCGTTCGCACCAAGGCCATGCCCATCGAACAGAATCCCCACGTCACCAAGATTCTCGCGAACCATTTGCGGGCGCTCCAATGCTCCACCAACAGCGCGCCCGGAATTTCCAGCAGCAGATACCCGGCAAAGAAGATTCCGAACCCCCAGCCAAACACGTTTTCGGAAAAGCCGAGGTCTTCCTGCATCTGCAGCTTGGCAAAGCCCGCGTTGGCTCGATCAAGATAGGCAATGACGTACAGCACAAAGATGAGCGGGACGACGCGCCAAAATACCTTGCGCTGAACCGCCGCCGGATCGACGGTCGGTATGGAGTCGGTAGGCAGGGTGGTGGCGCTCAAGCGGAAAGGTCTCTACCAACGCTGGCAAACATTTTCAATTAGTGCGAATCATTTCGAGCATTGCTTAGGACAAAGTCTACTAACCTCAGTCTGCCCGATTCAACGGGCATATGTTCCATGGCGATAATCAACGAGGCTGACTAGGCGACGCTTTCGATCGTTCGGCTGCCCGCTGCAACCGCCGGATCACCCCTTTCATGTGAGCGCGCATGGCTTCCTCGGCCGCTTCAGGATCGCCCGCGCGAATCGCCTCGAGAATGTCGCGGTGGAAGCGCCGGCTCAAGGCGCGATTCCGCGGGTTGGGCGTCGTATGCACCATGCCCGCCATGACGAACTCGTGGATCACCTCCATCAGATTCTGCATCAACTCATTGCCCGTCAGGTCGATCAGTTTGCGGTGGAACTGAAAATCGATGCGAATCGCCTCTTCGTAGTTGCGGTCGCGCGAGTCCATTTGCTCCTGCAACCGCTCCAATTCGCGAATATCCGCTTCAGTCGCCGATTCCGCCGCTCGGCGAGCCG
>JAICIG010000134.1 GCA_025924495.1 Pirellulales bacterium | reverse complement strand
GTGCACGGGCCGATCTTTCGCTTTCGTCCCGCGCGTTCGAGCTACCAGCAGTTATTCATGGCCGGCAAGCCGGCCGTGCAGCGCAAGCTGGAGCCTGGAACGCACCGCTTGCCTGAGCTGGAACCGCTGGAGTGGTTTCGCCGCGACGCCTTCATCTATTTTCGCGTCGAGCCCGACAAGCTGCCCGACGCCTATCCTTTGGCGTACTCCGCGTTGCAGACCGGCATCACGGTGTATCACGTGCACGATATCGTGATCATGGATTTGATCGTGCAAGGCTTTCGGCTCGACGGCATCAACGTGAACGACGATGTTCGCAACTGCAAACTGGTCGACGTCACGTGCCGCGGCAACGGCCGGGCGGGGGTGACGGTCGCCGGCTGCTCGCACGCGCGGCTCGAGGGTTGCACGCTCGGCGACAACGGCGTAGCGCAACTGCTGAGCGAAGGGGTCTCGGCGACCGGCGTCGAAAACTGCGAACTCTTGGCGAACACGGCGCCTGCGGTAGTCTGGCGCGGCGGCAAGTTGCAAATCGACGGACAGCCGTACGACGCCGAACCGCTTAAACCCGAGCTTCGAGACTAAGCGCGGCCCAAGTTCATGAGGCTTGCACGCCAGGCGCACGTAACTCGCCAGGAACAAAGCATTCCTGCGAAGACGCTTCGTGAGCCCGTTCTTCCTCGGCTTCGCGCTCCGCTTCTTCCAGCACTGCGGCCACTTCGCGGCGGCTTGCCAGATAATAGCAGACGCCGATCATGGCAATCAGAATGGTGATCGCCCGGTAACCAAGCGAGACCACCAGGCCTCGTCCTTCGGCCACCGCCAAATCGACTGGCACCCGTTGATACAAGAAGGCCACGACCGCCTCGAAGGCGCCCAGGCCGTTGACCGGCAGCGGCAGCACGCCCGTTACCATCGCCAGCGGGATGATCACGAAGTGGTCGGCCAGCGATGGGACCTCGCCCGGCAATCCTCTCGCCACCAGCCAGATGCCGATCGTGCTGAGCGAGTGGATGACGACGCTCAGTGCACACGCCAACGCTAGCATGCCTGGCTTGCGCCGGTAGATGCGAATGGCGCCCAACAATTTGCCGAACAGCGGGCCAAGGCGCGGCAGCCGCTGCAGGAACGACGAGAAGGCGCCCTGCGTCACGCCGGGAATTAACAGCACGGCGATGCCCGCGGCGCCGAGCGCCGTGCAAGCCAACGTGCCTTTGCAGATCACGGCGATCTGCTCGACCGGGCTGTGCAACTGATTCGTCGCGAGAATGGCGACCGTGGCCAGCACGAAGAGCATATAGAGCCCGACGACGCGATCGAGGACCACCGTGGCCACAGCTTCAGCGCGACGTCCCGGCTGTTCTTTCGCAACAAAGACGGCCTTGAATAAATCGCCGCCGACGCTGCCGAGCGAAACGAAGTTCAGCAGATACCCGAGAAAGCCCAGACGGAACGCATCCTTCATGCTGAACGGCAACTCGAGGGCCCGCACCAGCACGAACCAACGTACGAACGTCAACATGACGGCTGCCAGGCTGGCAACTGCCGCAGCGGCCAGCATTCCCCAGTTTTTGGGCTGGCTGGCCAATTTGGAGAAAGTTCCATCTCGTTGCGCGTCGTAGACCAGATAGCCGATAATGCTGGCCGAGACGCCGAACTTCAGCAGGGTGAAGATCGTCTTTTTCAAGCAGTCCTCAAGAATGTCTGGTCGTTGCGCGGATAATGAATAAGCTTCCAGCCGCCTTTTTAACTAGGGCCTGGCGCCCCGGCTTGCCATCGAGGAGCCTAAGCTAGCATGGGCGAAAATCGCCTTGCCGCGGGCCAGCCGAGGGGTTTGAGCTCGCTTGACAGTCCTAAGTTACGGTGATAAGTTTTTTGGTTCACGGCGGCAAGGCCAGCTTGCGTAAGGTTTTGCCATTCGCCGGAATCTGGAATTTTCCCGGCGGTCGTCCGTTGGGGGATTAGCTCAGTTGGGAGAGCGTCTGGCTGGCAGCCAGAAGGTCAGGGGTTCAAGTCCCCTATCCTCCACTTTCAAGGCCCTTGCGAGACGATCGCAAGCGGCCTTTTTTCATGCGCTTGCGGCGAAACCGTTGGCGTTTTAAAAGGTTACCGAAAACAGCTCCGGTCAGATAAGGGTTAGAAAAGAGCACTTGCCGGTCAGATAGCACGCGTATGATGTCGTTGGTCGATCAGCGGCGAGTTGCAACCAAGGAGGTAAGCATGAGCGCACGACGGCGCAGGTTGAAGCGAGATGCACGGGGCGACTTCCGCCCTTTTATCGGATACCCGATCCACTGTTCAATCCTATTGAGCAAGCAGCTTCCCCACGGCGTTCAGCCATGCTTCCATGCTTGGCTATGGCCGCTGATACAACTCTAGTGCCCGGCTGTCGGGATCACGGACGACGGCCCTTATGCCCCAAGGGCTTTCTTTCGGCTCGCTGACGATCGTCGTGCCGGATGAGCGAAGCAGTTGGACCTTCGCCGCTAAGTTCGGCACTTCGAAGCCAAGGCGGACGCTTGGCTCCGCGGCATCAGGATCAGTTGCCGGGTAAATCTCGAAGACTATGCCGCCGACGGTTGCGGAATAATGGAGCGGCCCCTTGCCATGTTGCTCCTCGCTGAAGCGGATGCCCAAAGTCTCGTAAAATGTCAGAAGACGATCTACTTCGAGGGTCTTCAGCACGACCAGCTTCAAGATCGGCGGGTTCGGCAAGACTTCTGCGTCGGCCTTCGGAGAGGGCGCCATTCGTTGAATGTCGGCCCACAGTCCGGGAGCGACATCATGCGGCCCGTCTGACGTAATCTGCCGCAAGACCCCATGGGGTTCCTGGCCGCGGACCACCGATAAAGCAGCGGCCACGACCGCCAGAGACCGGCTCATGCCGGCGCTGCAACCGACGAGCATTGGGATCTTGGCCTCGATAAACTCGGCGGTCGTTGAGACAGCGAGCCGAAGAATCGCTTGAGTGTTCCCTGGCCCGTCATTCAGTGGCAATCGGCAGTAGGCAATATCCCTTGGATACTGGATAGGCGCCTCGTTCGCCGCCAAATCGACCACCGCTTGAACGCCAAGCGACAACACCGCCCGAACGTCTCGTGCGTCGAGAGCGTTTCCGATCCACAGGAAGCCTGGAACAATTGATCGCATCGGCTTTCAGGTCATGATCGTTGACCGCACTCGACGACTCCATGCCCATGATACGATAAACCTCGATTTGTCGCCCGAACCGATTGAACGGCGTCTCCATTCTCATCGCACATGACGGTCGATGGTGGTTGGATAATCTCCGAGTCAGGAACCTGCTCGAAATTGGGTTCGCGGTCAATGCGCCGGCGCTGCTGGCATTCTTTGTCTGCCGGACTCTGCGGCGAAGCAGAGGACTGAGATTGGTCCGATCTCTGCGTGATATCGGCTTTTGGTTCGTGGAAGTCTCAAGAGAAGCTACTCCCGGTAGCCTTTTGACAGACTGGTCGTCGCTGGACCTTCCGCCCGAAAAGGAAGGTCATCTGCTCTGGAGGAATAACAGACTCGGCTTTCGCACCACTTGAGCCATTTCCATCGAAGCCGACTTCTGACCGGAGTCGCAACATCCTGCTCAACCGGGACGCTCAACTTCAGGCCGGAAAGCATTCGATATTCTGCATCGGTCGAGTCAGAAGGCAACCAAACGTAACAGCAGGGTCTGCCCCGCAGCAAGCAGAACACGCTGAGATGGATGCCCAGCCCATTGGGGCGGCCGCTGTTGTAGAGAGACTCAGCCAGCGGTTCGTTATTCGGGACCGGAACCTTGATGTAAGTCTGCCGTCGCAATCTGACGACATCTTGCCGAAAGATCCACAGCAGATCAGGGCTGAGACCTTGCTTGGCAATGAACTCTTGAAGCTGAGCGAAGGCCCCATGAAACGGCGGACATTCTGCTCGGGTCATGACGGACTTCGGCTCGCTATCCTGAGAAATCGCTGGAGGAATTGTGTCTATGGCGGTCACAAACGCCTCTTCCAGCCCCGTTTCTCGATCGCCCGCACATTCCGGCTATGGCACAGCGATTCCAGATAGCGAGACAGGTGGAGCAGTTCGTCATCTTGATCATCGCCATAAAACGGCGACACGTAGATGGCATTGCCATAATTCCGATGAATCTTTTGCGGCGTGTCGTCAACGATCAGAACCCGGTCGAGATCATATCCCAGTCTCTTGACTTTCTTCAGATCCTTCACAAAACAAGTCTCCTGCTGCTCCGCGTCAAATGCTCGGACGCACCGGTCTCGATCCCACACAAAGGCGGGAGTCAATTCGGCGGGAAGAATCCTTCGCAGGACGCCGGCAAGGTACTCTGCTCCTGAAGATGACCAGACGGCGATCTCGAAGTTTCGCTGGCAGCATTCCAGGAAGTTCTCCAGATGCGGTCTTCGATAGACGGCGTAAGGCCCGACTCGGAAGTCCGGCTCGCGTTCGAGCTGTCCCTCAGCCGCAAAGATCAACGTCTCGTCCAGGTCGAGGATAAGCAGGATGCGGTCGTTGGTCTCCATTTCGTTTCACGCTCGATCTTTTTCATCAGAGTCGTCGAGCAACTTTTGCAGAAAGCGGCTGTACTCGTCCTTCATCGGCAGTTCAAAATCCCGTTTGATGCAGCGACGCCGTGCCATGACCTCTTCGCCCGTCGAAGGATTGCGAGCGGGCTTGTCGTACTGTTCCCAATAAAGCCCGACGCCTCGTTTCTGCCAGCTGGGGACTTCATTGAAGTTGATCCCGTACTGGAAAAGCAACTCGTTTTTCTGGGCAATCGAAAGACCATGGAGCCGCAGCGTGGCGGCTCGCTCATCGAGACCATCCTTGCGGAGCATCCAGTAGCAATAGGCGCTCAAGGCGTTCCGGGCGGCATCTTCGTTCCGCCAACGAAAATAGTCGACAATCAGCGGAGTGTTGGGCAATTGCGAGATGCGGCAGTCGAACGTCGCCCGCTTGCCAAGCAGCAACGAAAAGGTCGCACTCGCCTCGCCGGCGAGAGTCGAATTGTATTTGCGGAGTTTGCGGCCAAAGTGCGCTTCGTCTTGCTCGAAGAGCAGCGAGATCTCGTCGCTCTCCGTGTAGGCGTATCGCACCTGAAAACCGCAGTTCATCAGCGCCTCAGCGGTTGCGACCATCATGTCCCGCAGCCGCTCGTCGAAAGGAGCATCGAATTGGCAGGTTTCCTTGGTCAGGCGGGTGAAGCTCCGGCCATCGAGTCGAGCGACCATGAACACCCCGGGCAGGACGCAATAATCGGCTGCCGTTTCGAAAACCCGCATTTGCTGGTCAAGCTCATCGAACTTCATCCTGCCACTCCTCAACAACGAATTGCCCGTTTTCCAAGCGAACGTAGTACAACTGTTCGAAGCCCTCATTCAACGAGGGCAGTTCAAATTTCTTGGCTGCTGAATAGATGGCCACTTCAGGGACTCGTTCGGATTCTGGCCGGGCGGCATTTCTCCGCAGGCAATCCTCGACTTTCGATTGAAAATAGTAGCCGACAACCGAAAAGCGGCTTGCCTTGGCTGGGTCGATGTACTTAGACCGATCCAGCCGGGTTGGATTCGTGTTGTCGATCACAAATCGCTGGTCCGTTGCCAGACAAGGCTCCATGAACCGCCGTTCTCGGTATCGAGTCTTCAACAGATCGAGACTGACTCGGACGTGCGACGAGAAAAAGCGCTCTTTGTAAAAGGACGATTTCCCTGAGCCCTGCAATCCAACCAGGATGACGGCCTCCATTTGTTGCTTCTCGCTCGAACGCTTCGATCACGCTTGCCACAGTATTTGCAATTATGGCGGCAATTGCCGTCGGCACTAAGCAAGAGTCGGGCTCGCCCTGGCTCCTGACGTAACGTAGGCAGCGGTGACCTCTGATGTTCGACAAGTGGGGCTGGAAATTGGTTCGCCCCTGACGATTGTATTTGGCATGGGTATGAAGCAGCTAAAATGGTGAACCAATCGAGCCGCCCGGAATGATTTGAAATGCCCATGCTCAGCCGCACATGCCCCGAATGCCACAGTCAATCGTCTTCGAGCGTCGGGGATCGGATTGCGGGCGCGCAGCTTGTCTGGTTTGAATCCTTTCGATGCCCACAATGCGGCTATTCGCTAGAGGTTGAGGACCAGGGAGTGGCCGGGCTCTCCGTCCGGCAGGCCATCATTGCGGAGACCGGCCTTTGGGGATGGCGTGTTCCGACTACGGACCCGGCGCTGCTGGAGACGCTGATCCAACTTCGGCAGAAGCTAGATCTGAAAGCTCTACGAGTCGCCGGCTTTGCGGCGATCAAAAGGAAAGCCCCTGGCATCTTGGCTGTCGGAACCCGGGCGGAGATCGAGCTGCTCGTCAGCATCGCAAAAGACAGTGGGCTTGAGTCGCTTGCCGAACAGGTCCCATCGAACGCATATGCACCGCTGGATTTCGCCAACTTCTCGCATCGCTCGGGGGCGCAGAAGCGAGCCAATGATGTCTTTGTCGGGCTTGAGCCTCTTAAATTCAGTTCCGCCGACTTTGTTTCGCTCGGCAGTTTTCGGCTGGCACGGCGGTGGACCGATCCTCGGCACGCCGTGCTCCCGCCGCAATCACTGGCACTTATCCGCCCTTTCACGGATGCCAAAGCGTTTGAAGCGTGGCGAAGATTGGGCCGATTCTTGGACGAATCGTTTCACTACAACTTTTCATTCAGCCACGAGCGTTTTCCAGAGATGGAATGGCTCGATCTGACCAGTGGATACCTGGATGTTCGGGCATGGCTCAATGGGCGCTTGCCCGATCCAAACGAGGAGATCATTATCTCGTGGGACCAGCAGACGGCAGTATTGGTCCCAGCCAAGCTTTTCATCGAGCACTGGGACGACTTCCATTCGGGAGTGCACGACATGGTTCTGTGGCCCTTGGACGAGAGCTGGCGCCTGTTCCTCGATCATGAACAACAACTGCTATTTGGGCGAAGTCGCCAATCATGATGAAGCATTGACTCGTCATGGGAGCGACATCTGCTTGAAGTGAGATAAATTGTTGCTGATTCTCGAAACGAATCGCCTAATTCTTCGCCGGTGGACTGTTGCCGATGAACTGCCGCTCTATGCGATCTGCTCCGATCCCGTCGTAATGCGATATGTGGGCGACGGCGCGCCTTGGTCGCGGGAAAGAACTAGGCAATTCATCGAGGAAGCTCTGGCGACGGAAAAGCAGTACGGTTACTGCCGCTGGCCGCTGATTCTCAAAGAAGATTGGATGCTGGCCGGATTCTGCGGCTTTGCGCCCGCTGAGCACGGCGCAGAAATCGGCTGGCGGCTCGCCAGAGGAGTTTGGGGGCAAGGTCTGGCGACAGAAGCTGCGCAAGCGGTGTTGGAGTTCGGGATTCAGAAACTTGGGTTCCAGCGGGTGACGGCGACGGTTCAAAGCGGCAACAAAGCTTCGCTAAGCGTGGCAGAGAAGCTGGGTATGGCGGTTGAGCAACGAATCGAGCGTGATGGGCGGGAATTGCTCATTCTTGTGAAGACGGCGCGGGGCGATGTTATGTTGTGAATGGCCGTGCCGCAGTTTGCCTTGGAGCACACTCAATGAATTCGCTGCTGCCCGAGAGCTATTGCACCATCCAGGGCTTCCCTTTACGTTACCTTGCTCAGTTAATGAGTTTTTCAAGGGAGTGAAACGATGGCGAAGAAAAGCAAAGGCGCCCGGAAGCCCAGCGGAACGGCGGCGATTCCTATCATCGAGGACGATGTCGAACAAGGAGCCGGTGAGGAGGCCCAAGGGGTCGAGGAAGTTCAGCCCCAAGCGGAAACGCCGGCTGCCGCCAAGAAACCTGCACGCGCTGCCAAAGCCAAAGCCGAGCAAGCATCGAACGAGCAAATCGGGATCGGCGACATCAAAAAGGCGGCAGCGTTCGTCAATTCGGTCGGCGGGCTTGATAAAGCCCTGTCGTTGCTGCAAATCCTCAAGGTCGCCAAGGAAGTGCAATAGTTCTTCGGCAGGCCGCCGCATCAAGCCGCTCTCCAAGGAGGCGGCTTTTTTATTTGGCGCCACTACATCGTGCCAAGCGGTCGCTGACAATGTGCCTGGCATCGGCCCATGCTTTAACGGTGCGGGCTGGCGCAGCATCGAAGTTGCCTTCCGCCGGCTGAATATGCCCGAACTCATCGCCTACCATGAAGCTGGCCATGCCTTGATGGCGCTGTTATTCGTGGCGAGGTGCAGCTTCCGACCATCGAACGCTCTGCACTTTGACACGCTCGTGGTTTTCTTCCCTGCCGCGAAACTTTGTTTCTCGCGCAGGGTTCAATGACGGGGCCGCCATTATTCAGTTCGCGGGGGAATTAAGCATGAACCACGGTCGCATCGCGTTTGGCCTGTTGCTCCTGCTGGTTGGAGCGCCGGCCCTGGGCCAGGAATCGAGCGAGCGGTTCCGGCGCTGGGATCGTAACGGCGATGGCAAGGCGACGCGGGAAGAGTTGCCTGAGCTGCTGCGACCGGCGTTCGATCGGATTGACGCAAATCGCGATGGCTCCGTTTCGCCGGACGAGGAGCGAGAGTTTTCGGCCCGACTGGCGCAGCGCATCCCAGCCGCGAGCATTCCGTCGACGGTCCGGACGGAGCGCGATCTGCCGTACGCCGGAACCGACAATCCGCGGCAAAAGCTTGACCTCTATCTGCCGAAGAACCCCAGCGGCCAAAAGCCGCTTCCCCTCGTAGCGTTCATTCATGGCGGCGGTTGGCGCATGGGAGACAAGGGGAACGCATATCGCGTGTTGGGCCCGCTGGTGGAGAGCGGTAAGTACGTCTGCGCCTCCATCGGCTATCGGTTAACCGACGAGGCGACCTGGCCGGCTCAGATTCACGATTGCAAAGCGGCGATCCGCTGGCTGCGAGGCAACGCGGAAAAATACAACATCGATCCCGATCGGATCGGCGTGATCGGCCCTTCCGCCGGCGGCCATCTTGTCGCCATGCTCGGCACGAGCGGCGACGTCGCCGAGTTGGAAGGGACGTTGGGCGATTTCGCCAAAATGAGCAGCCGCGTGCAATGCGTCGTCGACGAATACGGCCCGACCGATCTGATGGTGATCCGCTCGGGCGCGGAAGGCCCGGTGGCAAAGTTACTCGGCGGCCCGATCGACGAAAAGAAAGAGGCGGCCCGCAGCGCGTCGCCGGTCTCGTTTGTTTCGCGCGACGATCCGCCGTTTCTGATCATCCATGGCACGAAAGATCCGCTTGTCCGCTTCCACCAGTCGGAGTTGCTCCAGGAAGCGTTGCAAAAGGCGGGGGTGGAGGCGTCGCTGATTCCGGTGACCGATGGGGGACACGGCAATTTCCGTACTGCCGAGGTTTCTGAGCGAATCGGCCAGTTTTTCGGCAAGCATCTGCTCGGCCAAGACGTCTCGATCTCGGCCGAGCCGATTGCCGCCGGTGAGCGACCCGCAGCCGCCGGCCAATAGCCGGCGCGGCGGCGTGGAGCACACTCGCGTTGGGCCTATTTGGCCTGCCCGGTGCGGAACTTGTAGATTAACGGTTCGAGCGGAACTCCCCAGCGGCTCTGAAAGTTGTTGAAGCTCGCACTGTTGAGCCCGAGCTCATATTCGTGATTGGGCTCCAAAGCGACCGGTAACGTGCAAGTCAGCCCATCCTCCGACCAACTCGCTTTCTTGTCTTGGGGAAGCTTAGGGAACAACGGGCCGCCGCCGACCCATGACATGCCTTCGCCCATCGGCACGTTGAAGGTTACTTTCAGCGACGTCGCCTTGGGATCGACATCCGCGGCCTCGCGTTGCGGATCCAGCGACACGACGGCGGGAACCTTGAGCCGCTCCTCTATCTCGCGCGTAGCTCCGGCGGTGACGAAATAGATCGCCGAAGCCGCGACGGGCGTCCCCTCGGCGCTGCGGAAATTCCGCCGGCTCGTCGAGTTGATTCCTAGGCGATAGTACTTTCCCTGCTCGAGCTTGACCGGAAGCACACAAGTCCGCGCGTCGGCCCAGCGGGCTTCGCGACTTTTGTCCACGGATGGAAAGAGTGCTGGGTCGCCGGTCCAGCTCATGCCTTTCGCCATGTCGCGATCGAATACGACGGTGACTTCCGTCAGCGCGGCATCGACGCCTTTCGCTCCGACCTCGGGAATCGTTTTCAGAATCCGCGGAGCTGCGGCAAGACGGGCACCGTCTTCGCCGCGTGCGACTGGAAGGCAGATCGTTGCTCCGGCCATTGCCAACGCCGAAGCAAAGACTGGCACTAGTCGCAAGGATTGGCATTTCATCGACGTTCTCCGTTGAGTTTCGAGGTTTTGCGCAAATGCTCCACGACGCAACGTGGCGATGGCTTGTTCCGCAGATTCAGGCTGACGCCGGAAAGGCCTGCCCGGGCGCCACGGTCGAAAGCTCTTCGCTAACTGGCAGAGGTTCTTGGCCGCTCTCAGCGAGATTCTAGCACTTGTCGCGATTGCAAGGGCCGCGCATTCATCCATCCCCAGGCGAGCTCTTAACTATTGCGGGATTGTCGACTTAAAGGCTTTCTTCTCGCCTTTCCTCAATCTAAGATGGGCGCTTTCACGCGACTCGCGGTTCCGCGGCGCGGGAAACGATTTCGGCGCTTTCTATCCGCAAGACGATTATTCGACCGAGGAATTCTTATGGGTTCGGCACGCACCCGGCTCTCGATCATGATGTTTCTCCAGTACTTTGTCTGGGGATTGTGGGGCGTTGAGATCGGCAACTATATGGCCGGCACGCTCGGCTTCTCAGGAGTGCAGATCGGCTCGGTCTATTCGTCGACGGCCATCGCGGCGATGATCACGCCATTGTTCATGGGCTACATCGCCGATCGATTATTTTCGACCGAAAAAATTCTGGGCGTGCTGCACTTGTTGGGCGCCGTGCTGCTTGGCTGTGCCGCGTTT
Organism: Pirellulales bacterium; assembly: GCA_025924495.1. Next base: position 6,635 of record JAICIG010000134.1, on the reverse strand, counting down.
TCGGAACGGATTCTCGAACATTTTCCAGACCTGGAGAGCCAGTTTCATGTGCTCTATCCGGTGATGATCGCCTATGCCTTGTGCTACATGCCCACTTTGGCGCTGACGAACTCAATCAGCTTCGAGAACATCAGCGATCCTGAAAAGGAATTCCCGATCATTCGCGTGTTTGGCACGCTCGGTTGGATCGTCGCCGGTTGGGTCGTCGGTTTGATCCTGAAGGTCAAGCCGGGCGGCATGCTTTACGAGCCAATCACGAGCGTTTTTCCCGCCGACAGCGTCTTGTTCGCCAAGAACAACTTCATGGTTTTGGCGTCGCTCTCGTCGGTCGTGCTGGGTCTATTTTGTTTTACCCTGCCACACACGCCGCCGAAAAAGGCAACGGCTGCTGAACCGACGGGCGATCGGAAGAGCATCTTGCGCCTGCTCGCCAACCCGTCGTTTTTGGTGTTCACGGTGGCTTCCTTCCTGGTCTGCATTCCGCTGGCATTTTATTACAACCTGGCCAACGTATTTTTAAATGAAATCGACGCTCCATCCCCGACGGCGTTGCAAACGGTGGGGCAGATCTCGGAGGTCTTCTTCATGGCGGCGATGCCGCTGTTTATTTCGATGTTGGGCGTGAAGCGCATGCTGGCCATCGGCATGCTCGCCTGGGTGGCCCGGTACTATTGCTTTGGCACGTTAAACCTGCCGTTAGTTATCGTGGGACTGGTGCTGCACGGCATCTGCTACGACTTCTTCTTCGTCGCGAGCCAGATTTATGTCGATGCCAAGGCGGCCGCATCGCAACGAGCCAGTGCGCAAAGCTTCATTGCCTTTGTCACGTTGGGGTTGGGCATGTTCGTCGGCGCTTACGCGGCCGGTTATGTCCGCGATCAGTACCCGCCTACATACAAGTTGGCCGCGGTTGATGAGGAAGGCGAAATCAAGGTCGATGCGAAAGGGCAGATGGTGGTGACAGGGTTGCCTAACTGGGACCCCAGCGGCAAAAGCGGCTTTGCCGAGAAGTATGGTCTGGATCGCGAGAAAAGCATCTCGGTGAACAGCCCGCCCACTCCTTTCGTCGACCCAGACACGAACACCATTTATTCCGCCGAGGGCCTGCAGGGAGCGTTGGGGCACATGGACAAGGATCACGATGGACAGGTGACCTATACCGAATGGCGCCGAGCGCAAAGCTATGACTGGACGCAAATCTGGATGTGGCCGATGGCAGGCGCCGCGCTGACGCTGATCTTCTTCTGGTTTGGCTTCCGCGAGCAGGTCACGCCCGCCCAAACGGCGGAGATGGAGAAGGAAGCGGTGTTAGGGGCGGGTGAAGGACCAGAGCCGCAAGTCGGTTGAGGTTTTTGAATGGCTGCCGAGTTCATTTACGAGCGAGCGCCTTTTCCCAGTTGCCACGCGTCGACGCTGGTCGAGACGCAACCGGGCAAATTCCTGGCGGCCTGGTTCGGCGGTTCGCGCGAAGGGGCCGACGACGTCGCCATTTGGCTCGCGCGCTACGACGGCCATTGGTCGGCGCCCGAGAAAGTCGCCGACGAGCGCGGCAAGCCCTGCTGGAATCCCGTCTTGTTTCGCGAACGCAAAACGGGCGAAGTGCAGCTCTATTACAAAGCGGGCCCGAGTCCGCAGACCTGGTCGGGCTTTTGCCGCACCAGCCACGATGGCGGCCAGACGTTTGGCGAAAGCCGCATTCTGCCGGCGGGCCTGCTCGGGCCGATCAAGAACAAGCCTGTCCAACTGGACGATGGAACCATCCTGGCGCCGTCATCCGTCGAATCGTACCGCGCCTGGGCATGCTGGGTCGAACGCAGCACGGATGGCGGCAAATCGTGGACAAAGCACGGGCCAATCTTTCACCCCGAGCAGCCGGAAGGCATTATTCAACCGTCGATCTTACGCGCCGGCGACGGCTCGCTGTTCCTGCTTGCCCGCAGTACTCGGCGGATTGGCCAAATCTGTCGCTCGGAAAGCCGCGACGGCGGACTTTCCTGGAGCCCGGCCGTGGCAGTCGAGTCGTTGCCCAATCCGAACTCCGGCATCGATGCCGTCACGCTGGCCGACGGCCGTCAGGCGCTGGTTTACAACCCGACACACATCGGCCGCTCGCCGCTGGTACTCGCCATCAGCGAGTCCGACGGCCGCGAGTTCAAAACCGTGCGCACGTTGGAATCGGAACCGGGTGAGTTCTCTTATCCAGCGATCATTCAGGCGGCCGACGGCAGCGTGCACACTACCTACACCTGGAAGCGCGAAAAGATTCGCCGCCAGTGGTTCACGCTCAAAGAACTGGCCGAGCCGCTAAAGTAAAGGCGGGTTGACTCCTTGAGCACCCCCATCCAAGCAAAATCTCCCCGGTCATTCTGAATTCCGCGTTCCGAATTCCGAATTTGACCCGCGTGGACGCTCTGTTGAGCACTCGATTACGGCGCCGGCTTCCGCTCCGCCCCTAGTCGTTTCGCGGGGTCGCTGATTACACTATCTGATTCGACCCCATCGGCTTTTAGTTCCCCGTATTGCCATGAAGAATTCCGCCGCTCAAGCGCCAATGAAACCGATCCAGAAGCTCCTGGTGGCCAATCGCAGCGAAATCGCCACGCGCGTTTTTCGCACGGCCCACGAATTGGACATCCGCACGGTGGCCATCTATTCCTACGAGGATCGCTTTGCCCTGCACCGCTTTAAGGCGGACGAGGCCTATCAGGTTGGTCATCCGGGCGAGCCGATCCGCGCTTATCTGGATATCGACGGGATCGTCAAGTTGGCGAAGGAATATGGCGTCGACGCGATCCATCCGGGGTACGGCTTTTTGTCGGAAAATCCTGATTTGGCTCGGGCCTGTGAGGCCGCTGGAATCATCTTTTGCGGGCCGCCGCCAAGAGTGCTCGATCAATTGGGAGACAAGATCACCGCCCGCAAAATTGCCGAACAGGCCGGAGTGCCGGTGCTGGCTGGCAGCAGCGAACCGCTTTCAGGCGCCGCAGAGGCCGGCAAGCTGGCGGAGCGTCTCGGGTATCCGGTGCTGCTCAAGGCGGCCAAGGGCGGCGGCGGACGCGGCATGCGCGTCGTGCATCGGGCTGAAGATCTGCCGGCGCAGTTGGAGCAGGCGCAGCGCGAAGCGCAAACCGCATTCGGCAGTCCCGACGTGTTTTTAGAAAAGTTCATCGCCCGGCCGCGGCACATCGAAGTGCAATTGATGGGCGATAAGCACGGCAATCTCGTGCACCTTTACGAGCGCGATTGCTCGGTGCAACGGCGTCATCAGAAGGTGGTGGAGATTGCGCCGGCGATCAATCTCGAGGAAAGCCTGCGACAACAGATCTGCCAGGCCGCCATTGGCATCGGCAAAGCGGTGCAATACGAGAGCGCGGGCACCGTTGAGTTTCTGGTCGATACGGAGACCGATAAGTTCTACTTCATCGAAGTCAATCCGCGGATTCAGGTCGAGCACACCTGCACCGAGCAGATCACGGGCGTGGATCTGGTCAAATGCCAATTGCTGGTTGCCCAGGGACGCCGCTTGGACGATCCGGAGATCGGCCTGGCGTCGCAAGAAAGCGTGCGCACCGAAGGATTCGCCATTCAGTGCCGCATTACGACGGAGGATCCTCTCAATCACTTTCGGCCCGATTATGGTCGCGTGGCCCACTACCGTTCGACGGGCGGACCGGGCGTGCGTCTGGATGCCGGCACCGCGTTTTCCGGCGCCATGGTCACGCCGTATTACGACTCGCTGCTCGTGAAAGTCATCACGTCGGGACGTACGTTTATCGACGCAGCGCGACGCATGGAACGCTGCTTGCAAGAGTTCCGCATCCGCGGCGTGAAGACCAACATTCCGTTCTTGATTAACCTGGTCACGCATCCCAAGTTCATCGCCGGCGGCTGCACCACTCGGTTTCTGGATGAAACTCCCGAGCTGTTTCAGTTTGTCGCCCGTCGCGATCGGGCCACCAAGCTGTTCATGTATCTGGCCGACGTATTGGTTAACGGCAATCCGTTAGTCAAGAAGCGCGCCGATCAGGTGCGCCGCGACCCCGCGCCGTTGCCCAAGGTCAGCTTGCAAGGAGACATTCCGCCGGGCACGCGGCAGAAGCTGCAGCAACTTGGGCCGGAGAAATTCAGCAAGTGGATTCTCGAGCAGAAGCCGCTGTTATTGACCGACACCACCTTGCGAGACGCGCACCAGTCGTTGTTAGCCACGCGATTGCGCACGCACGACATGCTGCAGATTGCCGACGCCTATGCGCGGCTGCATTCCGAGTTGTTCTCGATTGAGATGTGGGGCGGCGCCACGTTCGATACCGCCATGCGGTTCTTGAAGGAATGCCCCTGGCAGCGGCTGACCGATCTGCGGCAGAAGATTCCCAACATTCTGTTCCAGATGCTATTGCGCGCTTCGAATGCGCTCGGTTACTCGAATTACCCCGACAACCTGGTGCAGGCCTTCGTCGAAGAGGCCGCAGCGGCGGGCATCGACGTGTTTCGCGTGTTTGATTCGCTCAATTGGGCGCCGAACATGCGCGTGGCCATGGAAGCGGTGCAGAAAACGGGCGCCATCTGCGAGGCGGCCATCTGTTACACGGGCGACGTGCTCGACAAGAAACGGACGAAGTACAATCTGAAGTATTACGTCGAGCTGGCCAAGGAACTGGAGAAGCTGGGCGCACACATTCTGGCCATCAAAGACATGGCCGGCCTGTGCAAGCCTTACGCCGCCGAGCTGCTAGTGCGCACGCTCAAACAAGAAATCGGCATTCCGATCCATTTTCATACGCACGACACGAGTGGCGTACAGGCCGGCGCTATATTCAAGGCCGCCGAGGTCGATCTGGACATCGCCGACGCGGCATTTGCGCCGCTGTCAGGGCTCACTTCACAGCCGAATTTAAACTCGGTGGTCGAAGCTCTGCGGTTCACGCCGCGAGATACCGGTCTCGATCCTGAACCGCTGGAACGCACCGCGGAATACTGGGAAGCCGTGCGAGATTTCTACGCGCCGTTCGAGACCGGCATGAAGGCCAGTACGGCCAGCGTTTACTACAACGAAATGCCGGGCGGCCAGTATACGAACCTCTGGGAGCAGGCGAAGGCCATTGGCCTGGGGGCGCGCTGGTACGATATCTGCCGGATGTATGCCGACGTCAATCAACTGTTCGGCGATATCGTCAAGGTGACGCCCTCCTCGAAAGCGGTCGGCGACATGGCGCTGTATCTGATCGCCAACAACCTGACGGTCGCCGACGTGCTCGACTACAACCGCGAACTCAGCTTCCCAGAGTCGGTGATTGATCTTGTCTCCGGCCGCATGGGACAGCCCCCCGGCGGGTTTCCCGCCAAGGTGCAACAGCGCATTTTGCGCGGCGAGAAGCCGCTCACCGAGCGGCCGGGCGCCAGTTTGCCGCCCGCCGATTTTGAGGCCACGGCCGCCGAGCTGGAAAAGCGTCTAGGGCGTCCGGCCACGCGGCGCGAGATCGTTTCGCACATCATTTATCCGCGCGTAGTGAGCGAGTTTATTACGCATCAGGAAACCTACGGTGAGACGAGCATCCTGCCCACGCCGGTGTTCTTTTATGGTCCCCAGACGAACGAAGAGCTGGCCGTGGAGATTGAGCCAGGCAAGACGCTGATCATCAAGTTCCTGACGATTGGCGATCCACACCCGGACGGTACGCGAACCGTCTTCTTCGAACTCAATGGCCAGCCGCGCGACGTGACGGTGCCCGATGCGTCGCTCGACGCGATTATCGAACGGCGGCCGAAAGCCGAGGCGGGCAATCCCAAGCAGGTCGGCGCGCCAATGCCCGGCATGGTCGTGCATGTGGCGGTCAAGCAAGGCGACAGCGTCGCCCAAGGTCAGAAGCTGCTGACCATGGAGGCCATGAAGATGGAGACCACGCTGTATGCCGAGCGCGAGGGCCAGATCGCCGACGTGCTCGTGCAGTCAGGCAGCAGCGTCGAGACCGGAGACCTCGTCATCCGCTGGGACTAAAGCGAGCGCGGAATCGGAACGCCGAATTCAACGCCAGGCCAGTCGGAGGCGTGAGCCTCCGCTTTGTCTGTGAGTACCCGGATCATGCGACTCTCCAGCGGCTGAAATTGACTGGTCTCCGCCTAAATATCCGGCATGACCAGTTTTTTGCGCGCCAAATCGTTGACGGCGCCGCAGACCCCGGTTAGGGTGGCAAAAACTTATCCGTTGCTGCCGTCGGGACCGGCAGCAACTTCACCGGGGCTCGTGCCTGCCAGGCAAGGAACGCCGTCATCGTGCAGTAGCGCCTGCTCGCAGGAAGTCAGGGCAATCTGAATCGTGAACGACCAGGCTGGCGTCGCTCGTCTTTATCCGCGCCGCAAACAGTGGGCGCTCCTGCTACGGCATGTTGTCATACTTGCCGTTGCCTACGCTCTTTCGCGCTCGTACTACGCCATTGAAGAAACTCGCTATGAGCTTTAATTGGTTCTGGGGGCGCCGCGGCACAGTTATCGGTTTTCCATCGAGGGCAGCACGCGTGAATTCGCCGCGATGTGGAGACCGAAAACGATCAACCAGGCGGCGCAGCATCCTGGAATCGCTCGAAAAGCGGACTGTGCTCACGACCTTTTACGTCGACGCCAACCTGGCGCTCGTGGCC
>JAICIG010000133.1 GCA_025924495.1 Pirellulales bacterium | reverse complement strand
GTCGATGAAGAACTGGTAGCCCTCGTGGCGGTCGACGCAATTTACCTGGAGAAATTCGCTGAAGAATTTCGCAGCATGGCGACCGACGCCAAAATGATGCAAAAGGTCACCTTGCTCGACACTAACAAACTGGCGGCAAAGAGCTACGGGGAGTTTGAAAAGACCCAGTTGAGCGCCGCCTACGACATTCTGCGAATCAAGCTGACCAACCGCTACAATCTGACGTTTGCCAGCATCCTCTCGGAAAGCCGCGGCAAGTCGGCCGCCAAGAGCGACGATCAAGCGGGCGCCGATGAACCTATCGCTGGCGACGAAGGCAAAACTGCCGATGCCGCGACGGAAAAACAAGCGGCTGGCAAGCTGCGTCTTGCCAAGAGCCTCAAAACCGCTGGCAAGCTCGACGTCGCCAGGCAGCGTCTGGAGCAGATCGTCAAAGATTTCCCCGACACCGAAGCGGCCAAAGAAGCGGCCGCACTGCTCGAAGAATTCGACCAGTAGACTGGCTTGCGGCTGCACATCTAGCGGCTTACCGCAAGCAGGGGGCGAGCCGGAGGCGTAAAGCTCGGTGCCGCAATTTCTTCTATTAGGTCACATCAATTCCCCCCTCGCTAGCTCCGCCCGGCGCGCGTGCCGTTCGGTACGATACCTGCCAACTGGCTTGCTGAACCGCAACGGGTCGGAATGAAATCCATCCGAACTGCCCGGCCGGAATTTTGTCCACATAAGTGCAAATAAAACCGGGCGCTGCGATCGGAAAGCTAAAAGCGACATATCTCTCCGCGACCGACCGGGCCATTCAAACCCGTTAGCTTCTGCGATAGAATCGGGACGTCTCAGTTCGCCCCTGCTCGATAACTGCGGGGCGGACCGTTTCGTGCTTGCGTCCTGACTGCGGCGCATCCTATCAAGTGGGCGACTCGTGAAACCCCGCGCATCGGCTGCATCAACTCGGCAAGGCAAAGGCGGCACGGCGTCTGAGCGATCTACAAACTCGGCGGAGCACAAAAGCGCCGGGCGGTCTCGTTGGTTCAAGGCCGCCATCGCCGTGGTCGTCTTGGCGACAGGCTACGGCGGCTGGCATTACTGGACGACGGACGTCTCGCCTGCTTTGCTGCTGACCCAAGCGCGCGATGCGATCGCTGCCAAAGACTACGCGGCGGCCGAAGAATATTGCCTGCAACTCATTTTGCATCAGGGGCCGACCCCGCCGGTGCTGTTCATGGCGGCCGAAGCCGCCTCTCAACAGGGCCGGCTCGAAGAGGCTCTTGGCTACTACGCGCTGATTCCACCTGAAGCCGGCGAAGACGCTGCATTGGGATGCGCGTCCGCAGGCCAGGTGTTGCTTCAAATGCGTCATGCCTCGGCGGCCGAGGCCCAATTCCGGCGGGCCTTGCAGATCGACCCGGCATTGCTCTCAGCCCACGAACAACTGGCCTACCTGCTGTCCATCGAAGGCCGCCGTTTCGAATCGCTGGAACACCTGTTCGCGCTCGTGCGTGGCGATCGCTTTACGAGCGAGACGCTGATCCTGTTGGGCAACCACGCGGCCGTACTCGATCGAAGCGACGAATTGAAGCAGTTCCGCCAGGCGGCGCCAGACGATTTTATGCCGCTGTTGGGCGCAGCGCGGCTGGCGATCCGCCACACTCGACCAGATGAGGCCAGGCGTTTGCTCGAGCAGGTGCTCGCCCAAGCGCCCAATCAGATCGAGGCGCAAGCGGAGTTGGGTCAGATATTGTTTGCCGAAGGCGGTCCGGAATTTACTCGCTGGCTGCTCGAAGCGGCGCCGGCCGCCGAGGCTCATCCCGACGTCTGGATGACGCGCGGCCTGTGGGCCAAGCAGCGCCAAGACACGCGCGGCGCTGCGCGTTGCTTCTGGGAGGCTCTCCAGCGAGATCCGTTGCATCAAGCGGCCGCCTATCAGTTGGCACAAGAGATTGAATCGTTGGGCGAGGCCAAGGCGGCCCAGGAACTCGGCGAGCGCGCCGCGCAACTCGAACGCCTCGCGCGCCTGATGGACCTGCTGTACGTCAATCACGACAACCCGCGGTTGCTTCGCCAGGCCGCTGAATTGACCGAATCGCTCGGTTGTATCTGGGAAGCCTGTGCGTGGCGCAAATTGATTCTGAAGCAGGACCCGCAGGGAACGACCAACCGCGAAGTCTTGACGCGTTTGATTCCGTTGCTCGAGCAAGACACTCCCCTGGTTCTCAATTCGGCGAATCCCGCGAAGCGTCTCGATCTTTCCAATTTTCCCCTGCCGCACTGGCACGATGCGTCGAGCGAGCCGGCGCGGGCGGCGGAACTTGCCTCCTGCCAGATCAGCTTTGCTGACGTCGCCTCGCAGGCAGGCCTTGAGTTTCGCTTCTCCAATGGCAGCCAGAGCGAGGTGGAAGACAAACAGGTTTTCCGCGTCATGGGGGGCGGCGTTGCCGTCTTCGACTATGACGCCGATGGCTGGCCCGACATCTATTTCACGCAAGGTCGGCGCGCGGCGCTGGAGTCGACTCCCGACGATCCGCGGGATCGGCTATTTCGCAACCGCGGCGACGGCACATTCGAAGACGTGACCGAACGCGCCCTGCTGGCCGAAGAACGCTTCAGCCAAGGCGTGGCCATCGGCGACGTGAACAGCGACGGTTTCCCCGATTTGTACATCGCCAACATCGGCGCCAACCGACTCTACATCAACCAGCAAGATGGCACGTTCCGCGACGCGACCGATGAGGCCGGCGTCGGCGACGAGTCGTGGACTAGCAGTTGCGTCGTGGCCGACTTCAACGGCGACGGGCTGTGCGATATCTACGATGCGAATTACATCGAAGGCCTCGGCGTGTATGAGAAGATCTGTCCGCAAGGCGGCCGGCCTCGCACCTGTGCGGCGGCAGTGTTTCAATCGCAGGCCGATCGGTTCTATCTGAATCTCGGCGACGGACGATTTGCCGACCAAACCGCAAGTGCAGGCGTCGACGTCGCCGGCGGCAACGGTCTGGGAGTGGTGGCGGGCGACCTGGACGGATCCGGTCGACTCAGCCTGTTCGTGGCGAACGACCAGGACGCTAACTTCTGTCTGACCAACGAGACGGCGGGCCCCAGCGAGCCGCCCCGTTTCGTCGAGCGCGGCGTGGTCACGGGGCTGGCCTACGACGCCGAAGGCAAGGCATTGGCCTGTATGGGCGTCGCTGCCGGCGACGCGAACGAAGACGGCCGGCTCGACCTGTTCGTGACCAACTTCTATGAGGAATCGAACACGCTCTACCTGCAGCAAGACGGCGGGATGTTTCTCGACGCCACCGGCCCCAGCGGCTTGCAGGTGCCCGGTTATCTCATGCTCGGTTTCGGCACGCAGTTTTTGGACGCCGACTTGGACGGCCATCTCGATCTGGCAGTGACCAACGGCCATATCGAAGATATGTCGTTTCGCAACATTCCCTACCGCATGCGGCCCCAGTTCTTTCGCGGCCAGGGCGACGGCCGGTTCCAAGAACTGCCGGCCGCCGAGTTAGGCGAGTTCTTCCAAGGCGAGCATCTTGGCCGCGGGCTGGCGCGCATCGACTGGAACCGCGACGGCCGCGAGGATTTTGTCATCTCGCATTTGAACGAGCCGGCGGCCCTGCTCTCCAACACGACGGATAACGCCGGGCATTTTCTCAGCGTGCAATTGCGCGGCGTGCAATCCTCGCGCGACGCCATTGGCGCCCGCGTTACCGTGACTACTGGCGGGCGCTCTCGCACTCAATGGCTACTCGGCGGCGACGGCTACCAGGCCAACAACCAGCGCCAACTCATCTTCGGCCTCGGCGCCGACGAACGCATCGAGAAACTCCACATCCGCTGGCCCTCCGGCCTCACTCAAGAGTTCTCCGACCTCGCCGCCGATCAAGAGCTGATCTTCATCGAAGGCTCGCCCCGCGCGACGCAGCTACCGCCGCATACTTCTTCTCCCGATGATCGCGGACTACAAACGGGCGAGCCGGAGGCGTAAACCACCGTATTACGATTCCTTCATGCTGAGATCGGGGCCATCGCATTTGCAGGCACGCGCAACGCGACCAAGTTTGGCCAACTGCGCCGAAACTTCTGGCGTGGTTGGCCAAACTTGCATCCTCTCAGATCGCACCGCTTTGCCGCCGTTGTCCGCGGCGAGCCCGGGCGGCATTCCAAGATGGCCAAGATTCCTCCGCGAAGTTGGCCACCTTGGCATCTCTTCTCGCGTCGTTGTTTTCTCGCTGCCCTGGCAGCTGCATCGATCTCTCGCTGCTGACGCTGCGAATTACTCGCCAACCATACCCGCAAGCTGGCTTGGCCACCTCATTCTGCTGGATGGCGCTAACCCGATCGCGGGGCCACAATCGTAGGGTGGGCACTGCCCACCAGAACTGACATAACACGCTGCTGAACGGCCGAAGCGCGAACGGCTAATCCGATTGCAAGCCCTTGCGGCGTCCAACGGTTTGACCCTGTACGGTTCAATCGTCAAACGAAATTAGGGCGCTGCGGCGGTTCCGGTGGGCAATGCCCACCCTACGAATTTGGCAGCCGCCCGCAGTACAAACTTGTCCGGCTGCGCGAAGGCGCGTAGATTCACGAGTGTTACACGTTGCCGCATTGGGAGACGTCCTTCGAAAAGGGGGCATCTGCGTGTCTCAATACCGCCGCCATTACGTGTCGGGCGGCAGTTACTTTTTTACGATCGTCACACATCGGCGGCGTCCGCTGTTCGACGATTCGGATCGCGTGGTCCAACTTCGCTCGGCTCTCCGCAGCGTCATTTCGCAGTGGCCCTTCACGGTCGCCGCGGGAGTGATCTTGCCCGATCATTTGCACTTCATTTGGACACTGCCGCCGGGAGACCAGGGCTACTCGCGCCGGATTGGCCGGATGAAGGCGATGTTTACGGCGGGCCTCGGCGAGCCGATGACGCCCGATGGAACGATTCTTTCGCGCATCAAGCACCGCGATGGCAGCGTTTGGCAGCGGCGATTTTGGGAGCACGCGCTGCGCGACGAAGATGATTTCAAGCGTCATCTCGATTACATCCATTACAATCCGGTCAAGCACGGGCTGGTTTCCTGCCCGCATCTCTGGCCGCATTCGAGTTTTCATCGCTGGGCGGCCCGCGGCGAATATGACGCGGCCTGGGGCTGTCAATGTGGCGGCCGCGCGCCACAGAAGTTCGACTTCGCCGACATTTCGGACGCCGCCGGCGAGTAGGGTGGGCAATGCCCGCCGGAACTGCCATAACGCGCTGCAAAACGGACGAATTGCGAACGGCGAATCCCTTTGCACGCCGAGGTTGCGGCGTCTAGGGAATAGCCATATGCCGCTCAAGCACTAAGCGCAAATGGGAACACTGTGACGGTTCTGGTGGGCAATGCCCACCCTACGATTGCTGCAAACTCTTCGCGGCCGGCACTTTCGGCGCCCGCTCGGCAGGGCGGTGGAAAGCGGTGGGCGGAGCCGCTAGATTGAGGAAATGCCCCTCGTGCTAGCAACGGAATGCCTATGACCGCCCGCTCGTTCGTTCACCTCCACTGCCATAGCCACTACAGCCTGTTGGATGGCGCCAGCCCGATCGCCGGGCTGATCGATAAGGCCAAATCGCAAGGGATGAATGCCCTGGCCCTGACCGATCACGGCAATCTGTATGGAGCGCTTGAGTTCTATCAAAAAGCCAAAGGCGCCGGGATCAACCCGATCCTCGGCTACGAGGCCTATGTGGCGCCGGGCAGCCGGCGGCATAAGGAGGTGAGCAAGGATGAAGACTCGAGCTACCACCTGACCCTGCTGGCCCAGAACCGCACGGGCTTCAAGAACCTGATCAAGCTGGCCTCGAGCGCCTTCCTGGAAGGCTTTTATCGCAAGCCGCGGATCGATAAGGAACTGCTCGAGGCCCACAGCGAAGGGCTGATCTGCTTGAGCGGCTGCGTCTCGGGCGAGTTCAGCCGGGCGCTATTGCGCGGGCAGACGGCCGAGCCCGACTTGAAGCAGGCGATGGAGATCGCCGCCTGGTTCCACAAGCTGTTCTGCGACCGGTACTTCATCGAAATCCAGAACAACGGCCTGGAAATCCAACGGATGGCGATGGAAGGCGCCGTCGACGTCGCGCGGCGGATGGGCCTGCCGCTGGTGGCCACGAGCGACGCCCATTATGTGAACCGCGAAGATGCCGAAGCGCAGGACGTGCTGTTGTGCATCAACACGGGCAAGTTCCGCACCGACACCAACCGCATGCGGATGGAAGGGAGCGAATTCTACCTCCGCGGCCCGGCGGAAATGTACGACGCGTTTCCGGGCTTTGAAGAGGCGGTCGGGCAGAGCCAGTTGATCGCCGACAGCGTGAACATCGAACTGGAGCTGGGCAAGCGGCACTTTCCCAACTTCACGCCGCCCGATGACAAGACCCCTTCCGACTACCTGAAGGAACTGTGCATCGAAGGGCTGAAGCGGCGCTACGCCGACGCGCCCGAGATGTATTCCGACGGCGAGCTGGCCCAGGTGGTGATCGACCGGCTAGAGCGCGAGCTGGGCGTAATCAACACGCTGGGCTTCCCCAACTACTTCTTGATCGTCTGGGACTTCGTCCGCTTCGCCACAGCCCAGAACATTCCGGCGACGGCGAGAGGATCAGGCGTCGGTTCGCTGGTGGCATTCGCCTTGGGGTTGAGCCATGTCTGCCCGCTGAAATACGACTTGCTGTTCGAGCGGTTTCTGGACATCAGCCGCTTGGAAGCGCCCGATATTGATATCGACTTCTGCAAGGATCGCCGCGGCGAGGTGATCCAGTACGTGAAGGACAAGTACGGCGAAGAGAACGTGGCCCAGATTGGCACGTTCGGTACGCTGGCAGCCCGGGCCGCCATCCGCGACGTCGGCCGCGCGCTCGGTCTGCCGCTGGCCCGCGTCGATGCGATTGTGGCCATGGTGCCGGAGACGTTGGGCATCGAGCTGGCCGAAGCGCTTGAGCAGAGCGAAGAGCTGAAGAAAGCCTACCAGGCCGATGGCGAAGTGCGCGAATTGCTTAACCTGGCCATGAAGATTGAAGGGCTGGCGCGCAACGTTGGCACGCATGCCGCCGCGGTCGTGATCGCCGACCGGCCATTGACCGAATATGTGCCGTTGCAGCGCGTCACAGGCAAGGAAGAAATCATCACCCAGTGGGCCATGGGCGATGTCGAGCGCGCGGGCCTGTTGAAGATGGACTTTCTGGGCCTCCGCAACCTGACCATTTTGGCCAAAGCGGTCGACCTGATCGAACAATCGCGCGGCGAAAGGATCGACCCCTACAAGTTCCCGCTCGACGACAAGTCGACGTTCGCCCTGCTTTGCCGCGGCGAGACGAAGGGAATTTTCCAGCTCGAAAGCGGCGGCATTCGCGACCTGCTGCAGCGGATGAAGCCCGACCATTTCCGCGACATCATCGCCACCAACGCTCTCTATCGTCCCGGTCCGCTCGAAGGGGGCATGGTCGACGACTACATCCAGGTGAAGCACGGCCGCAAGCCGGCCGAGTACCTGCATCCGGTGATGAAAGAGATCCTGGAAGAGACCCATGGCGTGATGGTCTACCAGGAGCAGGTGATGCGAATTCTCAATCGCCTGGGCGATATCGAACTCTCCAACGCCTATAGCTGCATCAAGGCGATCAGCAAGAAAAAGCTGGCGATGATCGCCAAGTTCCGCGAAGAATTCATCGCGGGCGCGACGGCCAAGGGCATCACCAAAAAAGAGGCTGAAGACCTGTTCGGCATGATCGAGAAGTTCGCCGGCTACGGGTTCAACAAGAGCCACTCGACGGCCTACGCTTTGATCGCCTACATGACGGCGTATCTCAAGGCGCACTACTCGGTCGAGTTCATGGCCGCGCTATTGTCGGGCGATATCTCGGGCCGCAACTTCAAAAAGAAAGACTCGCTCGTCGAGCATCTGGAAGATTGCCGGCGGATGGAGATTGAGGTTGTGCCGCCGAACGTGAACCTGAGCTCGGGCGATTTCACCGTTTCCGAAGGCAAAATCCTGTTCGGCCTGTCAGCCATCAAGGGCTGCGGCGGGCAGGCGGCCGATGCGATTGTGGCCGCGCGCAAAGCTGGCGGACCGTTCCGCGATCTGTTCGACTTCTGCGAACGGGTCGATCCTTCGGGCGCCAATCGCGCGGCGATCGAGTCGCTGATCAAGGCCGGCGCCTTCGACGCCTGCGGCGGCAAACGCTCGCAGTGGATCGCCGTGCTCGATAAGGCGCTGCAATCGGGCGCTTCGGCCCTGGCCGATCGCAAGAGCGGCCAGCGCGGCTTGTTCGACGACGCCGAAGAAGAGCCCGCCGCCGCAGCGCAGGCGTCGCTGCCCGACATTGCCGAATGGGAAGAACGTGAACGGCTGGCGAACGAAAAGGAAGTGCTCGGCTTCTATCTTTCCAGCCACCCGCTGGCCGAATACCAGAAGACGCTGGAGACTTACTGCACACACTCCACGACCGGCGCAACCGCCTTGCCGCACCGCACCGAAGTAATGCTGGGCGGGATGATCGCCTCGATCAAATTCTCGCACACCAAGAATCCGCGGCCGGGCAGCACCCATACCAAGTACGCGATGTTCGACCTGGAAGACATGCATGGCATCATGCGGACGATCGTCTGGCCGGAAGACTTCGCCAACTGCGGGCATTTGGTGCAGGCCGACGCCGTGATCGCAGCCCGCGGCGTGATCGACAAGCGCCCCGGGAGCGAAGAAGCCAACTTCATCGTCAACGAACTGATTCCTCTCGATCAGCTCGCGGTCCGGTTCACCAAGGGCATGCGCGTGCAAGTCGACGAAACGAAGCACGGCGAGCGCGGCTTGGAAATGTTGCGCGAGATCGTCCGCGGGTATCCCGGCAATTGCACGTTCCAATTGGTCTTGGCCCTGGCCGACGGCAGCCGAGTAATTTGCAATTGCGACGATGTCAAAGTGGAGCTGAACTCCGAGATGCGGACTCGCATCGACGATCTGCTCGGTCCTGGCAATTTGCGGCTGCTAGCCGCCCCGCCGCAGGCCAAAGCGGCCGCCCCGAATGGCCGCAATGGCTTTCGGCGTCAAGGCGCCGGGGTGTAGCGCTACTTTCTGTTTGCCGCCGGCCACGAGCTACCGCGGAACACTCTTCCGCCATCAAGGGCAGCCGGTTTCTGCCAGATGCCGGCCGCTTGCCGGCCGGAGTTTCGCGTTGGCTGGCTAATGGGCAATTCCCCGGCCGACCCTCTCTCCTCGCGTCGCGAGGCAGAAAACTAGGGAAAAATGCGACCCGCGCGAGTAGTCGGCCAGCGTCAGCAACGGCGTGGAAAGCCGGCAGCATGGCGCCTTCGCGCTGGCCTTCGGTTCTTACCTATTTTCCTTGCTTTAGCTTACCGGCGTGACTAACATCAAAGAACGGTCGAGAAATCTTTTCTGATTTCGATCGCTTTTTCGAGCCATCAATCGCCCCCATCTCGACGCCCTTTTCAAGGCTGACTGATGGGGGCGTACCGGACAGTTTGCCGTCTTGAGGAGAGCAACGCTCATGTTCGTTCGATTTCCCGCCGCGCGGGTCTTGCTAGGGCTGGTCATGGTGGCGGCTTTGACGACGGCCTCATCCGCTTGGGCTCAGGGCGGCTCCAGCAGCGGCAGCACCAGCTCCAATGGCCAGGGCGGCTCGGGCATCGCGGGCGTCGGCATTGATGCCAGCCGGCTGTTGAAGTGCTTTGTCGATGAAA
Source organism: Pirellulales bacterium (assembly GCA_025924495.1). Next base: position 8,351 of record JAICIG010000133.1, on the reverse strand, counting down.
ACGGCGTAATGCACAAGGAGATCATGGGCGATCCGAGCGGCCAGCTCAGCCAGCGCAAACGTGAAGCCGGCCGGCAGGCGCTGAATCCTGTGCTCGGCAAAAAGAGCCCGCTGCGGAAGATCTCGCTCAATCGCCTGGAGCAAGCGCTGGAAGCGATCGTAGCAGGCGGCGGACGGCCGACGGAAGAAATGCGTTACCTGGCCGGATTGACGAGAATTCAGTTCGTGTTCTTTTATCCGGACTCGGGCGACATCGTGCTGGCCGGTCCAGCGGAAGGTTGGTTCGAAGACTTGACCGGCCGCGTGGTGGGCGTCGATAGCGGCCGCCCGATGCTGGAACTGGAAGATCTGGTCGTCGCTCTGCGAGCCTATGGCCCCGGCAAGAGCGAAGGCCCGATGATCGGCTGCTCGATCGACCCGACGCCGGAAGGCCTGGCCAAGATGCAGCAATTTCTGGCTTCGGTCGGCGCGAGCGCCACGCCGGACGACACGCAGTATATCGTCAACGGCCTGCAAACCAGCCTGGGCCTGCAGAAGGTGCGAGTGTTGGGCATTTCGCCGAATACTCACTTCGCCCAAGTGATGGTTGAGGCCGACTACCGCATGAAACTGATCGGAATTGGGGCCGAGAAGCCGCCCTATAAGAAGCTTGTAAGCTACGTCGACAAAGCCGACCCAGCGACGGCAAACCGCAACGCATTGCAACGCTGGTATTTTGTGCCGAACTACGAGTGCCTCAAGATCAGCGAGGACCACCAGGCGATGGAAATGGTCGGCTGGGGCGTGAAGCTGATTGGCGAGAACGAATTCGTCTCGGCCAACGGCCAGCGCGCCAAGTCGGGCGCATCCAGCCGCGCCAGCACCGCGTTCACCAAGAGCTTTACCGATTGGTACCCGCACATTGCCGCGCGATCTCCCGTGTATGCCCAACTTCGCGGCCTGATCGACATGGCGGTTGCCGCGGCCTTCATCCAGCATGAAGATTTCTACTCGAAGTCGGGCTGGGACATGCCGTTGTTGGGCCATGAAGACAAGTTCCCCGTGGAAACCCATGCGGCCCCGGTGCAGGTCGACACCGTCGTCACCAGCGTCTGGAGAGGCAACAAACTGATGACTCCGGTCGGCGGCGGCGTTCACATCGAGGCCGAGATGGCCTTGAAGTCGGAGAATCTGATCGCCGACAAGGAAGGCAAAGTCGACGAGGCCCGCAAGCAGACCTCGCTCGACCACCTCAAAGCCGGCCAGTGGTGGTGGGATTAAGGCACAAGTCGAGGCAGGCAGGAATGCCTGCCCTCCTGTGCGAGGCGGGCGGACCTTCAGCAGCGTGGGCATTCTTCTTCGCCGTTTTCAGCCCGGGCGGACATTCTTGTCCGCCGCATCTCGGATGTCTCACGACTTCCGCTGCCAGACGTGCTAAACGTCGTGGATCAACACGCCCGAGTAGTGCGTCTCTAACCCTGCGGGCGTTTCCAAAAGCAACGCCCCATCGCGGGCGATGCCAGCGCAAACGCCGGTCGATTGGCGATTGCCGCTCTGGATGGTCAGCCGCCGGCCGCGCTGCAAACAAAGTTCGTCGGCACGCTGGCCCAACTGCTCCGGCGCCGCGGCCAGTTGCACAAGCCGATCGTTGAGCTTCTCTAACACGCCGAGCAAGACGGCCGTACGATGGTGAACACGGCCTGTCAGATCGACGAGCGACGTGGCGATGGTTTGCAACTCCGACGGAGCTGCTGCCAACGAATTGTTCACGTTGCAACCCATGCCTAGAATGTGGCGGCCATTCGGCAGCCCCTCGACCAGGATGCCGGCCAGCTTGCGGCCCGCGACAAACACATCGTTCGGCCAATGTACGCCGATCGGTTGCGCCGAGACAATGGCCGCCGCGGTTTCGGCAATCGCCACCGCAGCCGCTAGCGGAATCATCGAGAAATAGCGGCGGTCGATGCCAACCGCCGCGGGATCGAACAGCAAGCTGCACGCCAGGCTGCCGCCGCCCGTCCACCAGCGGTTGGCGCCACGCCCTCGGCCCGCGGTCTGCTCGTCGGCGATGATCAACAGCGGCAACTCGCCCGCGGTCTGGGCCGCCGTCTCGCGCGCGTAATCGTTTGTCGAAGCCAGCACCGGGTGATGCTCGACGCGGGCCAGAAATCCCGAGGCGAGCAGCGATTCGAGATTCAGGTCGGCGGCAGGCAAGGGCGGTCGGGCATAGCAACAAGGAATCGAATCGAACCCTCGGAAGAGTATCGCGTTAAGCGTGCGAAGACAAGCGGCGCGACGGCTGGATGGTCATACCATTTGAGCGCCGACGAGTAGTTCCTGACACGCTACAGAGGGCGCGCCCTAATGAGAAGCGATGATATACAGGCCGTTATCGCGGGAGCGTCTGTTCGCCCAAGTCGGCCGAGAAGGTCAGGGAATGGTCTGGCGGCGCCGAGGGCAAGGCATCGCCGATGTGGAAAGCTCCGATGGCGGACTTGTTGATGATGGCGACGTCCGCTTCCAACTTGTCATCGTTGGGAGCAGCGTGCGAGATCGTGGCTTCCGTCAACGGTATGAAAGAGCTCAGTTCGGCCAACAGCAAGACGGGATCGCGCTTGCCTTTCAAATGCAAACAGCCTTGGACTTCATAACTGCCCACGAGAGCCAGCGCCGAGAATTGCCTCTTTTCGACGCGTGCAAAGCGACGTCTTTCCGGAGCTTCGTGTTTGCCGCCGCCCAGAACGGCGATTTTGACGTCGGCCTTGCGGACGGGCAACTCAGCTGCCGTGGCGACGGCCTGCGCCTTCGCCCAGCGGCGCGATATGTGTGCATCGTGCACGTGTAGCCAGTCGGCCATGACCTCGTTGAGTACATCGAGCATCCGATGGCCGCGAGTTTCTACCTCGCCGACGATCAGATGCTCTTCCATCAACAAGATGGCCGGAACTCGTTGGGCGTCCATACTTAAACATTAGCTCGCCGCGGACGTTCCGAGAGTCGCCATCGACAACTGCCCGCCATGACCCTATGGCGCCGCCCCTACAACCGGCGCCACTAGCGCTATCTGTCAATTTGCAGCCGGCGCAAAGTTTGACGATGGAAGGCGACGATAACTGTCGGTAGCGCATTCCATGCCCGCGAGGGCTGATGGTGCGCACCCGTTTAGTCATTGAGGCAGCCTATGTGCAGTTCTGGATCGTGTTCGGCCAGCAGCGGAGCATCGCAGGCGAGCCAGGCATTGCTTGGCCAACAAATCTCGATTGGCGTGGCGAGACTTGCCCTCAACGCGCAACAGCAACAGGGCGATGCCGCCAATCAGTTGCTCGCCTCCGCCGCCAAGCTGAGTCAGGCGATCGGCAAAGGCGAGCAGTTCGACGCCGTGGGCTGAATTCTACCAGTCGCCATCGAACAGGTTCCGCCGTTCGTCGCGGCAAGCCTCGCTGCCGCTGCGCTCCGGGGCTTAAAACCAAGCCTCATTTCCGCGGTACGAGAAGTCAGCGGCGGTTGACGGCCGTTACCGATTTCCAGTTGGATCGTCGGCTTGCACAGCTCTGATTGACGCCTGGATGACTCGATATCGGCCAGATGCTCGCGACAGTCGCATGCAGCGACAGTCTAGGCGGCTCCGTTAGGAAGCGGGAAAGTCGTTGTTTTCCGCAATAGCCGCCCACGGCGCCTCATTTGCTATCTCGCTGGGACGCTACCGGCGCCATCGGTCGGTGCAGATCTCGCATCGATCAGTTCCTTGTCTTCCTTATTAAAGGAAACGTCCATGAAGCTTCGCAGTATCGCATTCTTGACGGCAGCCGTCCTGTTGGCGGGGATGCCGCTAGCGGCCCAAGAGAAAAAGACGGGCGACGACGCTCTGCAAGCCAAGCTGAAAGAACGTGGCGTCACGGCCCATCGCGACCTAAAACGAGCTGGCAAACCGATCGTGGCGATCGATCTGCGCGGCCCGCAGGCGACCGACGACGTGATCGAAATCATCGGCGTTCAGCCGGAATTGGAGGCGGCGGCCCTGGTCGGCACGAAAGTTAGCGATGATGGTATCATCGCTCTCGTTAGCCACAACAAACTGCAATCGCTCGACCTGGTCGGCCGCGACGTGACCGACGATAGCATTGCGGCGCTCAAAGATCTCAAAAGCCTGAAAGTGCTCGTGCTCAACGCACCCCGTGTAACCGACTCGGGCTTGAAGTCGCTGTCGGGCTTAAGCAATCTGGAATCGCTGCACTTGCACGGCACGCAAGTTACCGGGTCGGGCCTGAAGTCGCTGTCAGGTCTGAAAAAACTCGACACCCTCGACCTCCGAGGCGCGCGGCTCAGCGACGAAGGGCTGGCGACGATCGAAGCTATGACCGGACTGACGTCGCTCGTGCTCGAGGGCCAGCACTTGGGCGACGGGGCGCTCGAACATTTGAAGCCCCTGACCAAGCTCGAACATTTGGTCCTGGGGGGCGGAGATTTCTCCGATGCCGGCATCGCCGCGCTAGCCGACCTGACGAACTTGCAAACCTTGTCGATTCATGAGGGTCGGATCAGCGATCAAGGCCTGTCGCAGATCAAGAACTTGAAGAACCTGGATACGCTCGTCATTGGCGGGTCCCAGATCACCGACCAGGGAATAGGGCAGCTCTCTGGACTAACCAAGCTGCAGATGTTGTCGCTCTACGGCACTCAAGTGACCGATGCAGGGTTGGAGCATGTTGCGGCTTTCAAACATCTCGAGTCGCTGCACCTGAGCGGGCGGCATGTAACTGACGACGGTTTGGAGCATCTAGCCGGCTTCAAAGAGCTCAAACATCTGAACATGGCCCAAAGCGAAATCACCGATAAAGGTCTGGAAAAGTTGAAAGACCTGACGGGCCTGGAATCGCTCGCCCTCGGTCCCGAAGTGACCGACCAGGGCCTGGCCCAATTGAGCGGCATGCAGAAACTGCAAGCTCTCAGGCTCAGCCACTGCCACCTGAGCGACAACGGATTGAAAAACCTGGGCAAGTTGAAAAGCCTCAAGGCGCTCGATCTGAGCCATACGCAGATTACCGACAAGGGTTTGGAACAGCTCGCCAAGATGCCTGGGCTGGAATTGCTCGATCTGGCAGGCGCTCCGGTTTCAGAGGCCGGCGTCGAGAAGCTCCAGAAAGCTCTGCCCAATCTGCAAATCTACTTCTAGCAATCTAATTCGCGAGACGGGAGTTCATCATGCAAGCTCATTTGAAAATCGGACTATTGACGTGCCTGGCCATGGCGGCCGGTCTGGCGACAATGCCCCAGGGGGCAGAGGCGGGCGGGCGGCAGTTCATCCAAGGCGCCATCAATCAGTATCTCAACGGCGGCTACGGCGGATATGGTGGATATGGCCGAGGGTATGGAAATTACGGCTATCAGTCGAATTACTACGGCGGTTACCCGGCGTACGGGAACTACGGCTATGGCAATCAAGTTTATTCGGGATACGGCGCCGGGTACCCCGTATTCGGCTACAACAACGCCTACGGCTATGGCAACTACGGCGGGGGCTACCCGGCCTATGGGTATGGCAACTACGGCGGCTATGGGAACTATGGCCGCTACGGCAACTATGGTCGGGGCTTCGGCGGCCGAATCGACGACGATTGATCTCGGCCGGCGATCGCTAAGTCGCCTACAAGAATTAAGTCGCGGCAATTGGGCCGCGAGCGCCTCGCTTGGCGAGCTCGCTTGCCGCACGTTCGAAGACCTTGGCGAATGGCATTTGCGCCGCCGCGCCAAACAGGGCGTGACCTCCTAGGCGCGCGGCGCTGAGACGAGGCGAGGTCAGGCCGCAGAGGAATCGGGCCAGCGCGCGCGGCTCGGCCAATACATCCGGCTTCTCGGCAGCCAATTTCATCGCTCGACGCCAAATGTCTTCGTCGATCGCCGCTTCATGCCTGGGCAGCAGCACAACGGGCGTTCCGCTGGCGCACCAGGTGCAATGGCCGCATGGCTTCGGCAGTCGTTCGCCGAAATGTTCGGCCAGCATCGCCGTCTGGCAGCCGTCGCGACCCGCCAGTTCCAGCACTTGTTCGAGCCGGGCGATCTCGCGTCTCTCTCGTTCCATGAGGCGACGGTGTAGCTCGTTGGCCAGCGCGTCGAGATCGCCAGGCGTTTTCAATAACCGATAGGTCTGCCGCACTCCTTCGGCCCGCAGTTCAACGAGCCGCTGCTCGGCTAAATAGTCGAAGGCGCGAACGATCCGATCTCGCGGTTGGCCGATCGCGCGGCCGGCTTGTTCCAGGTCGATGTGGAACCAGGTTTTCGCCTTGCGGGCTTGTCGCAAGACCTGGGCTAGAAACTCGCGGCGCTCGCCCTCGAACTGGGCCAGAATCTCCTGCGAGGACTTGAGCGGTTGAAAGCTGTAACGCGAGTAGAAAGGCGTACCAGCCTGCAGATGCCCGGCAAGCTCGAGGTAAGTCAGCAACGTCTGGACAACGAGTTGCCGAATGTCGTGCCGGCCGGCGCACTCATAGGTCGAGAGATCGAAATCGCGGCCTGTGCGAAAGACATCACCCAGCAGGCCGCGGACGCTCTCGCGGCTGGGCGTATCGCCATGAGCGAAGTTTTCGAGCGCCCCCCGATCGTCGGGGCAGACGAAAATTTCGCATTTTGACTCCTGTCCATCTCGGCCTGCGCGGCCGATTTCCTGCGAGTAGTTCTCCAGGCTCTTCGGCAGATTGTAATGATAAACGTAGCGAATATCCGCCTTGTCGACCCCCATGCCAAAGGCGATCGTCGCGACCACAACGCCGCGGTCGCTCTGCATGAACCAGTCTTGCACCTCGGTCCGCTTGTCGTCGTCCATGCCGGCATGATAGGCCTTGGCCACGAGGCCGGCCGCGGCGAGCCGCTGGGCCACGGTTTCCGCCGTACGCTGCAGCGTGACGTAGATGATCGTCGGCCCTGGCGGAGATGATTTGAGCCGTTGGGCGAGCAGAGCATCTCGTTCGCGCGCCGCAACGGGCGTCGTAGCAAGCGTCAGATTCGGGCGATAAAACCCCGTCCGCACGGCATGGCCGGATTCAATCTCGAACTCGCGGCAGATGTCGGTCAAAACCTGCGGCGTGGCGGTGGCCGTGAGGGCCAACACGCGCTCGGCGCGGCATTGTTTGGCGAAGCGGGCCAGCTTGAGATAGTCGGGCCGAAAGCTGTGCCCCCATTCCGAAATGCAATGGGCCTCGTCGACCGCAAACATTGCGATCTTCGTGCGGCTCATCGACTCGCGAAACCGTTCGTTGTTGAATCGCTCGGGCGCGACGTAGAGCAGCCGCAAGCCGCCTTCGCGAATGGCCTGCATCACCGGCGAGAGCTCTTCCGCCGACAACGTGGAGTCGATCCGTTCGGCCGCAATGCCGCGTCGCTTCAAGCCGTCGATCTGATCTTTCATGAGCGCGATCAACGGCGAGACAACCAGCGTCAAGCCGCCGATCAATTGAGCCGGCAGTTGATAACAGAGCGACTTGCCGCCGCCTGTGGGAAACACCGCCGCGGCCGAATGCCCGGCGAGCAAGCTTTCGATGACCTCGCCCTGCCCGGGCCGGAATTCTTCGAAACCAAACTGCTTGTTAAGCAACCGCCGCGCGGAAGAGAGGTTCATCGGATCATTCCTACCCCTAATGATCGGTTAAGACACGGCAGTCCTGTTATAGCGGGTGGGAGAGGGCAAGTCACTCATTACCGCTTACAGGCGACTCAATCGCCCTAGATGAACGCAAGTCGGCGGGAATTTCGATGGTTGAATCAGGCTTTGCTCGTCAATGCCTAGAAAACAAGCGGCCGTTACGGGACGACGCCTTATCGCATCATCATTTCGCAGCGTCAAATTGCCGCACCTTCCGCCAAATTGTCGGACTTGATTTGCCATTTTTTTAGCTTGAAAATTATTGAGGGCAGTTGAATTTAGAAACGTCATTGTTCAAGACGCGAGCGCGTCTTTAGAAGCTGCGACGAACGGAGTCAATCGAAGCCGAGCTAGGCATCACGGATCCTACCAAGAAGGAGGAACTTGCCGTGTTAATGCTACCAGCGCGAGAGTCCGGTTCTTCAATTCAATCGACAACAACGGTTGCGGCCGCCTTTCATCGGTTGATTCTTTTCACTGCGGCTACAGCTTGGGCCATGTTCGGCGCCGACCTTCGCCCGGCTGCTGGAGACGATGGAACGACGCCCGCAGTTCGCCAGGCATCGCTGGAAAACGGCGCCGCGCCGGCGACAAATGAGGCGTGGCGATTTAAGTATCACGCCGGTCGCTGGTGGTACTGGTTGCCTTCGAATTCTTGGGCCTGGCATGACGGCCATCGCTGGAATGCATACCAAGCGGAAAAGCCTCGACGGGTCAGCACGATTCTTGTGCAACGC
>JAICIG010000132.1 GCA_025924495.1 Pirellulales bacterium | reverse complement strand
GCTGCCGGCGGCGACCCGGCCGACTATGTCACGCCGCGCGCCGCGGTGCAACTGCTCCGCTATATGTCATCACGTCCCGATTTCGCGGCGTATCGCGAAGGGCTGCCTGTTTTGGGGCGGGACGGCACGCTGGCACGCGCCGTCGGTAAAGACAGCCCGGCCCGCGGCAAGGTGCAGGCCAAGACCGGCACGTTGCTCTGGTCGAACACCATGAATGGCGGCGAACTGCTGACCAGCAAAGCGTTAGCGGGATATTTGACGACAGCCAAGGGACGCGAGTTGGCCTTCGCCATGTTCGTGAACCATGTTCACACGAAAGGTTCGGCCGACCGCGAGAAGGTCGGACAGACGCTCGGCAAGCTGTGCGAGATCATCTGTCAAGCGGAATAGCGACAACTGACGAAGCGTCTTCCAGGGAGCGGTTTGGTCCCGGCGTTTAGCGGAACCCTTCGAACCTAGCGCACGGCTGCCTCGTGCGCCGGCGGAACTGGTCTGGGGCCGTTTGAAACCTTTCGGCTATATTCGCGGTATAGAGCAGTAGACCGCCTTGTCATTGGCTCGAGCGAGGAGCATGCGATGGTTGCCGCGTTTTGCAGGTTTTCTCGTTTTACGCTGGCGCTGCTTGCGGCGGCTCTGTGTCTGCCCGCCCATGCGGAAACGATCGCCCGCTGCGGCGACGGTTTCTTGGAAGAGATCGACGGCTACCGCGTGCTGCATGTGAAAGGCACGCCGTACGAGATGGGCTATCAGCACGGGGCGCTGTTGAAAGACCACATCCGCGAAAACATGCACTACTTGTTCGAGGTAAAGGCTAAAGACGCCAAGCTGGAGTTCTTCGGTCTGAAGCTCGAGCCCAAGCAGTTGATTTCGATGATCGTCGGCATCCAGCGGAGACATATGCCGGAGCGATTTCTGGAAGAGATGAACGGCATTGCGGCAGGCGCCGAGTGCGAAGCGGAAGACGTGATCGTGGCGAACTTCATTCCCGAGTTGTTTCACTGCAGCGGTTTCGCGGTGATGAACAGTGCGACGCAGGACGGTACGCTCTATCACGGCCGCATTCTCGATTACTCGATCGACTGGAAGCTGCAGGAGCACGCGGTGCTGGTTGTGGGAGAGCCGGAAGGAAGGATTCCCTTCATCAATGTGACCTATGCCGGCTTCGTCGGCTCTGTGACGGGCATGAACGCTGAACATGTCTCCGTCGGTGAAATGGGCGGCCGCGGTCTGGGGCATTGGGAAGGAACTCCCATGGCGTTCCTCGTGCGCCGCGTGCTAGAAGAGGCGAAAACGCTCGACGATGCCGTTGCCATCTTCCGCGAGAGCAAACGCACATGCGAATACTATTACGTCGTGGCTGACGGCGATGAAAATCAGGCGGTCGGGCTCGCCGCCCACTGGAACGAGTTTCAGGTGATCAAGCCAGGCGAATTCCATCCGCGGTTGCCCGAGCCGACTGAAGACGCCGTGCTATTATCGGCCGGCGATCGCTACAAGGAGTTGGCCCGCCGAGTGCGCGAGCAGCGCGGACAGTTCACCGCAGAGACGGCGCTTCGCCTGATGGATTGTCCCGTGGCGATGAAGTCGAACCTGCACAGCGTCCTATTCGAGCCGAAATCAACAAAGCTCTGGGTCGCCAACGCATCGGCCGACGGCCAACCCGCCGCCACGCAGCGGTACTACCAGTTCCAACTTAGCGAATTGCTGGAACGATCGGCTGACCCAAAAGCGACAGAAATTGCGCTGCGCCACGAATAGTGCGCGGCGAGTGCACGGCCCAACGGCATCGCCGGCGCAAATGTCACTGCCGCGTCGAATCGCCGATCCTCCAGCGGCGCTAGCGGGCGAGTCTTCAGCGCAATGCGGTTTTCGCTTTGCCTCTTGTTACTTGCCTCTCGTTACAGCGGACGGCGAGGCAAGCGGCGCGGATACGGAAGCGGCTCGACCGGGGGCAGCGGTTCGCCCGACTCCGACCAATGCTCGCGATCTTCTGGCGATGCGTAATAACGCAGCCAGACGTCCGGATCGCCGCCGGCATCGGCGCAGTCCCAGTGCAAGTAGTGCTCTGAGGCGGCGATCTTCTTTTCGGGCGATGGCAGAATGTCGCGATAGATCAGGCAATATAACTGCCGGTCGGAGAGATGGTCGGTGAAGTCGAGCACGATTCGCTTGTCGAACAGTTTCTGGATCGTATCCCACAGCGTCTCGTGCAGCGCTAAATCATCAAGCGACTCAGGCGCCGGAAGCTTCAGTTCGGGATCGAACCATTGCGAGATTGGCACGACGGGCGCCCGTTCCCAGGCCAGCATGCTGGCCAGATATTCATTTTCAACCGGGGTCGGCATTTCCTGAATGTTGAGCCGCGTGATCGACTCGTCGAAGAACGGCTCCAATTCATCGCGCAGTTGGGCATTGCGCAACAAATGATCGACGTCGTCCGATCGGCTCAGGTTGAATTCCTGCATGGCGCCAGCCTTTTCCCCAGCACATCTTTGCGGCGAATCAATTGCTTCCTAAGTTTCGACTCTAACAGGATTCGCGAGGGGTTCAAGACGCTTTGCGCGAGCCTCTTTAAGGAATCTCACGAAGTTTGTCGCAGGCGTGTCGCGCAATCGCTAAGGACGCAAATGTTTCGCTGCTAGAATCGGCATAACCGGCAAACTCGCCGTAGAAAGTCGCGCCGCGCGTGGTTGCCGCAGCGCGCGGCGGGCGAAGAAGTCGCCCTCGAATCAACCCTTGAGCGTCTGGCTTTCCAGTTGCTGGATTTTTTCGACTCGTCGCGCGTGGCGACCGCCTTCGAATTCCGTGTTCAGCCAAATCTCGACCATCCGGTCGATCAGCTTTTCGCCGAGCATGTCGGCCGAGAGGCAGAGCACGTTCAGATCATTATGGCGCCGGCTCATTTCCGCCGAGAGATCATCGTGACACGGCGCCGCGCGCACGCCTGCAATCTTGTTGGCTGCGATCGACATGCCGATGCCCGTGCCGCAAATCAAGATGCCGCGGTCCACCTCATGCTGGCTGACTTGCTGTCCGACGACGCTGGCGATGTCGGGGTAGTCGCAGCTCTCTGAGCCGCTGGCGCCGACGTCGACGGCCTCATGGCCAAGCTGCTTGAGCAGTTCGATCAATTTCTGTTTGACGGCAAAACCGCGATGGTCGCTGCCGATGGCAATACGCATGAGCTTTCAATCCTTCTAACGTTTCAGGCAGTCGCTGCAAAAACGTTCAGAGTTTCAGTTCATCCACCCACTTTTCGATTTCTGGCTTCATCTGCGCCACGCAGCGTTGGTACTGTTCGATGGGACCGCCGATCGGGTCGGGGACGTCGGTCCCGTCATGAGCGAGCAGTTTGACGCGTGGGGCCGCCTCCGGCCATTCCGCCAGGATTGCTTGCCGATGCGAACGAGTCATAGGCAGAATCAGATCCGCGTGTCGCACGAGCTGTTCGGTGAGCGGCTGACTTTCGTGCGTCGATAAATCGATGTTCTGCTCCGACATGACTTGCATCGCCTCGGCGGCGGCGCGGCCGCCCAACATGGCGGCAATGCCGGCCGACATGACGACCACTCCGCGATCTTCCAGTTCGCCTGGCTGGCAACCCACTTTCTTCGCCAACAGATGGCGGAACAAGCCCTCGGCCATCGGGCTGCGGCAGGTATTGCCCGTGCAAACGAGCAACACGATCAGGCTCGCCAATCGCTTGAGCGTCTGTTCAGAGACGACGCCGATTTCGACGACGTCAAAGTCTCGCTCGTGCACGCGCACGACGCTGGCAGGCTGGCCGAACCGACTGCGCCCGTCGTCGAGCACCAACTGCACGTCATCGTTCAAACGCTCGATGACCTGTTGGGCGGTGACCGCGTCGGGCTGACCCTCGCGGCGCGCGCCGGTTAATACCACCGGCCCGGCGAGCAGTCGGAGCACGTCGTGGATGGCCTGATGAGCCGGCACTCGCAACCCTACCGTGCCATCAGGGGCTAAGGCTTGCTGGACTGCGGGACAGAGTTGCCGGAGGAGGCTGTCGGGATGACTGTCTTCCACAACCAGGGTCACCGGCCCGGGCCAGCAGCGACGGGCCAGCCGTTCGCCCAATGGGCTGAGGTTGGGTACATAATCGAGCGCCTCGTCCGCGCTTTTGACGGCCAAGGTCAGCGGTTGTTTGCCGCCCGTCAGCCCGCTTTTGACCAACTGGTTCACCGCCGATTCGCTCAGCGCACTGGCCGCCAGTCCGTAGACCGTTTCGGTTGGGAACGCTACGACTTTGCCTTCAGCCAAAGCTTGCACGGCGCGGTGCACGACATCGCGAGAATCTTCCGCGCTGCGCAAATCGATAACGACGGGAGGCATGGGCGACGCTTGTGTCTTGCATGACAGTCATTGAACCTAACAACTTACTATACCGATTGTTACGCAACACGGTCAAGGGCCGGCCAGAGAGCGATAAAAGGGCGTCGGCAGACCGAACATCGCTGGCAGACAGGCCGCAACGGACGGCGAACCCGCGATGGTGGAATGGCACGGCATGACCATAAGTATGGTATTGTGCGTCCATGGCGAAAAAGCGCGTGCCGCGATACCAACGAGAGGCGGAACAGAGCGAGCGGCCATCCCCGCCGGCGCCTGGAGCCATTATCGTCGCCGACGCGTCCCGACAGGCGCCAAATAACTCTTACAGCGGCCGGTCGTTTTACCAGGACGAACCTTTCGTTTGCGCGGATTGCGGAAAATCAGAGGTGTGGACCGCCAGACAGCAGCAATGGTGGTACGAAGTTGCGAAGGGATCGATCTATTCCACGACCAAACGCTGCCGCACGTGCCGGAAGCGCCGGCGCGAGTCTCCGCCGAAGCCCGACAAACCGATTGGCGTTTCCACCTTAATCGATCTCGTCCGCGAGGAAATTGAGCCGGCGCTCTTTGCGGTCGGGTTCGTTTTCAACGCTTGCAACAGGCCTCGACATCCAGCCGAGCGCGTTTGGGTCGATTATGCCAAAGCTGGGGAATTGTTCAGTTTCAGCTTTAAGCCTGGAACAGGTTATCTTCTTGCCGAGTTGTTGGACCAGACCGGCATGTGCCGAACGGTCGCCAAGACGGACTTTGGCAATCCAACGACGAGGGCCGCTGTGCTGGAAACCGTGGCAGCCTTTGCCTCGGCCGTATCGGAATTTATGACACATTTCCAACCAGCGTCATGATGGTAATGTAGGAGCAATTCAGCATAGCCTCGTTCAGCTTGCGGCCGCCCCCCCGCTCAACCTAAAATCAGTCGAATTCGATCAGAAGGCGGCGATCAGAACGCGGCAAATGGCTTTCGGAAAAATCTCTAGAGTGCAAGAGGACTGAGCGATGCTGACCTTGGTAGGCGAAAAACGCCGTCTTTGCGATGGCGTTTCGCGGCGCTCGTTTCTGAAAATCGGCTCCCTGGCAGCGGGCGGGCTAAGCTTGCCAGGCTTGCTGCAGGCTGAAGAAGCGACGGGCGCCCGGCGATCGCGCAAAGCCATCATCATGGTGTATCTCACCGGCGGTCTGGCTCATCAGGACTCGTTTGACTTAAAGCCCGAGGCGCCGCAAGAGGTGCGGGGCGAATTCAAGCCCATCGACACTCGTCTGCCCGGCGTGCAGATTTGCGAGTTACTGCCGAAGCTCGCCGGCATGATGGATAAGCTGGCGGTGATTCGATCGATCGTCGGCTTGCGCGACGAGCACTCCAGCTTCCAAAATCTGACCGGTTACCCGATGAACGAGGCGAACCGCGATGGGCGGCCCAACGTTGGGTCAGTGGTGGCGCGGTTGAAGGGGTCCCCGGACGATGCTGTGCCGCCTTTCGTCGATTTGTTCCCCGTGATGCAGCACCGGCCGTACAACAGCCCTGGGCCGGGCATCTTGGGCAGCGCCTTCGGCGGCGTGACCGCGCACGGCGAGGACGTGGCCAACATGAAGCTGCGCGAGATCTCCCTCGACCAACTCTCAGATCGCCGCCGGCTGCTCGACGGCTTCGATCGCTTCCGCCGCGACGTCGACAGTCTGGAAGTCGATAAGCTGGACACGGCTTATCGCCGGGCGTTTGACGTGCTGACTTCGAGCAAGCTGCTTGAGGCCATGAATCTTGATCGCGAGGATGCGGCCATACGCGAACGCTACGGTCACGGCTCGCCGAAGCATCAGGGGGACGGCGCCCCGCTGTTGAACGATCACTTGCTGATGGCCCGTCGGCTGGTCGAAGCCGGCGCCCGCTGCGTTACGGTCGGCTATGGCTTTTGGGACACGCATGGCAACAACTTCGGTCATTTGAAGGGGAATTTGCCGCAGTACGACCAGGGCATTTCGGCGCTGGTCGAAGACCTGCACCAACGCGGCCTCGGCGATGACGTGACGGTGATTGTGTGGGGCGAGTTCGGCCGCACGCCTAAGATCAACGCGCAGGCTGGCCGCGACCATTGGGCGCCGGTCAATTCGGCGCTGTTGGCAGGCGGAGGAATGCGGACCGGACAAGTGATCGGCTCGACCGACAAGCTGGGCGCGTATGCCGCGGGCCGCCCAGTGCATTATCTCGATGTGCTCGCGACGCTGTATCAGCGACTTGGGATTGATCCGCATTCGTTCGTGAAAGATCGCTTTGATCGGCCCGTGCCGCTCTTGCCCTCCTCGGCCCTGCCGATTCGTGAACTGATTTAACGCACGCGCGTTGCCCAAGACTCGCGGCTACTTGGCTTTCCCGAACTCTCGATAATCAGCCGCCTGTCGCAGGCGCTAGCGAAGGAACAGCTCGATGTTTGTCGCATTTGGCGAGATCATGATGCGGGTCGCCCCGCCTGGGCAATTACGCTTTCGCCAGGCAATGCCCGGCAGCGTCGATATTACCTTTGCCGGCGCCGAGGCGAACGTCTGCGCGTCGTTGGCAATGTTCGGCGCCCCATGCCGTTATCTGACGGCGCTGCCGAAGAATCCGATTGCCGAGAGCGTCGTGGCCGTGATGCGGCAATTAGGGGTCGATACGAGTCAGATCCTCCGCCGCGATTCCGGTCGCTTAGGGGTGTACTTTGTCGAGACCGGCGCCAACCAGCGTAGCTCGACGGTGGTCTACGATCGTGATCACAGTGCGATCAGTCTGGCCGCGCCGGCCGAATATGACTTCGCCGCCGCGCTGGAAGGCGCGACTTGGACGCACGTCACCGGCATCACGCCTTCGCTGAGCGAGAATGGATTTCTCGCCACGCTCGAACTGGTTCGCCTGGCCAAGCAGCGCGGGCTTGGCGTATCGTGCGATCTGAACTTCCGCAATAAGTTGTGGCGCTGGCGACCGGGCTTCGGCGCCAAGCAACTGGCGCACGAATGCATGTCGCAAATTCTGCCGCACGTCGACCTGGTGATCGCCAACGAGGAAGACGCCGCCGACGTCTTGGGCATCCATGCCGAAGGGACCGCCGTCGAACACGGCCGCATTCACGCCAGGGCATATCATCGCGTCGCAGAAGCGATCGCCGAGCGATTTCCCAATCTGTCGAAGGTGGCGATCACGCTGCGCGAAAGCATCTCGGCCGATCATAACAATTGGGGAGCGATGTTATTCGACGTGCCCACCGGCCGCGCGATGTTTGCGCCGGTCGATGAGCAAGGCGAATATAAGCCTTACGAAATCCGTCATATCGTCGATCGCGTCGGGGCGGGCGACGCCTTTGGCGCCGGATTGCTCTATGCCTTGCACTCGCAGGATTTTGCCGAGCCCGACAAGGCTTTGCACTTTGCCGTCGCCGCCAGTTGCTTGAAGCACTCCATCAAAGGCGATTTCAACTACGTCACCAAAGATGAAGTCGCCGCGCTCGTGGGCGGTATGGCTTCGGGCCGCGTGCGGCGATAACTGCGGCGCAATTGCATTTGGCCGCGGCATCTTTGCTGCCAGGCAAGACTTGCGGATCAATGCAGAGTTCGCTGATAGCCATTGTCCACGCAACGCCCAAGTCCGAGGGCTGCTTGGCTTTGACGTCTCTTGCAGCAGTGGCTCCGCGGCTCTTTGTCGCCGTTGTATGGCTACGGACCCAGCGAGTGCTAAAATTGAGCTGCACCGAGTGTAAGTAGCAGGCCGTTATCGCGTTCATTAAAGCCTTTAGCGGGGTTGTTCCGAGGCAGTGCGAGGAGAGCCACGGTGGCTACGGATGGATCAGCGGATAGTTTTTGGATCAAGGTTCTCGGCGGCGCGTTCGCCACGGTGATTGCACCGATTCTCGTCGCGGTCGGACTTAAATTCACCGATAAGCTGGCGCCTGCGGCCGATCCGGGTGCGCCTGACGCGGTGGCGCCTGCGGCCTCGACGCCGTCTACCGACGCAAAGGTTAAAGACGCCGTTGTGACGCCGGTCGCGGCGAGCGACTCCCCGCCGCAAGGCGAGGCCAAGCCGCCGGCAAAACCGTCAGCCAGCGCGGATGTGCCCGGACCGGCCAAGCAAGAAGCCGGCAAACTGGTGCGGTTGTTCAACGGGTTGAGCTTGCGCAACTTTTACACGTATCTTGGTCCGCCGTTGCCCGGCGCCGCGCCGCTCGGCGTCAACCACGATCCGAAGCGTACGATCTCCGTTCGCGACCACATGATTCATTTTTCGGGCGAGGTGGAAGGGGGCCTCGTGACGGAAGAGGAATACGAGAACTATCGCCTTGTCATCGAGTACAAGTGGGGCGAGCAAACCTGGCCGCCGCGTGAAGCCCTGGCGCGTTCGAGCGGCGTGTTGTTGCATTGCGACGGCCTCGACGGCGCCGTGAACCAGCATTGGATGAAGTCGGTGCGCTGCCGAATCATGGAAGGAGATACCGGCAGCCTGCAACTCATCGGCTTCGGACGCCATCATGTCTTGAGCCTGACGGCCGAGGCCAATTTGTTGGAGCTCGACCCGGCAGCCAAATCGCCGAAGTCGACCCTGCCGTACTATCAGTTCCGGCCGGGCGCTCCCTTGACGACCTTTTCACGCGGCGAATTGATCCGGCTGCGCCGGGCGCCGAAGTGGCATGATGTGAAAGGATTCCGCGGTCGCGTCGATCTTGAGAAGCCGCACGACGAATGGAACACCCTCGAGTGCATCTGCCTGGGCGACAAGATTTCGATTCGCCTTAACGGCAAGCTAGTGAATGAGGCCCGAACGATCGATGAGCGAGGCCATGCCACCTTGCACCGAGGCCGCATCATGCTCCAGGCGCTGAAGGCGGAAATCTACTTCCGCGAGATTCAGATTCAGCAACTGTCGCCGCCGGGCGCCGAGAGAAGCAGTTGAACTGTTTGTCGGCGGATGAACGTCCTGCGGTCGTTACTCACCGCCGCGACGGAACAGCGCCTGCCTAACTTTTTTGGTGAATGATCGGTCGGTGAAGTTCAACGCCCCCGACGCCGGCGGGCGCCTTCGCGATGTTCGGCGGATAAATCGACGCGAAGCTTCTGCCCCCGGTCCAGACGGAAGCCGTGTCGGGCTAACGCGCCGCCTGGACCTCGGGCGCCGCGCAATTGCACCTCGTAATTCCCCGCGGGCAGGTCGCCTATTTCGACCGAGTCCTGTCCGGGATCAAGTTCCAATCGCAATGTTGTGACGAGCTCTATGATCGCGTCGCGTCGCGGCCGGAAGAAAAACACTTCCTTGGCGTCTGGAAACGCCTGGCGGTCGATATGGACCTCGGCACTGGCCGCCGACTCGGCAATGAGTGCCATTTGCTCGGCGGCCGCGCCGGTAAGTTTTTCCAAGTGCGTGCTCATACCCGGCGCTTTCCCCGCCTTCCACCAGACCAGAAACACGTGAGCGGTTCGCGGCACGCCGGCAAACGCGAATCGCCCCTGCGGATCGCTTTTCGCCGACTCACAGCGCACGATTCTATCGAAGTTCTTGGCCCAACCCCTCACGATGCTGTCGAGGTACGTATTCGTCGTTACATGGTCCTCGTCCGGTGCGCTGACCGTGCACAGCAGCCGTAACTCGACGTCTGCGACCCCCGAGCCATCATCGTCGAGGATGCGGCCGCCGTACTTCGCGTAGGCCGCCGGATCGTCGACATCTAGTGCAAATACGATGACCGGCACGTTGTCGCGTGAAGCGCCCGCTAAGTTTTCGCTGATCTGCCGCACGTATCCCTTCGCGTCGACGACCAGACGCTCGGGCATGTCCTTCCACAAGCGATCGAGTTCAATAGTCCCATCCGCGGTGAAAACGTGCAACGCCCGATCCCTCGGCTTGCCGACGTCGCCCAATCTCGTCCTCGTTCCCATGACGAATTCGCGCACGGGGCGGCCATCAGCAGCGCTGACAACCTCGACGCGCCGAGCGGCGATGCGCTGCATGACGATGACCGTCTCGGCATTGGAGTCAAGTTCCAATGGCCGCGCCGGAATCATCATGAAGCCCTGCTTGGCGAAGGTGAATTTGCAGGCTGCAGGAAGCGATTCCGAAGTAAATCTTCCGTCGTCATCCGTCTGGCCTATAGCGGACGTTCCCGGTGCTGCGCTCGCCCACAACCCGACCTCGACCTGTCCGACGGGGTTTCCTTGCTCGTCGACCACTCTTGCCGCCAAGCGGTGTCCGGGCAGAAGCACGAACTTCACTTCCGTCGGTTTGTCCTGCCCTGCCAATGGGACGGAAGCATAATGCGGCGCGAAGCCGCGGGCGTGCACGACCACGAATGCCGCACTGCCCAAGACGTCATCCATGCGGAAGCGGCCATCGTGTCCTGTGGTCGCCCTCGGCATATCTCGCCAGTCGCCGTAAACGGGCTGCTCTACGACGGCCCCAGCGACGGCATTTCCCGCTTCGTCCACGACGACTCCGTGAATCGCCGCGCCGCGAGGGCGGCGCTCCAAGACCAAATCAACGCGTGGCGGCGAGTCGGCGGTTGCCCCAGTGATATGCGCGCCGTCCAAATATCCCGGCTCCGTCGCGGAGGCGAGAATCAGGACTTCGGCATCGCGCGGAATGAAAGGAAGCCGGTAGTTCCCGTTCGCATCGGTGGTCGCGATCGTCGCCGCCTCATGTCCCCAGATCGTAAGCGGCGGGTAGTAAGGGACTCGCCCTGTTCGCGTTTTGCCTCCCGGTGCATCATCGGTCACTTGGGCGAACTCAGGCGGGTTGGAAGGTTGGCCGCGGAATTGTACGCGGGCCGACAGCGGCTTGCCCTCGGTATCGCGAACGACTCCTTCGACCGCAACGGCCGGCGTCAGGCGGAATTCGATTTCCGCCTCAAAGGCGCCCGGGCCAATGAGGACTTCCTTCCATTGTTTGACGTAGTCGTCGGCCCACGCTTCGATGATGTGGCGGCCCGCGGGAAGACGCGGACAGGTCGCTCGGCCATGATCGTCGGCCCGTGCGGCTGGCGTATCGCGCGAGGCGAGGCGTTCGCCGAACGCGTCGTCCAAACGCTCCTCCGGAAAGTCCAACGGCGGCAACTCCGTCGACCGCACGCCGACGCTGGCGCCGGCGATCGGCTGACCGGTGAGCTTGTCGACGACGTGGACGCGGAAGGTCGCTTGCGCTTCTTGCGGCGCCGGCTCATCGGCCGCCAGACAGAGTGAGCCAAGGCAAAGCGAAAGCACACCACAGACCGCGAACGGGTTGCCTCGGCGTCTCATTTGATCTCCCCGGATTTAAAGGGCAACGCGTGGACATGGCGAGGCGGTCGCTCCTCACCGCACGAAGATGAACTCCTTCACGTTCAATAGCACATGGCACAGGTCGGTCCAGGCTCGCGCATCGTCGGTCTGGCTGCCGTAACGGGTCGCTTGCTCGGCGAGAAAGCTCAGAGCGCTTGCCCGTTCCGCCTCGGTTGGCTGCCGCGAAAAGGCGGCCAGATAAAGGCGGTCGATTCGTTCTTGTGGCGATGCCGCCGGCTGGGATAGCGCGCGGGCGGCCCAACGCTTGGCCTCCGCGACGACGAACGGACTGTTCATCATGGTCAAGGCTTGCGCCGGCACGTTCGAGACGCTGCGGCGGCCCGCCGACGTGAAAGGAATCGGATAATCGAAGGCCAGAAACATGGTGTTCATGAAGTTGCGGCGCACGCTGAGATACAGGCTGCGTCGTCCGTCGCCGTCGAGCGGTCCGCTGGCGGGCCTGCCGCGCCCGTCCATGAACGGCGTCAGATAGGTAGGCACCGATGGGCCGTACATCTTATCGTCCAGTCTCCCGGAAACGGCCAACACGGCGTCGCGAATTGCCTCGGCTTCGAGACGCTTGAGCGGCATGTGTTGCCAAAGCAGATTTCGCGGATCGACTTGCAAGGCCTGCGCCGACGGGCGACTCGACATTTGATAGGTACGCGTCAGCACGAGCTTGCGGATCAATTGCTTGATTGACCAGCCGCTCTGCACAAAGTCGCTAGCCAAGTAGTCGAGCAATTCCGGATGCGTGGGCATTTCTCCGAGCACGCCGAAATTGTCGGCCGAGGCGACGATGCCCCGGGTAAACAGATGCTGCCAGACGCGATTGACAAACACACGGGCCAGCAAGGGATGACGCGGGTCGGTCATCCGCCGAGCCAGTTCCAACCGCCCGCTCCCCGTTTGAATCGGCGGCTGATCGGCGCCGGCGATGGCTTCCAGGAAGCGGCGCGGTACGGTCTCGCCTGGCGTTTTCGTATTACCTCGCAGCAGCACGCATTCATCGACGCCGGCGCCGTCGAACATGGCCGGCGCCAGAGCCGATTGTCGCGGAATAGCCGACGTGAGCTTGGCAAGCGATTCGATCGCCGGACTGGCAACTTCGGCGACCGCTTGACGCGCGGCGCTGTCGGCGGTCGACCAAAGTTCGGGACGCGTAAAAAGCCAATCAGCCCATCGCGCGTCGTCTTGCGCCGCAGCGCTTGCCTCGTCATTCTGCGCGCCGAATCGTTCGGCGGCGCGCAATACAGTTTGCTCATAAGCCTGTGCAACGTTCTCCGGCGACAACGAGCCGTTAGACGAGATCGCCTGGAGTAACGCCTGATGCGGCCGCTCAAGCGGAGCCGGCGGATGGTCCGCCTCGACAATCATGGCAATGGCCAATTGCGGCGACTCGGCGGCGGCAAGTTCCGATGCCGGCCTTGGGCTGAATTCGATATGCAGGCGATGCCCGGCGTAGGCGGATAAGTTCTGCTCGATCCATTGGAACCGATCGCCCGCTTTCCATTCGCCGATCAGCGCGCCATGTAACGGGCCATTATTCATCCGATGCGAGTCGACGGCTGCATAGGCATAGCCCGACCCGCTGACCAGATAGTAGAGCTTGCCGGTCTGCAAACGAAAGTTTGGCGTGCGCAGCGTTCGCCCCGACTGCAGCCAACTCAGGCGACCCGACTCGCGCTCCGCTCCGACCGGATCGGGAGCGAAGTCTGGATTCTGCGTGAAGGCCGCGGCGCGGTTGAAGATCCTGGCGATCGGTCGTGCCGGATCGGCGCCAAGTTGAAACTCGCCCATCCTCATGGGCGCCGGGCCGAACGTAAATCCGTCCTGCAGCCATTCCGCTGGACCGCAATTGGCATAATCCAAGAGGACTCGCGCGCCTGCAAGAGCCTGCTCGGCCTGTTGCTGCCGTTGTTGTTCTCGCTGCAATTCGGTTGTCAGGACGTCAGCAGAAGAAGCTTCCTTTGGAGCCATACAAAGCGTCGCCCACAGGGCCAATGGCGAGCTTGGATCTTGCGGCGCGCGCCGAACCTCCGCGAGCCAGGCAGTCAGAATGGCCGCATCGAGCCCATGCTGCTGTGCAACTTCGTCAATTCGCTGTCGCCGTACGGCGACGGCTTCGATTGTTTGCTCCAAGGGCTTCTCACCGCCGCTCGCCGCGTCAGCCGTAACGGTGCCAGCGGGCGACGCCAAAATCAATTCGCGCACCGCGAGCAGCAACTCCGCCGCCCGCTCGAGAGCGGGCTTAGCCACCGAGACGACCTGTGCGGCGATTTGCGGCCGCGCGGCCTCTCGAACGGACTGCATCTCGTGCGCGATTTTGCGCTGCGGCTCTAGCGACTCGAATGCCGCCTGACGGTACCCCGAACTCAGCATGAAGCCGGCCAGAGCGTAATAATCCTTGGTCGAGATGGCGTCAAACTTATGATCGTGGCAGCGGGCGCATGCCACCGTCAGGCCGAGAAAGGTTTTCGAGAAGACGTCGATCTTGTTGTCATTGCGATCGGTTTCGTCGCTGCGGATGTCGACGGGCGAATGGACTTCTTCGCCGAGAAACCAGAACCCTGTGCCAAGAATCGATTCGTTAAAACCTCGCTCTTGGTTCTGTCGCGGATGTTCGAGCAGATCGCCCGCGACCTGCTCGGTAACAAACTGGTCGTAGGGCAGGTCTCGATTGAACGCCCGAATCACATAGTCGCGGTATTGATAGGCGTTGGGGATCGGATAGTCGAATTCATGGCCGCGACTTTCCGCATAGCGCACGAGATCGAGCCAATGCCTGGCCCAACGCTCGCCGTAATGCGGAGAACCGAGCAACCGATCGACCACCCGTTCGCATGCCTGGGGAGAGTCGTCCGCCTGAAATGCCTGCACCTCCGCAAGCGTTGGGGGCAGGCCGGCAAGATCGAACGAAAGCCGGCGCAGCAACGTCGATCGATCGGCGCCTTCGGCTGGCGCCAAGCCGGCTGATTCGAGCCGAGCGAGAATGAAATGGTCGATGGGCGACGCGGGCCACCCAACGTTTTTCACCGGGGGCGGATCATGAGCCACGAGGCCCTGGAATGCCCAATGCTTGGCGCGCTCCGCGAGATCGAAGCCGGCGCCCTTGGGGGCCGCGGCCTTGGCGTCTTCGGCGGGCCACGCCGCGCCCGCTGAGACCCACTCGCGCAAGGTTTCTATCTCGGCGGCCTGCAGTTTTCCGCTGGGGGGCATCTGGAAGAGATCGCCATAAGCGACCGCATCGAGCAACAGCCCTTCGTCGATTTTGCCCGGCACGATGGCCGGTCCCGAGTCGCCGCCTGCCAGAATTGCCGCGCGCGAGTCAAGCCGTAATCCGCCTTTTTGTTCGTCGGCGCCGTGGCACTTCTGGCAGTGCGCGACCAGTAGCGGCCGTACTCGTTTCTCGAAGAATTCGACCGCCTCTGGCGTCGGTTTGTTCGCCGCCGGCGCCACCGCAGGCTCGGTAGCAGCGCTGCGCGACAACGCGAGACCGACAAGCGCGAAGAGGATTGCGGCAGACAAGGTCAATCGCCAGGAGATCCGTGCGGGCGCGGGCATGAAGCGTGTCCTGCGGATGGCGGCGGGCAGTTTCGTTCGCGGCTTATAAGGGCGCCACCCTGCGGTTGGCCTCTCCATCGTATCTGTGCCGCTTGATCGGTTCAACGACGATGTTCCGCTGGGCGCGCGTAAAACGGCCAATTGAGTCGCGCCCGAAAACTTGCTCCAATGACATCTATGTCTTTATTCGAAGCCAGTGAAGCCGCCAATCGTCGCAAGGCCGAGCCATTGGCGGCCCGGATGCGGCCGAGAAACCTAAGCGAGTTTGCCGGACAGCAGCAGTTTTTGGGCGAAGGCAAACTGCTGCGGCGATTGCTGAAAGCCGATCGCCTGGGCTCGGTCATCTTCTATGGTCCGCCGGGGACCGGCAAAACCACGTTGGCCCGTTTGTTGGCCGCCGAGAGTCGCAGCCGCTTCGTGCAACTCAATGCCGTGACCAGCGGCGTCAAGGAATTGCGCGAAGTGTTGGCGGGGGCGCGCGACCGCCTATCGGTCAGTGCGCAGAAGACGCTGCTGTTCGTGGATGAAATACACCGCTTCAACAAATCACAGCAGGACGTACTATTGCCCGATGTCGAGGAAGGAGTCGTCATTCTGGTTGGCGCGACGACGCAAAATCCGTTCTTCGCCATCAATAGCGCGCTGGTCAGTCGCAGCCGCATCTTTCAGTTTCAGCCGTTATCATCGGACGACATCAAAACCCTGCTGCGTCGTGCCTTGGCGGACCGCGAACGCGGGCTGGGCCAGTTTGATGTTCGCCTGGAAGATGATGCCTTGGAATTCCTGGCTGAGGTGAGCGACGGGGACGCGCGGCGGGCTCTATCGGCCTTGGAGGTCGGCGTGTTGTCGAGCGAAGAGCGGCCGCTGGTCTTCACGCGGGCCTTGGCCGAAGAGTCGGTACAGCGCAAGGCGCTCGAGTATGATGCGACGGGCGATGCCCATTACGATGCGGCTAGCGCGCTGATCAAAAGCATTCGCGGCAGCGATCCCGACGCGGCGCTTTATTGGCTGGCGCGGATGCTCGAGGCAGGCGAGGATGTGCGCTTCCTGGCGCGACGAATCGTGATTTCCGCCAGCGAAGACATTGGCAATGCCGACCCGCACGCCTTGCCGCTGGCCGTGGCCGCCATGCAGGCGACCGAATTTGTCGGTCTGCCGGAGTGCCAGTTGCCGCTGGCCCAGGCCGCGACCTATCTGGCCTGCGCCCCGAAATCGAACGCCGCGACCGTCGGCATCGGCGAAGCGCGGCGCGATGTCGCCGAAGGAAGGTTGTTGCCCGTGCCTGTGCATCTGAAGGATCGCCATTACGCTGGCGCGAAACGCCTGGAGCACGGCGCGGGTTATCAATACTCCCACGACGCCGAAGGTGGCATCGCCGCTCAGGATTATCTTGGCGTCGAGCGCGAATATTACCGCCCCGTTCCGCGTGGCTTCGAAGCGGAATTGGCGGACCGCCTGAAGGGGATTCGTGCGCGATTACGCGAAGGCCGCCAGTCATCCGAAGCGAGCGGCGGGGCATAACGCTGAGCGATGCGATTCTTTTTAGCCGGAATCATGCAAGGCTCGCATCTTGGCACGGCGCTGCATAATCAGGATTACCGCGCTCGGCTCAAAGAGTTGTTGGCGACGCATTTTTCCGAAGCCGAGATCTACGATCCGCTGGCCGACCATGCGAACTCGCTCGATTACGACGATGACTTGGGCCGCCGTGTGTTCTTGCACCACAATCAACTCTGCCGCGAAGTCGACGTGGTGCTGGCCTTTGTGCCCGAAGCCTCGATGGGTACGGCGATCGAGATGTGGGAGGCTTATTGCGCCGGGCGGACCGTGGTGACCATTAGTCCGCTCAAGCACAATTGGGCGGTCAAGTTTCTCAGTCACGCGCTCTATGCCGACGTCGAAGAATTCGAGGCGGAGTTAAAGAGCGGCCGCTTAGCGCGTCGGCTTGACGAAGTGGGCCGCAACCATCGCCGCGGCGACTAGCGCGTCGCGGCGAATATTCGGCGCGGATTACTTGATCGACTTCACGAAGGCTTCGGCGTCCTCTTCAGAAAAATCGCTGGCCGGCAATTGCCCGATCAGAACTCCCGGACCTTCTTTGCCGGGAAACGTTCCTTCGACTTGCAGGAACTCTTCCCCATTTTGCGTCTTGCCTTTCTGAATCTTGAACGTGCTTTCCTGGCCGCGGACGGTAATCTTGATCTCCTTGGGCTCGCCTTCCATCTGAAGATTCTGAGCGCCTTGGCCTTGTTGCTGCTGCTGGCGCATCGACTGTTCGATTTGCATCTTCATCTGCTCAGGCCCGTTGCCCGCCATTTCCTGGCCGAAATCGGCCACCATGATCATGCCTTTCTCGTTCGGACCCGTGTACAGGGCCATGGTCATGATCTTCTTGTTGACGAAAGGCACTTTCATGGCCATTGACATTTTAGGCTCGAAGCCTGCAGGAACGTCCATGTCGGTGACGCCTTGCGCTACGGTAGAGACTTGCGCAGGAGTGGTCTCAATCTGGATGGCGCTCTTGCCGATCATGAACATCGCCACGCCGCCGCCGCAGCACAAAAGCAGCACCAGTCCGCAGCCGATGCCGACGCCAAGCATGAGTTTGGAGCCGCCTCCCTTTTGCGGCGGCCCGCTCTGGGTTCCGGGAGGCTGGTACGGAGCATTGGGGTCCATCGACATAGTTTGGGTCCTGAGAGTGCGAGAGGAATCAAGAATAAGCGTCAGACGGACTGCCGGCAAACGACGAGAAGGACGGCAGTATTGTGGGTAGGCAAGTTAGGGCTGTCAATGAGTTTGGACCATGCCCGCTTGACGGGCGGCTAGCCGTGATGGATTAGGAATTTGCGGAAGTGCAGCGCCAAGGCCGCGATGCCGACCGCGGCCAAGAGAGTCTTCGCTTGTTCCAAACGAGTATTGCCCGCCAGCTCCTGCCAGCCG
>JAICIG010000131.1 GCA_025924495.1 Pirellulales bacterium | reverse complement strand
GATCCTGGCAGCGGCGCGCGAAGCCGGCGCCAGGGCTGCCGGATATGTTCTGTTGCGCTTGCCATTGAACGTTGAGCCGGTGTTTCGCGAGTGGCTGGCGGCGAACATTCCAGACAAGCAAGCCCGGATTGAAAGCCTGATCCGCTCCACGCGCGACGGCAAGTTGAGCGACGCGCAGTTCGGCCGGCGCCTGCGCGGACAAGGGGAGTACGCCGCTCAGATCGCTCAAAACTTCATCGTCTTTCGCCGCAAGCACGGTCTCGACCAACCGCTCTGCGAACTCGATTCTTCGCAATTCCGGCCGCCGCGGCCCGCCTCAGGACAGTTGACGTTGTTTTGAACCCCGCTATTCGCCCATGCCGACCGCGTCCTGGGCAGGCTTCTTATTTTTCTTCTTCTTGCGCCGCGTCTTCTCCGCTTGCCATTCGCCGATTCGCCAGGCGAGGCGGCCATACAGGCGAGCGATGATGAACATGGCGGATGCCAATGCCGGGGCGCCAACCAGCACGATGGCAAAGGGGGAAGCCAGACCGGATAACGCAGACAGACCGGCAAACAGGCCGACGACGATCAGCGTTTCGATAGCCACAATGAGCCAGGCCCACCAGAGCTTTATAACGCTGCCGAGAATCACCGGCGAATAAGGCGTCAGCGGGGTGTCGGCTTCCAAGGCGGAGAGCAGGAAGAAGGGAAACGTGAAGGCAGTCAGGGCGGCCAGCGCCACGCCTGACCACAACGGGCCCAAAGCCAGACCGACCAACCAGGCCGGTCCCGCGGCCGCTGCGGCGCCGATGAAGAACTCGAAGGCAATGTAAACCATCGGCCCCATCCGATCGCGAACGCTTCCCTCGGGCCATTGCTCGACGTCGATGAGCCCCGCCACCGTGTCTTGCATAATGCCCATCGCGCAGGCGGCGGCATACGACATCGACCAGACGAAGGCCCACGCGATTGGAACGACCAGCATCGCCAACACCATCGAGCCCAGGTTCAGGCCGCTCATCAGGTAAACGCCGGCGCCGAGCAGGACTCCCAGGGGAAGAAGAAAAAGCGACAGAGCGGTCCAACTGGGCAACGACGAAAGCTTCCAGGGAAAGAGCAGCACGCCGCTGGCAAACCACAATCGCGGCGTCTCTTGCGGCGGCGGTTCCACCGGGCGCTCGCTTTGCATGAGCAGCAGTTCTTGGCTGACTTCCGCTCGTGCGGGCTCAACGCCCACGCGATATTGGCCGGGCGATTTTTGCTGTCTAGCTTTTTCCGGCGGCAGAGGAGCCGGCACGATGATCACCGCTTCGCAATCGGGACATCGCACTCGCTTGCCGACGTAGCTCAGCCGCGGAGAGAGCCGTGCTCGGCAGGTCGGACAGAGAATTACAAACACGTCCGACCGCTCGGGCGGTTGCTCCGCGCCGCTCACCTTGTATTCGCCCGGATCGCGTCTCGGCTTCGCAGGCGGCTCCGGCGGCGGAGGTTGCGGCACCAACACGGCTGCATAACAATCGGGGCAGCGCACATGCCGGCCGGCATGCTCCACGCGCGGGTGCAGCAGCGCGTGGCAGGTCGGGCAGGTCACGCGGATATAGCGCCGCTCGTCATCGCTGGAATTGGCAGTCATGATCTGGCGCAAGGAGAAGGCGCAACCAAAAAGGCCGACGCCCCCGATTGAACTATGAAATCAGCGCCCAAGCAAGCTTTTGCCCGATCCGTGCCATTGCAGGAGGGCAGACATTCCTGTTCCTGTCTGCCTATTCGATCTCACTGTTCGGATCATCCCTAGGGCTCGGTCGGCGGTTGGATTCACTTCACCGATGTTTGCCAGGGCAGACAGGAATGTCCGCCCTCCTTGAAAGGAGCCGACGCAGACAGGAATGTCCGCCCTCGGGTTCACCGTCTCGCGCGGGCGTGCCGCAACGGCAGCCAGGCGCCGTTCTGAGCGCTGCTGGCCACGCACTGCTGAATGAAGTACATGCCTTCCACGCCATCGTTGACGTTCGGGTAAAGCGTGTTGACCTTTTCGAAGTCTTTGCCCGTAGCGCGGTCGATCATGCTGTCATAAGCCGCACGGTAGATATTGGCGAAAGCTTCGAAGAATGCCTCCGGGTGCCCGCCGGGCAACCGGCAGGAAGCCGCGGCGGTCGGCGTCATATAGGGTGCGTTCGGGTTGCGCGTGTAGATGTGCATCGGCTCGCCGTTGCGGCGGACAATCAGCTTGTTGGGCTCTTCCTGATGCCACTCCAGTGCGCCCTTCGTGCCATCGACTTCGATGAACAGGTCGTTCTCGCGCCCGTGGCTGATTTGCGAGGCGGTCACCGTGCCCAGGCAGCCGTTCTCCAGGCGGATCACGGCATGGCCGTAATCGTCCAGCTTGCGCCCTTCGGCGAAGATCTTCAGGTGGCAACTGACCGTTTCGGGCAGCAACCCGGTGATGAACCTCGCCAAGTTGTAAGCGTGCGTGCCAATATCGCCGAAGCAGCCCGCGGCGCCGCTCTTGGCCGGATCGGTGCGCCAGGCGGCTTGCTTCTGGTCGCCGCTTTCCAGCCGAGTTCGCAGCCAGCCCTGAATGTAGTTGGAGCGGAAGGCGTTGATTTCGCCTAAGGCGCCCTGCAGCACCATCTCTCGCGCCTGCCGCACCATCGGATAGCCCGTGTAATTGTGCGAGACGGCGAACACGACCCCCGACTTATCGACGGCGGCCGCCAACTGCTCGGCCTGCGCCAGATCGAACGTCATTGGCTTGTCGCAGATTACGTTAAAGCCGGCCTCGACGGCGGCCTTGGCGATCTCGAAGTGGGTATGGTTCGGCGTGGCGACCGAGAAGAAATCGACCCGCCGATCGGCCGGCAATTTCCGTTCGCTGTCAATCAATTCCTGATAAGAGCCGTAGGCTCGATCGGCCGGAATGTCGTAGTCGGCAGCCGAAGCCTTCGCACGCTCGGGATTGCTCGATAGCGCTCCCGCCACCAGGGCGGCGCGGTTATCCAGCACCGCGGCGGTGGCGTGGACGCGGCCAATGAAGGCGCCTTGTCCGCCGCCGACGAGGGCCTGGCGAAGCTTGCGGTTGAGGGCTCCGTTAGTTGCCATGTGCTGAAGACTCCTTGGGCTGCGGGCGGAGAGAAAGGCGAGCCAAACGCCCTCTCTTTTAGCAAATGTATTCTCCGCCACAAGCGGGGCAGGCTGGGGAGAATGCGGGCTGGCGCCAGCCGCAGCGAGCAGGCGCCATCGAGCGATGAGCCAGATTGCCTTGCTCGCCCTACTTGTCTGGCAACAATCGGACCAACCCGCTACGATGCCGCCCCTTTCTCTTCTCTTCCGGCAGGGCAATTTCGCACCGATTCAAGGAACCCTATAATGAGCGCGGCACAAAAGCATTTTGGCTGGGTCTGTTTGGCGGGGGGGCTGCTCGTTGGAGTCGTGCTCGGGGGCGTTTGGCCCCATGTCGAGTTGCATGCTGTGGCGACGGATCGGCAGGACAATTTTGCCATCGCCACCGGCCACCTGGATGAAGAGACCGAAGCGATTTATTTCCTTGATTTCATTACGGGAGAATTGAAGGCGACCGCGCTAAGCCCGATCGTTCGCAGGTTTTTTGCCGCATTCCACGCCAATGTGCTCAACGATCTGGGCATCGATCCGGCCCGGAATCCGAAATTCATGTTGGTCACGGGCGACGCGGTCTTCCGCCGCAACGGCGGGCAGATTCAGCCGGGCAATTCGGCGGTATACGTGGCTGAATTGACCAGCGGCAAAGTGGCGGCCTATGCAGTCCCCTGGTCGCAAGCGTATTCTAATTCAGGGGTGCCGATCAAAGCGCCCATGGTTTTGTTAGATGTCATGCAGTTCCGTGGTCCCACGACCGAAGGTCCTTGATGGTTGAAATCCTGGTCAATGGCGAGCCTCGCCAGATCGCCGCCGGCACGACCGTCGCCGATCTGCTGGCCGAATTGGGAGTCGAGCCGCGCCAGGTAGCCGTCGAGGTCAATCTCGAACTCGTGCCCCGCGGCCGGCACGCCGAACACGCCTTGACCGCGGGAGACAGCCTGGAAGTGGTGACTCTGGTAGGAGGAGGATAGTCCATTGAGTACGCATCAAGAGATCGCCCCGCCATCGCAGGACTCGCTGAAGCTCGGCAGCCATACGCTGGCCAGCCGGTTGATTGTCGGCACCGGCAAGTATGCCAACTACGCCTTGATGGCCGAGTCGCTCGAAGCCTCGGGAACCGACTGCATTACCGT
Organism: Pirellulales bacterium; assembly: GCA_025924495.1. The sequence goes on along the minus strand of JAICIG010000131.1, from coordinate 13,886 downwards.
GGCGATTCGCCGCGAGCGGCTGATTGATTCACAGGGCCGCAACCTGCTCGATCACATTGACACGCGCCGTTACGTGCTGTTGCCCAACACCGCCGGCTGCTTTTCGGCCGACGACGCGGTGCGCGTCGCCCGGCTGGGCCGCGAAATCCTGCTCGGACTGGAGAATCCGGGCGCCGACTGGGTGAAGCTGGAAGTGCTTGGCGACACGAAAACTCTGTTGCCCGACCCGGTGGCGACCCTCGAGGCGACCGAAAAACTGGTAGCCGACGGGTTCCAGGTGCTGTGCTATACGACCGACGACCCGATCACCGCGCGGCGCTTGAAAGAAGCGGGCGCTACCAGCGTCATGCCGGCGGGCAGTCCGATTGGTTCGGGGCAGGGGATTCTGAACCCCAACAACATCCGCATCTGTCTCGAATACCTCAAGGACGGCGATCCTGATTACCCGGTCATCGTCGATGCCGGGGTTGGCACGGCCAGCGACGTGACCTTCGCCATGGAATTGGGCGTCGACGGCGTACTGCTGAACACAGGCATCGCCCATGCCGCCGATCCGTTGAACATGGCACGAGCCATGAAGGCGGCGATCGAGGCCGGGCGGTTGGCTTATCTCTCCGGCCGCATTCCCAAAAAGCTCTATGCCACCGCCAGCAGTCCGGAGACAGGGTTGATCGCGCCGTCAAAGCCGCGCTGAGTGTCTTTCTCAAGACGCTATGCTGCCATCACGGCCGCGACGAAGAGCAACGTGAAACCGCCGCCGCAGATCATTGTTGGCAACATCACGCCCGCCACCGCCGCCCCGGTTGACGTTTCTTGCGCGTACTTCACGCCAATGGCGATATAGACCAATTGAACGGGGAATGCCAGATAGAATCCGCAGAGCGGCACGATCGAAATCAGCAGCGTGCTGCCGAGCGCGTAAGCGACAACGCGGAATGTGGTCTCGTAGGAGTACGTTGCGGCGCCCAAAACCTGAAGGCAGAGATGAACCAGCCCTGCTGCGCAAAACGCAAACGCCAACAGCGCCATCGGCCCCATAACTCCAGAGCAGCAACAGTAGGCGCCGAGCATGCCGAGGATGTAGCCGACGCGCTCGGGGTCGGCTGGCGGCATCTCTTGCAGCGGGCCATTCTGTAATAGCAGCGTGTACGCGAGCCAGTAGGTCATCCACAACCCGCAACCAACGAGCGAGCCGGCGGCGGCAAAGCCCGAAGGACTCCAGGTGCCGCCGGTACGTCGCATTTGCGAGTAAAACTGCACTGGCGAGAGAAAGAAGTCGCGGGCACTGGCAAAAAACGATGCCAACGAAGCGCCGTCGCGCTCCCAACTCGGCCCCGTTCTCGGCCCGGTCTGTCGCCGAACTTCGCCCAACGGCATGGCGGCCGATACGGGAGCGGCGTATGGATTATCGGCGTAACCCGTCAGCTGGTTCAAATCGAACCCGAGCGGTCCTCCGCCGAATGCCGGATCGGGCGCTCTTGGCCGTGCGGCAGGTTCGACCGGCACTGCCGGCGTCGGAATGACTTGCACCATGCCGCAGCCCGGGCATTTGGCCTGCTTGCCGGCGGCATCGTCGCCGACGCGCAACAGCTTGTTGCATTGAAGACAGCGGAATTCGATAGGCATGCGTTCAGCGCGCTCCCGCCACGACTGCCGCAATGACGACTGCATAAATAACTACCGCAGCGCCGCAGCAAATAAAGACAGGCAATAACACGGCGACCGTGGCCTTCCACCCAGAGATTTCATGAGCGTAGGTCAGGCCGATGCACGCGAAAACCAGGTTTACGATCCCGCTAATCATTTGCCCGCAAATCGGTATCAAACCGAGTAGGGATGAACTGCCGAGGCTGTAGGCGACGACTCGAAACGTCGTTTCGAATGGTTGGCGAGCGGACCCGAGCACCAGCAACATCAGATGGAGAATCCCGGAGAACAGGAACATATTGATCAGCATCCCGATCGGAATCCCAATCAAGCCGGCGGCGATCATGATCCCCAGGAAAATCCCAATCGGCGGTCCGTTCGCCCCATTGGCGCCGCCGACGCCCATGGCGAGTGTTTGCATGCCAACTTGAAACGCAAGAGCGGTTAAACTGCCGACCGTCCCGCCCAGTAGTCCAAACAGCAGCGGGGCGCCGAGTCCTCCGTCGCGGCGCATTTCGGAAAAAAAGAAGTTGGTTCCGGTATAGAGAGACTTTGTGGTTTCCAGAAAGGAACGAAATGAGGCGCCATCTCTTTCCCAAGGCGGCCCATCGCGGCGACTGGCGCTCATTCGATCGAAATATGCTCCGGCAGGCGGTATCGGCGCGGCCATCGGCGAAGCGTAGGGATTATCGCTGGAATCCGGCGCCGGCAGAGCGGCAAAAGGATTGACCTCGCGAGGCGCCCGACTTGGCTGTTCTGGCGACGGCGCAGCTAAGGGTATGACCTGCACGGTCCCGCAAACAGGGCACTTCGCTTGTTTGCCGGCCGTTTCGTCGGCGACGCGCAATAGCTTGCTGCACTGAGGACAACGAAATTCGATAGGCATAAGAATTCAATTTGCAAAAATTCGAAACCGGCCATCCAAAATCACGCACGCTGGCATAACAGCATGGGCAACGGCAGACGTTTTTTCCAGCGTCCGGGCCACATTTTTCGGCCGGCGGCGAAGGAGCTTCTCCTGTTCGATCCCGCGCGCGGATGTTAGGCTGACAAGCGTCGGTTCGGCCAGTCGGACCGGCGAAGGGCATGATCCGGCGGCAATCTGTTTTTTTCATGGCGTTGACACCTGCAGAAATTCTGGGCCCTGAAGGGCGGATTGCGGCCCGACTGCAACGTTATGAGCGCCGGCCGGAACAACTGGCCATGGCCGATGCCGTTGCTAGAGCCATCGGCGAAAAAAAACACCTGATCGTCGAAGCCGGCACGGGAGTCGGCAAGAGCTTCGCCTACCTGGTTCCGGCGATCCTGGCGGTGGCGCAGCCGGGCGAAGCAGAAGTTCTGAAGCCGGAGCGCTCGGAAGGGGATGAAACCCCGCGTCGAGTCATCATTTCGACGCACACCATCAGCCTGCAGGAGCAGTTGCTCGAGAAAGACCTGCCGCTCTTAAATGCGGTGATTCCGCTCGAGTTTTCCGCCGTGCTCGTCAAGGGCCGCAACAACTATCTCAGCCTGCGCCGCCTGCAGGGGGCGGCGAAGCGCGCCGAGACGACGTTTCGCGACGAAGAGGAGCTGAATGAATTGCGAGCGCTGGTGCGCTGGAGCACGGAAACAGTCGACGGCTCGTTGAGCGATCTCGACTATCGGCCGGTGCCGTCGGTCTGGGACGAGGCGCGGAGCGAGCATGGCAATTGCATGGGCCGCCAATGCCCGACCTACAATCGTTGCTTTTATTACAAAGCGCGGCGGCGAATTCAGAACGCACAGATTCTGATCGTCAATCACGCGCTGTTCTTCAGCGACCTGGCGCTGCGCCGCAACGGCGTCAGCATCCTGCCCGAGTACGACGTGGTCGTGTTCGACGAGGCGCACACGATTGAAAGCGTGGCGGGCGACCATTTGGGCATGGGCGTGACTTCGAGCCAGGTCGAATACGTGCTCAATAAGCTCTATAACGACCGCACGAATAAGGGGCTGCTGGTCCACCATCGCTTGCGCGAGCTGGAGGAGCAGACGCTGGCCTGTCGCATGCACGCCCAGGACTTTTTCGAGGAGATCCGGCTTTGGCAGGCCGCTTCAGGGCGGAGCAACGGCCGTGTCGACCAGCCGGGCATCGTCGAGAACGCTCTCAGCCCGAGCTTGTTGAAGTTGGCCCGCGGCGTCAAACGCTTCGGCGAAGGCTTGGAGCAGGCCGATGAGCGGCAAGATTTCCTCTCGGCTCACGATCGCCTGGAATCGCTCGCCGGCGAAATCGAAAGCTGGCGGAATCAGTCGCAAAACGGGCTGGTCTACTGGATCGATGTTACGCACGGACGGCGTCCGCGCACGGCGCTGGCCGCCGCGCCGATCGATGTTGGCCCCCTGCTGCGCGAGCAACTATTCGAGCGCGTGCCGAGCGTCATCATGACCAGCGCCACGCTGGCCGTCGGTTCGCCCAGCTCTTTTGACTTCTTCAAGTCGCGCATCGGGTTGCCGCAGGCCGAGACGTTAGCTCTCGGCAGCCCGTTCAACTACCGCGAGCAGGCCAAGCTGGTGCTCGTCGACGGGATGCCCGATCCTTCGACGCAGAAGCGCGACTATGAGCGGAAGGCGATCGAGATGATTCGCCGCTATGTGGAACGCACCGACGGCCACGCGTTTGTACTGTTCACCAGTTACGAGATGATGCGGCAGGCCGCGGCCGAATTGACGCCGTGGCTGGCCGAGCGGAATTTGGCGCTCTACGCTCAGTCAGACGGCATGCCTCGAACGCAAATGGTCGAGCGATTCAAAGCCAACCCTCGCGCCGTGCTCTTAGGCGCCGACAGTTTCTGGCAAGGGGTCGACGTGCCGGGTGATGCCTTGCGAACGGTGATCATCACCAAGCTGCCGTTCGCTGTCCCCGATCGGCCGCTGTTGGAAGCCCGACTGGAAGCGATCCGCGCCTCCGGCGGCAATCCCTTTGCCAGCTACCAACTGCCCGAGGCAGTGATCAAACTGAAGCAGGGCTTTGGCCGCTTGATCCGCAGCCAGCAGGACGAAGGCTCCGTCGTGATCCTCGACCCGCGCGTGCTGACCAAGCCCTACGGCCGCACGTTTCTCGATTCGCTTCCCAATTGTCGTCGCATTCGAGAATCGGCGGGCGAGCGAGGGGCGTCTGCTCCGTGATCGGCATCACGCTGAAGTCGGATGTCGAAAGCGGTAAGTCGTCAACCTCCGCTTGTTTCCCATTCACATTCGCGGCCTCTCCTCAATCACCCACGATGGCGGCCGGCGGCTTGGCTTTCTTCGGGCGTTTCGGCGCCGCCGGCAGGCCCGGGCCGCTCAGGTCCCAAATCGTGACCGAGAAATCCTTGGATCCGGTTGCGACGCGGCGTCCGTCACGGCTGAACTCGGCACAAAACATGCCGCTGTCCTGTTTCGGGAATTCATAAATTATCTGCTCCGTCTTGGTGTTCCAGATCCGCGCTCGATGATCTTGCCAGTGAGCGGCGATCAGCCAGGGTTGGCTCGGGTGGAAACAGACCCAATCGATATTGGCGTTGCTCGCGTTCATGTCGCCCGCGCGCTTTCCGGTTTCCGGATCGAACAAGCTGATCAGCCCGCCAAACCGGCCGCTTGCCAACAGTTTTCCATCAGGACTGAAGCGGAGGCAGAGTACGCCGGCTTGCTGCGGGAATTCCACACTGGTTATCGAGAAAGTCCAGCGCGAGCCGTTTTTGTCTTTGACTTGGGCTAGTTCGAGCGTCTTGATCGAGCCGTCTTTGCAGCCGGCCGCGAGCAGATACCCGGCGGGCTTGCGCTTGCGATCGAAGCTGATCGGGCCAAAGACGAGCGAATTGACATCGCTGCCGACTGACAACGGCGGAAGCTCTTGGAAGGCGGCCGTTTGCCAAAGGCGAATCGTGCCGTCGTCCTGGCCGGCCGCGAAGAAGGCGCCGTCGGGACTGAAGGCGATCGATCCCACCGCGCCGCCGCCAAATTTAAAATCCTTGAGTCGTTTGACCTCTTTCGCCGTCGCCACCGCTTTGAATGGAACCTGGCTGCCCCAATGATATCGATTCGCGTAAGCGAGCAGGTTTCCGTCAGGGCTGAATTTGACCGTCCAGACTTCTTCCTTGAAATTGTCGAATTGTCCTGCCAGCGTTTTCTTCTCCAGATCCCACAGCAGCACGCGGCCATCTTTACCCGCCGACGCCAACAGCGGCAAAAACGGATGAAACGCCACGCGCGTCACGGCGCCCGTGTGCTCCGTCAACGTGAATGCCTCTTTGGCGCTGACCGCGTCGGCCGTCTGTTCCGCGGTCTTCGGCTGTTCCTTATCCAACAGTTCACTCAACGATCGCGGCTTTGCGGCCGGTTTCTCTGGCATTGCCGTGGGCGCCGGTTTCTCATCCGATTTCGCCAGCGAATCGCGCTTGGCGTCGGGAGGCGTTGCAGCCCGCACGACGCGGAAGCCCTAATCATAGAAACGCACGATCGGCCGGAATGCATTTCGAAATGCTGAACGACTGCGGACGATCGGCAGGTTTAGGGCGCCGCTCCGAAGAACCTTCGCCTCGCCCGACTCAGGGCCCAGCGGATCATTGGGCGAAGATTGAGCGTAGCTGCTAGGCCCAAACCAGTCGTTGCACCACTCGTTAACATTGCCGTGCATGTCGTAAAGGCCGAACGGATTGGGAGCCTTGGCGGCGACCGGATGCGGATGGGGAACCGGTCCCACGCGAAGCGACCAGCCGTATTCGCCGAACGCCGTCGGGTCGTCGCCGAAAGAATACTGGGTGGTTGTGCCCGCCCTGCAGGCGTATTCCCATTCGGACTCAGTGGGCAGCCGATACCCCTCGCCCGCTGGCTCAAGCTGCCAGCCCTCTTGCTCACTGCCTTGGTAACAGCGGCTGAGCTTTTCGGCGTCGCTGAGCCAGTTGCAGAACGCAATGGCGTCATTCCAGGTGAGCTGCGTTGCGGCTGTGTCCTCAATGGAATCGCCTTGGCTGCGCCAAGTCAGCGCTTTTTTCTGCGGATCTTGCTCGTCCTCTTTCGTGGAATCGCCGCCGCCCAAGCGTTCCGTTTGCGTCACGTAGTTCGCGGCGTCGACGAAGCGACGATACTGCCCAATGGTGACTTCCGTCGCGCCCAGCAGAAACGGCCGCCTGATCGTCACGCGATGCGCCGGCGCCTCGGCGCTGATGCGATCGGCGCTCCATTTGTCTTCACCTCCTTCGCCCTGTTCGGCCAGCTTTTTGGCCGCTTCGATCTGTTCCGGCGTGCTGCCCATGGTGAACTCGCCGGGCGGGATCAATACCAACGGCATGTCGATCGAATTCTTCTGCTCAATCGACCGCTTCAGATATGCGGCCCAGGCCACTTGATGACCGCGAGCTTGCTTCGCGTCGAACGGTGCACTCGCAGGCGGCGGAGCGGATAAGTCGGTTGCATCCATCCGCCGGGCGGCGGAATTACTCGCCAAGCCCTTGGGATCCAGCGAGGCTCCTGTTGAAACTCGCACGACGCGAAAGCCAAGATCGCCAAAGCGCCAGAACGGCGGATACGAGCCTCGGAACGCCGAGCGGCAGCGAACGAAAGGCGCAGTCCACCCGCCGCCGCGTCGAACCTTCACGTCGCCCGAGAGAGGACCAGTCGGGTCTTCCGGGGGCGACTCGGCATAGTAATTGGCCGCGAACCAATCATTGCACCACTCATCGGCATTGCCGTGCATTCCAAAGAGCCCGAATGCGTTCGGCCGCTTTGTGCGCGCGGCGACCGGAAACGGCAGCGGCCCCGTCCTGTCCGACCAGCCAAATTCTGCGAATTGCGCATTGTCATCGCCGAAGAAATACCAAGTCGTCGTGCCAGCGCGACACGCATATTCCCATTCTGCCTCAGTAGGCAAGCGGTAGCCGCTGCCTGATGGAGAGAGCGTCCAACCGGCTTGCTCGTCTCCAACATAACAACGATCGAGTTTCTCCGACTCGCTCAGCCAATTGCAGAACGCCACCGCGTCATTCCAAGTAAGCTGCCCCACCGCCGTTTCGTCGTCGGCGGGCACGCTGATGTTCTGCCAATTCAACGTTTTCCGGGAGGCATCTTCTTCTTCGGTGCTCGTCGAACTTCCGCCGCCAAAGCGTTCGGTTTCCGTGACGTAGTCGGTGGCTTTGATGAAACGACGGTACTGCCCGATGGTGACCTCCGTGGCGCCAAGCAGAAACGGCCGGCTGATCGTGATACGATGCGCAGGCGCTTCCTGTTGGAGACGACTTCGAGTCCAGTCATCGAGTTCGTTCGCCGTGCCGGCGGCGAGCGCTGTGGAAGCCTCAATCTGCTCAGGCGTGCTGCCCATCGTGAACTCACCCGGCGGAATCAAAACCAAGGGCATATCGATCGAATTCTTTTGCTCGACGGGCATCTTCAGGTAGGCGGCCCAGGCCACTTGATGAGCGCGAGCTTGTTTCGCGTCGAACGGCGCCATTGCGGGCGGCGGAGCGGACAAGTCGGTAGCATCCATCTTGGGAGCGGCGGAATTGCTCGCCAAGCCCTTAGAACTCTGCGCGGCTCTGCTTAAAACCCGCACGACGCGGAATCCGAGATCGCCAAAACGATAGAAGGGCGGATAGGAGTGCCGAAGTGCTGTGCGAGCGTTGACGAGCGGGCCGTCCCATGCTCCTCCTCGTTTGATGCGATCCCTTCCTTCAGCAGGTCCAGTCGGATCTTCGTGCGGCGATTCGGCATAGTACTTAGGCGAGAACCAATCGCAGCACCATTCCTCGACATTCCCGTGCATGTCGTAGAGTCCAAAAGGGTTAGGCCGCTTCGAGCCGACGGCGACGGGGAAAGCAATAGCGCCCGCCTTATTGCACCAACCATACTCAGCAAGAGTTGCCGCATCGTCTGCGAACGAATACTGCGTTGTCGTCCCGGCGCGGCAGGCGTACTCCCACTCGGCTTCAGTAGGCAATCGGTAACCGTCGCCCGAAGACGAAAGGGTCCAACCCGCCTGTTCGTTTCCGAGATAGCAGCGGCCGAGATGTTCTGCGTCGCTCAACCAATTGCAAAAGGCGACGGCATCGTTCCACGTGATCTGGCTCGCCGCCGAGTTATCGTCAACCGGATAACTTGGCGCGCTCCATGTCAGCGACTTCTTGGCCGGATCCTGCTCTTCCTTGCTGGTCGAACTACCTCCGCCTAGACGGTCGGCTTCCGTCACGTAACTCGAGGCCTCGATAAAGCGACGATATTGGCCGATTGTGACTTCGGTCGCTCCCAGCAGAAAAGGTCGGTTGATGGTGACGCGATGCGCCGGCGCTTCGGCCTCAATGCGCTCGAGCGTCCATTCAAGAAATGTCTTGTTTTCCTGCTCCGCGGCGCGTTTGGCCGCCTCAATTTGCTCCGGCGTGCTGCCCATGGTGAACTCGCCCGGCGGAATCAGCACCAGCGGCATGCCGATGGAATTCTTCTGCTCGACAGGCATCTTCAGGTAGGCGGCCCAGGCCTCTTGATGCGCACGCGCTTGCTCGGCGTCGAATGGCGCCACGGCCAGAGGCGGCGCGCGGTCGCTCCTGGCGGCATTGGAGCTGACGGCCGCAACATCCGCCGGGCCGGGCGGCGCGTCGGGAGCGGTTGGAGCGGAGGCGTCGGCAGCCGCCTCCGAGATGCCTGGCATGCGAGGCGCCGCCTCGGCCTGGTTACGGGCCGCTTGCGCCGCCTTAACGTTCTCGGGACCAACAGCCCGTTTGCTGTTTGCGGCGGGCTGGTTCGCTGCGACGTGCGGCTCTGATTTGCCCGAGAGCAGGTAGGCAATCATCGCCAAGATCGCCGCCGCTCCGCCGCAAGCGGCCCAGATCATTGCTGGCGAACTCTTGCGCCCCGCTCGCGACGCCGAACCTCTTGCCTTCACCGCCGGGCCAGCCCGAACGATGGTTGGCGCTGCCGCTGTGGTTGGCAAAGCGATTGGCGCCGGAAAGGGCGCTGGGAATGCGGCTGTTTCCGTCCGCTCCGGGACGGCCGACGTGTCTGCCGCAGCCAGCCGCTGGCGCAGCTCGGCGTCGTAGGCCGCCCTTGGCTCCGCCGAGAGCAGGCAAAGCTTTGCCGCGGCGACCTCATTGAGCAGCCGTTGCGAAAGGACCGAATGCTGCCCGCTCTGAAATGTGCGTAAGTGCGACATCCGTTGGTCGGCCGCACTCTCGATGACGTCGGGGTCATCTTCGAACAAGCCGATGCCGAGCAGGCGGTAATGGTGGGGCGGCTGCTCGGCCGGCGGGATGCCCAGCCATTTCCGGTAGGGGTCAAACGCTTCCGTCATCGACTCGCTCTCCATCGAATTGCCGCTCGTGCGGCGCGTATGACCAGTTCAGGGCGTCGTTTTAATCTAAAGCGTCGAATTCCAACTCGCAATCGCCGCCTTCGATTCGAGCCGGTTGATGGACCAAGCGGGTCGGCGTTCAAATTGCTTGGTCTTTTTCGTAGCCGCCCGATAGACTTGTAAATGCGGTTAGATGCTTCGCAGTAATAGCTTGCGTCGGTCAGGGCCATTCGGCCGATTTGACCGGCGTGAAACTTTTTTGCCCGTTCGAGCGTCATACAAGCGGCTTGTCTTTGGAACCGGTCAAGCGCCGCCTTGTCACATCCCCAACCGACGGAATCCGAGGAGCTTCTGGCATGAGTACCGAAGGTCTGCGTTCGCCCAAAACGATCGGCGCCTGGCTGGGATTGTTGTCGCTCCTGGCCATCTCCGCCCTGCTGGCGGCCGAGAGCGGCAAAAAAGAGACCGAACAGGCGACCAAGGGCGAGCCTACCGCGTTTGAGACGGCCATCGAAAAGACTCCGGCCGCGATCAAGCTGCTGATGCAAGACCGCAAATACACGGAAGCCGCAGCGGCCATCGACAAGGCGTTGGCCGCGCCGCAGGCGGCCGACCAGAAGGATATCGACCGTGATTGGCTGATGTATCTGAAAGGCCGGGCGCTGCACCTCGCCGCAAAGTACGACGATGCTATTGCGGCTTATGAGCAACTCGAACGGGAGTTTCCCGAGGGCCACTGGGTTCGCCGAGCGCGCTTTGGCCGAGCGGTGTCGCTGGCCCGCAAAGGGGATTTCCAATCGGCGGAGAAGATCTATCAGGAGCAGGCCGCCTGGCTGCTGTCGCTCGACCGCAAGCAGGAGATCGCCGACATCTATCTCGAGTTCGCCGACGCTTATTTCAAGCCGGCCGACGAGCAGCAGGCGCCCGACTACAACAAGGCCTTGCAATTCTATAACCAGGCGCTCGAAGTCGGCCCCAAGCCCGAAAAGCGGGCCGAAGTCGAGCTGCTCGTCGCGCGTTGCTATCAGGCGCTGGGCAACTTGCAGGAAGCCGCGACGCGCTATGCCAAATTCAGCAAAGACCATCCCGAGAGCGAACTCGATCTCGAAGCCCGCTATCGGCTCGGCGAATGCCAGCTTGGCCAGGGGCAACTCGAAGAGGCTCGCCGCACCTGGCAAGATCTGCTTGCCGCCTACGCCGATGACAAGTCGGAGCGGATCGCCGAGGCCGCCTTTAATCTCTCGCAGACCTGGCGCTTGCCAGCCCCGCAGAGCGACGAGGAGTTGGAGTTGGGCGTCGCTTCGCTGGAGAGCTTCTTGCAGCGGTTTCCGGAACATAAGCTCGCCGGCCAGGCGTATCTGCGGATCGCCAACAGCTACATCAGCCGCGGCCGGTTCGAAGACGCTGTCAAGGCGATCCAGAAGTTTCTCGACGACAAGCGTTATTCCGACCGGGAAGAAGCGCCCGAGGCGCAGGTGCTGCTCGGTCGCTCGTATCAACTGCAGAAGAAGTTTCAGGCCGCGCTCGAGGCCTGGCGCATTTATCTGGCCAAGTACCCTGCTCATGCGTCGTGGAGCGAAGTGCAGAAACAGATCGTCAACACCGAGTTTCTCTTAGGCTATGAGGCGCGGCAGGCCAAACGTTACGACGAAGCCCGTAAGCTGTGGGGCGAATTCCTGGCCAAGTATCCGCTCGACCCGCGCGATCCGGGCATCTTGTATGAATTCGGCCGGATGCAGTTCTTGCAGGAAAAGTACGACGAAGCCATCGCCGAGTGGCGGCGGCTGGTGACCAAGTATCCGAACACGAACGAATCGTCGCAGGCCCAGTTCATGATCGCCGCGACGCTCGAGGAAAAACTGGGCAAACTGCCCGAGGCGCTCAAGGAATTCCGCAAAGTAACCTGGGGCAATCATGCCGCTCAGGCAAAGGCGAGAATCGCCCGGCTGACGAGCAAAGCGCTGGCGATCGCCACCGAACGCGTGTTCCGCACCAATGAGACGCCGTCGATCAAGCTGACGACGCGCAACATCGACAAGGTCACCGTCCGCGCCTACACGATCGACATGGAGACCTACTTCCGCAAGATGCACCTCGCCTCGGGCGTGGAAGGGCTCGATATTGCGTTGATCGATCCCGACCGCACGTTCGAGTTTGAAGTGCCGAAGTACGCCGAATATCAGCAGCTGGAGAGCGAGATCGAAATCCCGCTCGTCAAAGGCGGCCCGGCCGACGCGCCGCCCGCGGGCGTAATGGCAGTGACCGTAAGCAGCAAAACGCTCGAAGCGACGACGCTCGTCATGGCCAGCGATTTGGACATTGTCGTCAAGAGTTCGCGCGACGAGGTGTTCGTGTTTGCCGAGAATTTGCGCACCGGCAAGCCGTGGCCCAAGGCGCGGCTCTTGATCTCCAACGGCCAGCAAGTGTTCGCCGAAGCCGAGACCGGCGACGACGGCGTGTTCCAGAAATCGTACGAAGAGCTGAAGGCGGCGGGCGATGTGCGCGTGTTTGCCGCGGCCAATTCCAGCGTAGCTTCGAATGTGGTCGGCCTGGAAGGAGTTGGCGTTTCAGTCGGACTGGCGGAACGCGGATACATCTATACCGACCGGCCCGCCTACCGCGCTGGCCAGCTCGTTCATGTCCGCGGCATCGTTCGTAAAGCGGCCGACGATCGCTTCGTGATTGAGCAGGGCAAGAAGTATCACCTGGAGATCTTCGACAGCCGCAGCCGGCTGATTCGCCAGGACGACGTAACGCTCGGCGAGTTCGGCAGCTTCCATGCCAACTTTGTGCTGCCAGCCAGCAGCGTCGTGGGTGATTACCGCATCCAAGTCCGCGATGATGAGGATCACAGCTATCAAGGCAGCTTTGCGGTCCACGAATATCAACTCGAACCCGTGCGGCTGTCGGTCGATATCGACCGCAAGGTCTTCTACCGGGGCGAGGAGATCGAGGGGAAGATCGTCGCCAAGTTCTACTATGGCGCTCCGCTGGCGAACCGCGAGATTCGTTACCAGTTGGCCGGCGGCCGTATCTACACGGGCAAGACCGACGACAAGGGCGAATTGTCGTTCAAACTGCCCACGCGCGAGTTCCGTGAATCGCAAACGCTGCCGCTGGCGGTGATGCTGCCCGAGCGCAATCTGCAGACGGCGGTGAACTTCTATTTGGCCACGCGTGGATTCTCGATCTCCGTCAGCACCGTGCGGCCGGTGTACGTCGCCGGGGAAACGTTCGAAACGGAGATTGCCACGAGCGATGCCGAAGGCAAGCCAATCGCCGAAAAGCTCAAACTGCACGTACTGGAGCAGACGACGGTGGAAGGCAAGGTGGGCGAGCGCGAAGTCGAGCAGCAAGAGCTCGAGACGGACGAAAAACAAGGCAAAGCCCGGGTGACGCTGCGGCTGGAGCAGGGGGGCAAATACATTCTGCGGGTCGAAGGAACCGACCGCTTCAAGAACCCGATCTCTGGCGCGCATGTCGTGCAGATTTCGGACGACAGCGACACGGTGCGGTTGCGGATCCTGGCCGACAAGCATTCGTTTAAGGTCGGCGACACGGCCAAAGTGCAATTGCACTGGCGCGAAGCGCCCGCGCTTGGTCTGGTGACCTTTCAAGGCGCCCGAGTGCTGGATTACAGGCTCGTCGAACTGAAACAGGGGGCGAACGAACTGCAGATCCCGCTGACCGCGACGCTGGCGCCGAATTTCGAGCTAGCCGTGGCGGTAATGACCGATGCACGTCCGCCGAAGGATCCGGAAGAGCGAGCGCGCTTCCGCCGCTTCCACGAAGCGTCGAGCCCGTTTGCGGTCGAACGCGATTTGCGCGTGAAGATTGAGACGAAGCCCAAAGCCGCCGGGCAAAAGGCAGTGCAGCCCGGCGACGATGTTGAAGTGACGATTATGACCACCGACCCGCAAGGCAAACCGGTAACCGCCGAGTTGAGCCTGGCGCTGATCGAGCAGTC
>JAICIG010000130.1 GCA_025924495.1 Pirellulales bacterium | reverse complement strand
ATCGGACTTTGTGATTGGCCCCCGGCGCGAATGGCAGTTCAGTTCCGACGCGTCTCTCAACGCTTTCATCTGGCAAGCCGTCTGGAATAGCTACACCAGCAGTCTGGGCGGACCGTCTCCTCAACCATTTCCCGTGTGGCTGGCCCAGCGGGGGCTAATGTATAGCCCGTCGCTAACGCTCGGTCCGAACCCAACTCCGCTCAACTACCATTGGAAAAACCCGGGCGACCCGATATATGTCCCCGGTACGGGCGACCCAGGTTTGCGTTGGGACGTCGTTTCCGTGACCGACAATCCCTAAATCCCCTAAAACCCCTCACCGGAGCCGAAGTCATGAAGATTCGCTGGAATACGCCGTGGACCGTGTTGACTGCGGCCAACGTCCTGTTTTTCTGCGTGCTAGGTTTTTATCAGTCCTCCAGCGCTCAACCGCGGGAAGGGAATGTTCCGTTCCCCATCCCGGAAGAGCAGCGAGGGGAGATGATCAACCTGTTGACGGAAGTCAAACAGTTGCTGAAGGAGCAGAACGCGCTCTTGCGTTCGGGCAACTTACGGGTGGTTGTGACGATTCCTAAGAAACGTTGACCAAGAACTTCCTATGTCGGCCCGCCGCCAATCCGCCGCCTTCTCGCTGGTGGAATTGTTGATCGTGATCGCCCTGATGGGGATCGTGGCGGCACTGGCTCTGCCGAGCATGTCGCCGGCAATCCACGATCAGTTGGAGGGCGCAGCTCAGGTTGTGGCGCACGACCTGGCTTATGCACGCGGTCTGGCAGTAGCCAACAATTCAAGCTATCGCTTCACTTTCGACTTTGCCAACGATCAGTACGTGCTGCGATACAGCGGCACAAATCCTGCGCTAACGACCCTGCCGCCCAATCCTTTGCAGGCGCCGGGCGGCGATCCCACGCAGTATGTCGTCAAGCTCAGCGACCTCGCCATGTTGGGCGGCAAAGTCCAGTTGGCCGCCGTAGGCACGATGGGTTCTCGTCCTGCGCCGCAAACCGATTTGGAATTCGGGCCCTTGGGATCAACAACCCGGCCTGATCCTACCGTGATCTGGCTGAGTGCGGGGGTAGGCAACGCGCAGCGATTTATCTCTGTCAGCGTGAATCCGGTGACGGGCCTGGCGAGCGTCAATGCGTTCACCGGCAGCGGGCCTCCGGCGTCCCTCCTGAATTGAGACAAGCTGCCTGATTGCGACAGCGAGCCGCACGCGATACGAATTTCAAAGGCACTGCTCTATGGTCAGATGGTCTCTACCTCGACGAAACGGCCCGATCGGCGTAGACGTCGGCGGGCGGTCGGTCAAGCTCATGCAACTGAGCGCGGATCGCTCTCGCCTGTTGGAAGCCGTTTGCTGGGATCTGCCGCCAGCCAGCGCGGCAGGTCCGCAAGCGTGGGGCGAACAGGTGGGCAGCGCACTGGCTCATGCTCGAGAGGCGGGCGGGTTTCACGGACGCGATGCTGTGCTCTGCCTGGGGCTGCGCCAACTTTTCGTGCAAAACTTGCGCGTCGCAAAAGTGCCGACCGCCGAGTTGGAACAAGCCGTCAGGCAGGAAGCGGCAGGACGGCTGCCATTTCCCATTGAGAATGCGGATTTGCGCTTTCTCGAGGCAGCCGACGTGAGGCAAGGAGACGTGGTGCGCCGGGAAGTGATCGTCATGGCGTGTCATCACCCGATTTTGAGCGAACTGTTGAGCGCCGTCGAGCAAGCCGGCTTGCGTCCGGTGGCGGTCGACGCAGAACCTCTGGCGCTACTGCGCTGTTATGCCAACCAATTTCGTCGCGACCAGGACAAAGATCAACGTGCCGTTTTCGTTCATATCGGGGCGACCAGCACTGCGGTTGTCATCGCGCAGGGGGCAGAACCGCTATTCATCAAATATATCGATCTGGGAGGCCAGCATTTTGACGAAGCAGTTTCGCGGCGACTTCAGATGCCGCTGAACGAGGCTTGGGCCCTGCGTCGGAATAACGGCGATCGTCGAACCGATCAACAAGACCCTGAAGTGACGCGGAGTATCGCCGAATCATTGCGCCCTGTGATCGATCGGCTGGGCAAAGAGATTTCCCTTTGCATTCGTTACCACAGCGTCACGTTTCGAGGGCAACCGCTCGCTCGCCTTGTATTAGGAGGCGGAGAAGCGTCGTCTGGCCTCGTCGACCAGTTGGCTTCCTCATTAAACATGAAATGCGAGTTGGGCGACCCGCTCCGGTCATTCGATTGCCCGCGCGTGCCAGGACGCAAATCCCAGTGGGACGTGGCGGCCGGCCTGGCGTTGCGCGAGCTTAACTGATTTTGCGGCGTCCCTGAATTCTTGCCATGAAGAACATCGATTTCTTACCAACACGATACCGCGAGAAGACCGCGCAGCGAAAGACGCAAGCTTGGCGCGGCGTCGTCGTCGCCGCCTTCTCCGCCTTGTTGGCGGCGGGCGCGCTCGGTCAGTATGAGATCCGCCGTCAGATTGAAAGTCATCTAGCGACCGTCATGCAGCAACACGCACAGGTGATCGCCGATGAGAAGAAACTGGCAGAATTGCAGACGCGGTTGAGAGAAGCGAGGGCTGAGGCGGAACTGTTGACCTATCTCCGCCACCCCTGGCCGCGCACACAAATCCTGGCATGCATCGCAGAACCGCTGAGCGACGCAATTACGCTCAGCAAACTAGAGATTCGTCAAGAAGAATCACTGACGCCCCGACTTCAGCCCGCGCTCTTGCCAGGTCAAACGCCAGAGGCGAAGGCCGCTACCGAAGCTGCGCTGCCCGCGGCCGAACGCATCTTGCGAAAGCTGCGCGAGTCGCTAGACGACGCGCCTTTGACGGTCACGCTGGAAGGAACGAGCACAGACAGCGCCTCCCTGCATGTTTACCTGGGCAAGTTGGCTGAATCCAACTGGTTCGCCGCCACCGAGCTTCGTTCCGTCGAGAGGTTAGAAGATGGTCGCGGCGACGAGGGATTTCGCTTTGTTGCCAAGCTCACGGTTCGCCAAGGATATCGAGGAGCGCCGGAGGCGCCATTGAAGTCGGCAATGGCAAACCGAACCCAATTAGGCCCCATAGGGCAGGCGGCGCCATGAAAAAGAAGCCGACACGGGGCAGTTGGATCATCACTTTGCCGCTGGCGGCGATCGCGATCGCTTTCCTGACGTTGATTTTCCTGCCGGAGCAACGCCGCATTGATGCGCTACGTCAGGAAATGCGCGCGAAACAAGATTATGTCTTGGCGGCAGGCCAGATGGCGGCCCGCTTGAATTCGCTGAACGACGACCTGAAAGAAACACTGGCCTACAGCGCGGCTTGGCGCGGTCGAGCCGTCGAATCGGCCGGGGCAACCGCCTTGTGCGGCAGAATTGCCCAGTTGGCGCAGGATGCTGGCGTTACCACGGCTCGATTTGCTCCTGGGCCACCGCGACAACTGGATCGTTTAGCGCGCGTTCCGCTGAGCATGGTCTGTTATGGCTCATTCGCCCAGTTGCAGGAATTCCTGGCCGGAGTGGAGGCTGGTCCGCAACGGCTTTGGCTTAACGACTTGAAACTGGAAGCGGACGCGGAACATGGGAGAAATGTGCGATGTGAGATGACTGTGGAAGTATTTGTCGATGATTCCGAAAATTCGGATTAGTTAAGAGTTCGCGATTACCGATATTAGAGGAGCCGGCGCGGGCCAGAACGCCTGCCGCCGAGTTTAAGCAGTGTCTAAAACCTTCATAAAAAGGCTGCGCCGGGAAGCGACTGCGAACCCCAAGAAGGCCGGAATTCTCGCCGCCCTCTTAGTGGTTGCCGCATATTATTGGGCGCCGCTCGTTCGCCAATGGACCTCATCCTCTGCAGAGTCAACGCAAACCGCTGCTGCGGCGACTTCGGCGTCCGTGCCTGCGCAGACGCTGCCTCAGACATCGCCGTCCGTTCCTGTTGCCGGGGGGCAACCGGCATCTTCGCCTCCGACCCAAGCGAGCGTGGACTGGCGCCAGTTGGCGGCTGCAATCGATCAGGATCCGCGGATGCGGCCGGTGACGCCAAACGAAGAGGAAATCTCGCGCGATCCCTTTGTTGCTCCGGCGCGCCCTGACGCCGAGGCAGCGGTTGATGCAGAAGAAAGCTTGGCAGAAGAGGAAAAGACGCCAGCCGAGTTGGGACTATTTTTGTCGGGCACGATCGTCGGGCCTTCTCGACGCACGGCGGTTGTGAATGGCAAAGTGTATGTCTCCGGTCGCGAACTGAAGGCTGCCGAAGGCACGGTTTTCATCGTCAGGCAGATCGAACCATGGGGAATCGTACTGGAACGCAGCGGACAACAGTTTGAGGTCGCGTTGCCGCGCCCTCGGCCGTAAACAACAGGTCTGCCTAACGCCCAGGGATAGGGCATTGCGGTTACGGAAGACACGATGAACAGACTTCTGCGGGGAAGCTTACTGCTCGGCTGCATCGTGATGGGGTGCGGGACTGCGGTTCTGCTTGCCCTCGCACAACCGGACAGCGAGCGCGATAAGGCGAAAAAACCGCTGCCAGCACGCGCGCCGAAACCATCCGCCGACGCGAAATTGAGACCGTCGTCTGGCACAGGCGATTTCTCGGCCCCGCCACATCTGGCGGCCGCGGCGCGCGTTGAACCCGTTCCCATGGCTTATGTCCCAGCCGTAACACAGCAGGCCGACGGGCCGGCCGTCGATTCGGCCCTACCTGGGGGACCGCAATCTGGCATCTCTGCGGACACGCTCCTAAAAGTGTTGGAGAAATTCAGCGCGGCGACCAACTCGCAACAAGCGGCGCCAGCGCGCGCCGCGCCAGCCGGGCCGAGCCTGCGGGGCGCCGCCGGCATACAGCCGGGCGATGCGCCGGCGCCAGACGATGTGGAAGCTCCGAAACCAGAAGATCTGATGAAGATGGCCGGCCAAAGCGAAGACCTGCCAGCGCCGGGCGGCGGCACACGAGAAGGTGCGCACGCTGAAGGCGAAGCCAGCATTACGCATCTTCCCGGCTACTCCGAAGGGGACGATCACCTCGAAATTCACATCCAAGACGAAGATTTACGAAAAGTTCTGGCGCTGCTCAGCGAGCAGGGCGGACTGAACATCCTTACCGGGCCCAGCGTGCAAGGCACGACCGTGAGCGCTTCGCTCAAAGATGTCAGCGTCGATGCGGCGCTGGATGCCATTTTGAAATCGACCGGCTACGTGGCGCAGCGCAGCGGAAAATTCATTTACGTCGGCACGCCGCAAGATTTCGAGATCATGAAGCAATCGGCCGATCGCATTGGAGTGCGAGTGTATCGGCCGAATTACGTCTCTTCAAAAGATCTGTCCGCTCTGCTGACGCCGCTCTTGAGCTCTCCGCCGGTCGGCAAGCTGAGTCTGAGCGTTCCTTCGGAGGTTGGCATTGCGCCCCAGAGCAATACGGCGGGCGGCAATGCTCTCGCCGAAAACGAAGCCGTCGTCGTCCAGGACTATGAGGCGGTGCTCAATGAGATCGATCAGGTCGTCAAGGAGATCGATAAGCGGCCGGCGCAGGTCTGTATTCAGGCGATGATCTTGAGCGTGCAGCTCAACGATTCCAACCAGATGGGAATCGATTTTCAGATGTTACGAAACGAGCAGAATTTGCGGTTCGGCCTGGGCAGCCCTCGCACAGCGCCGCTCGACGGCAGCGGTCAGGTCGATCAGAACGGCAATATGATCGGCGCTTTCAGCTTTGCTAACGGCGGCATGAACCTGGCGTTTTTGGATGGCAGTCTGGGAGCGTTCTTTGCGTTTCTAGAAACCATTGGCGATACCAACGTCATCGCCACGCCGAAGGTGCTGTGCCTTAACAAGCAACGTGCCGAAATCCAGATCGGCGAGCAGCTCGGCTACGTCACGACAACCCTGACCTCCACCAGCACTGCGCAAACGATCAACTTTCTCGATACGGGCGCCCAGTTAAGATTGCGGCCATTCATCTCTGACGACGGCTTGATTCGGCTGGAAGTTCACCCCGAATTGTCGACCGGAACGGTCGAACAGAAGGGCAATTTCACATTGCCCAACAAGCAGGTAACACAGGTCACGACGAATATTATGGTCCGCGATGGTTGCACCGTAGTCATCGGCGGACTAATGCGCGAGGACCTGACAAGCTCGATCACGCAAGTTCCATTGATGGGCAGCCTCCCCTGGATCGGACCGCTGTTCAGGCACAAGACGGAAACGATGACCCGGCGAGAGATTCTCGTGCTGCTCACGCCACGGCTGATCCAGGAACCAGAGAGCGACATTGAGGCCTCGCGCGGCGGAGACGAGTTCATTCTCCGACAGAATGTCGTCCGCGATCATACCAATCCGCTTGCCCGACGTTACCTCGGACGCAAAGCGCTGCGCAAAGCGCAGGCGGCGTTTGCCGCTGGCGATCGAGCTACCGCCTTACGAATGGCTGAGAAAGCCGTGTTCTACGATCCAGAAAATCAGCAGGCCATTGACTTCCGCGACCAGTTGCGCAAGGGCGGCCCGCCTGCTACGCCCATTCGCCGGGCCGGCGGCCCCAATGTAGATCCAGGGCTCGCCGCTCCAGTTCCCGAACTCGCCAATCCAGCTCCGGGGCTCGATGGAGAAGAAATCGCTCCTTGGATCCTGGAAGGGCTCGGCGACGGACCTGTGGTTCCGCCGCTCCCCGCACGCGATGAAGGCCAGCCTGGCAAAATCCTCGACATCGAGCAGAAAAGCTTCTTCGACGGACCGCAACGCTGAATCTCACGTCGATCATTCGCTATCGCATGCAATACTCAAGCCAACGCAGGAGTCGACTGTCGAGCATCGCTGTGGCGATTGTGCTTTCTACGGGCTGCGCAACCTGGGCCCCTGTTGGCGGCAAGGTTCCTGACGTTAAACCGGAGAGATCGAGGCGATCGAAGGAAGCAGCTGCGAGGATTCGCGACCAACGAGACCGCGGCGAATTCCAGGCCGCCCAGTTCGCCTTCCAGCAGGGCGATATCGGAGGAGCTCGAGAATTGCTGGAACGCCTGCTCAAACGAGATCCACAGCACCTCGAAGCGGGGCTCCTGCTGGCGGAATTGATGATCCTCGAGCAGCAGCCGGAACAAGCGAGCGCGCAACTTAAGCAAATCCTGGCGCGACATCCTCAGCATCCGGGCGCACTGCATGCCATGGGATCGCTCCTGGAGGCGGAAGGCAAACCGCAAGAAGCGCTGGCCTACTTTCAAGAAGCATCGCGGTTGGCTCCTGACAACCAGGAGTACAAAATCAGTTGCCAGCAGAGCCGCCAACCCACGCACGCCAGTTTGGCCCGAGAGGCTGAGGCGCCGCGCGGCGCTTCGGCCACGAATGAGTCCTCTCGTCGAATTCGGGAGCAGGCGCCATCGGGCGCGAATTCAGCTGAAGACGTAGCAGAGACGCGTCGCTCGGAACTCAAGCTCGTAAGCACCGACGGCCAACCCCCTGCGAGTGATAGTCTGGCCCAGAGCCGGCCGACGGTCTCTCGCAATGCGCCTGATCCTGCCGGAGGCGCGCAGCAGCTCATTGACGACGGCGAGAAGGCCTTGGCGGCAGGCTCCAGGCAGAGCGCTCGCGATTGGTTCCTCAGGGCACGACGGGCGGCGCCGAAAGATCCCAAGGTTCCGATCAAAACGAGCGTATTGGCCATCAAGCACGATGAATTGGAACTGGCTATTGAAATTGCCGAGGACGGAATCAGAGCGTTCCCCGAATCGGCCGGATTATTCCGTATTTTAGGAACGGCCCAGTATCGCCTCGGGCAACTCGATGCGGCAAAAGCTAGCTTCGAACAATCGCTTTCTTTGGACAAGTCGAATCCTCTGGCCTACTTTTTATTGGGTTCGACGCTGAAGAAACTGGGACAAACCGAGGCCGCGTCGCGGAATTTCCGCCAGGCTCGGCGACTGGATCCGCGGTATCCCGCGAGTCTCTAGCTTTCTTTGCGCCGGGCTCGCCTACGACGCCGGCGCCGCGGGTTTTGTCCGGCAGCGCTTTTGGCGGCGAGAACTTCTCGACCCGCGTTTCGCAATTGGCCTGCATGGCAACCGAACTGAAGATCTCATGGCTTTGGCCGGCGTTTGCGCTGGCAGTCGCAGCCTGTGGCGCGTGGCTGGCGGGATTCGCGAGCGCAACGCCTTCGTGGTCACTGAGTTTTGCTTGCCTGGCGACGGGAACTATCTTGGCGGGCTATCCAGCGTGGCGAGGTTGGCGCCGATCACTGGCGCAACAACAAGCGGTGCGCCGTTGGATCCAGCGGCTCTGCCAGACCGAACCGACTGAGTGGTCGCGCAGCATGCCGGCCTTGCCTGCAGCTATCGGACGCAATAAACCGATCTGGAACGGTTTGCTTGAGCAACTGCAGCAAAAATGCAGCGAGCATTCCGAACGACTGGCGGAAGCGGAACATTCTCGCGCCTCGCTCGAGATTCGTGCTCGCCGGGCCTTTGAACACGCCGAGCGCGCGCTGGGCATACTGCGCAGCCTGCCCGAGCCAGTGATTGCGATCGACGCCTACGACACGCTGCTTTTGGCCAATTCCAGCGCCGAAGAACTGCTCGGTCTGCAGCCTGAGTCGACAGGCAAGCAGGCCATCTCCGCCTGTTTGCACTGCGAACGCCTTGTCGCGTCGCTCACCGAAGTCGGACACTACCAGACGCCGACGACGCGAACTGAGGAGATCGAATTGGAAGGCCCCGGGGCGACGCGCCGCTGGTTCAGCGTGACGACCAGCGCACTGGCCAATGACCGATCCGGACCTGTGCAAGGTGCGGTCGCCGTCCTCCGCGATATCAGCGCCAGCAAAGCGAGCCGACGGCAAAATGCCGAGTTCGTCTCGGCAGCCAGCCACGAGATGAAGACGCCTCTGGCCGGCATCAAGGCCTACGTCGAGCTGCTGGCCGACGGCGATGCCGAAGACGAGGCGACCCGCGAAGAATTCCTGCAGGTGATTAACGGCCAGGCCGATCGACTGCAGCGTTTGATTGACAATCTGCTGAATATTGCGCGGATCGAAGCGGGCGTTGTGAAAGTCAGTAAGCAGAGCCAGCCGCTCAACGAGATTCTGGCAGAAGCCTTGCGCGTCGTGCAGCCTTCGGCCGAGGCCAAGCAAATTCGCCTGGTGCAGGATCTCAGCCCTCTTTATTTGGGCGTGCTTGTCGACCGCGACATGCTGCTGCAAGCCGCAATCAATCTGTTATCGAACGCAGTCAAATATACGCCTTCCGGCGGGCAGGTCGCGCTGCGCAGCAGACTGCTCGATCCTGAAGTCATGTTCGAGGTCGAAGACACGGGCGTCGGACTAAGCACGGAGGATTGTCAGCGCGTTTTCGATAAGTTTTATCGCGTCGAGAAGGATAAACAAATGGCCCAAGGCACCGGATTGGGCCTGCCACTCGCCAAGTACATCGTGGAAGACGTTCACAACGGGCGACTCTCGGTGACAAGTCGCTTGGGCGAAGGCAGCACCTTTCAAATTCGGTTGCCGGGGGCAGGCCAGTTGGGCTAATTAATGCGTCGACTCGATGGTCGGCGGTGGAGGAGAACAATGAGCGTTCGCGTGATGATGTGCGATGACGAGATTCACATTCTGCGGGCAGCGGAGTTCAAGATTGCTCGCGCCGGCTTTGATGTCCGCTGCGCCCCCGATGGCCTGGCGGCGTGGGAGGCGATCCAGGCCGAGCGGCCGGACATGCTCATTACCGATTTCCAGATGCCGCGGCTGGATGGGCTGGGGCTGATCCAGCGTCTTCGGGAAGCTCCGGCGACGCGCGACTTGCCTGTGGTCATGCTGACGGCCAAAGGCTTCGAGGTTTCGCCTCAGGAACTTGCAGACACGCTGGGCGTGCTGGCGGTTTTGGCCAAGCCGTTCAGTCCGCGCGAACTGTTGCGGCTGGTGGAAAGCATTGCGGCAGGTTTGCCTGCGGGCGCGGCACACTGAGCTCGCCGCATTCAATGTACAACCGCCTGATCCATTTCCTGGTCGATGCGATATGAACTTGCCCACCGAGATCGGTGGCGAAGTGATCGTGGTCCACGCGCCGGATGAATTGGGCGCGGACCAGGCCGAAAACTTCGAGGGTCTGCTGGTCAGCCTGGAACGCCAGCGCGTCGTGCTGGACCTGGACGGCGCCGAAAGCATCGACAGCGAAGGACTGACGGCGCTGTGGAATTCTCGCGACAACTTGCGAGAGCTCGGGGGCGATTTGAAACTTGCGACGAGCAATGCCACCAACCGCAAACTGCTGGAGATCACCCGACTCGACCACCAGCTCGAGGTGTTCGACAGCGTCATCGACGCCGTGAAAAGCTTCCGCTAACAGCCGCCCGAACGACAAGCCGAAACATCTGACATGGTACGCCGCAGCGAATCGCCGCCGCGATTGGGAAATCTGCTTCTGGAACGGGGCTTTCTCACGCCCGAGGCCCTGGCGGCTGCGCTTGAGCAGCAGCACGCTGACAAGCACAAGCTGCTCGGCGAAATTCTGATCGAGACCGAGGCCTGCTCCGAGGAGCAGATCGTCGAGTGCCTGGCCTGCGAGTATGGCGTACCCTACGCCCGGCTTGACGCTCGCATGTATGACCCCAAGGTCATCGACCTTCTTCCGCGCGACTATATCGAGAGCAACCTGGTGCTGCCCTTGTTCCTTGTCCGCGGGACGCTGACCGTCGCCCTGGCAGAACCTTCCAATCTGTTCCTGGTCGACGAGATCGCCGGATTGACCAAATCCCAGGTGCAGGTCGTCGTGGCGACATCGAAGGATATCCGCCGCGTCCTCACGACCTTGCCGAACTCGAAGGTGTTCGTGATCGACGACATCATCGAGGACTCGGACGCGACCGACGTCACGCTGATCGAGGAAGCAATCGAGGACATCGGCGATCTCGAAGAAATCGCCGGCCAGTCTCCCGTCATCCGCCTGGTCAACTTCATCATCTATAACGCCGTCAAGGAAGGCGCCAGCGACATCCACATCGAACCGGCCGAGCGCTGCTTGCGCGTGCGTTATCGAATCGACGGGAGACTGTATAAATCGCTTGAGGCGCCGCAACACTTGCTCGGCGCCGTGACGAGCCGCATCAAGATTATGGCGGCGCTCGATATCAGCGAGCGTCGGCTGCCGCAGGACGGCCGCATTCACGTCATGCTGGATGGCCGGAAGATCGACTTGCGCTGCAGCACTTTCCCCATGAGCCGCGGAGAAAAGACCGTGATCCGCGTGTTGGATACGCGCACGGTCTCGCTGGTCTTGGAGGAATTAGGGTTTGCCGAGGACATTCTGCACCCGCTGAAAGAACAGATTCGTTCGCCCAACGGCATTGTGCTGGTGACGGGGCCGACCGGCAGCGGCAAATCGACGACGTTGTACGCTGCGCTGAATGCCATCAGCTCGATGGAGAACAACATTTGCACCGTGGAAGACCCGATCGAATATTACCTGCCGCTGATCAATCAGTTCCAGGTGCAAGAGCGCGTCGGCTTGACCTTCTCCAAAGCGCTCAGGACGTTATTGCGACAGGATCCCGACGTGATCATGGTTGGCGAGATCCGCGACGAAGAGACGGCGCGGACTGCGATTCAGGCCGCATTAACGGGGCATCTGGTGCTGAGCACGCTGCACACCAACGACGCCTGCTCGGCGATCACGCGGCTGGTGAACATGGGCGTCGAACCTTATCTGATCAGCGCGGCGCTCAACATGGTCCTGGCCCAGCGCCTGGTGCGGCGAATTTGCGCAAAATGCCGCCAATCGTACGAACCCCACCGCACGATGCGCAAGGCTTTGGAGAAAATGGGCTACGAGATGCACGAATTCTACCGCGGCGTCGGTTGCAAACGCTGCCGCAATACCGGTTACGCCGGCCGCATCGGCATTCATGAGTTGCTGGCGCTGGACGATGAACTTTGCGATGCCGTCGTCAGCAATCCATCGATCAGTGCCATCCGCGAAATTGCACAGCGACGCGGCATGGTGACGTTGCGTCATGACGGATTTCGCAAGGTGCGAGAAGGAATCACGACCATCGAGGAAGTTTTACACGTTGCGGGGGACGCGCGCGAACTCGCCGGTCTGGCTGCCTGCGCACCGCTCGAGCACTCGGAGGCATAAAGGGATTGCAGAGCGAAGATGACCGCCATCAGCTTTCAATATCGAGTGCGCGACCCCCTGGGCAACTTCGTGCAGGGCTCTCTCGATGCGTCCACAGCCGAGGATGCCGCGCAGCAGTTGCGCCGAGACGGCTTTCAGGTCGTGGAACTGACCGAAGGCGTTGATGACGGCGAGGGCCTGTTCGCTCGGCCGGTCCGCCGGGCCGAAATCGTTTATGTCACGAGCCAATTGGCCGTGATGGTGGACACCGGCGTGACGCTCTCGGCGGCTCTCGATAACATCATCTCCCAGGAGCAGAATCCCTCGCACCGCAAAGTACTGAAAAGTCTGCAATCGGACGTACAGCAGGGAGACGATTTTTCCACAGCGCTCGCCCGCTTCCCAAGACTGTTCGACAAAACCTATGTGTCTTTGGTCAAAGCGAGCGAGGCCACCGGCAGCCTGGGCCCTATGCTCGATCGCGTCGCCGGCTACTTACGCAAAGAATTGGAGACCCGCGGCAAGGTCCGCGCCGCAATGGCTTACCCCAGCGTGATGTCGGTAATGGCCGTCGCCGTGACAATTTTCCTACTGACGTTCGTACTGCCGAAGTTCACTCCGCTCTTCAGCCGCAAAGGGATGCAATTGCCGAAACCCACGCGCGTGATGATGTGGCTTTCCGACGCGCTGACGGGATACTGGTACGTGTGGGTCGTGTTGGCGATCGCCGCCGTGCTGGGCTTCATCTACGGCCGGCGCACGCCAGGCGGGCGGCAGGCCTTGGATTGGGTCAAGATCAACCTGCCGATGCTTGGCTCGATCTACCGCAAGGTAACCATCAGCCGCTCGATTCGAACGTTAGGCGCCTTGCTTTCCAGCGGCATACCGATGCTCGACGCTCTGCAACTCTCGGCCGACGTCACGGGCAATGTCTGGTACGAACGGCTATGGCACAACGTCTCGGACGATGTGACCGAAGGCAAGCAGATCTGCGAATCGCTGGCGGGCAACCCGCTCTTTCCGCCGATGCTGATTCAGATGATCTCGGCCGGCGAACAAACGGGCCGCCTGGGATCGGTGCTGGAACGCGTCAGCAATTTTTACGATCAGGAAGTCGAAACGTCGCTAAAAACTGCGACGAGCCTGATCGAGCCGTTGATGATCACAGTGATGGGAGGCGTGGTCGGCAGCATCGCCCTGGCATTGATGTTGCCGATCTTTCAACTCAGCAAGTCGCCGGGCTAGTCGTGATGCTCGGGCGCAACTCGCTGCGTAGCGTCGATGCCCAGCGATGCCAAGCCAGAAATCACAAAACTTACGGCGCACACGCCGAAAGCGACATTCCAGTTGGTTTCATGGCCGCCTCGTGTACTGACCCACTGCAACAGCGGCGGAGAAACTGCGGCGCCCAGATTTCCCCACATATTGCCCCATCCCAAAATAGCGCCAACGTGCTTGCCGCCGACGTCTTGCATATAGGCCCAGGTGCCGGCGACCCCCAGATCGGTAGCAAAGGCGACGAGCGCAAATGCAGCCGTAGCCGCCCACGGCGCGCCAAGTTCGGGCAGCACGCAAAACGCCGCCGCCGCCACGAATCGCGATGCAACGAGAGGCGCGATGCGGCCCCAGCGAACGCCCAGCCGACGCGTCGCCCAATCCGTGAGACGTCCTCCGAGCAGCATGCCGGCCATTCCGATGGATAACACGACAGTGGCCATGGCGCCGCCTAGTTCGTCGGAGACTTGCTTTTCGTCCTTCAAGTAACGCGGCAGCCAGGTGATCAAAAAGATCCAGCCAATATTGGTCGTGAACTGTGCCAAGCACATCAACCACATGCTGACGCTGCGCAGCACGCGTGCCGCAACGACCGCGGTGCTCGAGTCGCGTTGATGCGCGGCGGCATCAGTATTGGCGGCCAACAATCGTCCTTGCGAAATCAACGCCAGCTCGGCGCGGTTACAAGCGGGATGCTGGTCGGGGCGATTTCGAAAGAAGTAAGCGAACACGCCGGCGACGATTCCGCCCGCGACTCCATACGCCGCCAAGACGAGTCGCCAACTGCCACACAATGAAATCAGCAATGAGGTGACGTAGGGAGCCAATGCGCCGCCAACGCGTCCGCCAAAGGCCACAATGCTGCTGGCCATCCCGCGTTGGAGCAGCGGAATCCAGCGGCTAATAATGGCCCCGCTGGTCGGATACGCTCCGGCCTGCGCAATGCCGACGCTCAGCCGGAACACAAACAGCATGACGAATCCAGTGGCCCACCCCGTCAACGCGGTAAATAGCGACCAACTGATCACATAAAGGGTCAACATCAGCCGGGCCCCAAACCGATCACTGACCCAGCCGGAAGGAACCTGCCCCAAAGCATAGGACCAGAAGAATGCACTCAGGCTCCAACCGATCTGATTGTCGTTCAGGCAGAGCGCGGCGCGCACAGAATCGTTTTTCAGCACCTCGGATAGGCAGACGCGATCGAGATACAGCAGGAACGATGCAAACGTTGTTACTGCCAGAACAACATAGCGCACATTTGTTGAACGTGACGACGGCGATGCCGAGGAAACCGAGTCGCCATCTCTTTCAACAACCGCCGGAGAGACATACGGATTGGTCATCGGCGAGACCTATTGCCCCGGGGCCTGCTCGGCGTCAACGCACTACCAGTTTACGGCAATTTTCGCCACGGCTTTATGCAGTTCTCCCTGTCCTGCCAACGGGGCGTGGGCGTCCTCCGGAAAGAACAGCGCGAACGACAATGGCTTCACGGCAAACCAGCATTCAGGAATGTCGGCATAGAAGGCGATGTCGTGTTCGGGCTGGTAGGGCGTGTCGATCGCCGAGCACTCCGGGGTCGATTTCCAGCCGATCTCTTCCTGGCCGGCGACGGTTAGCTGGATATCGATGTACTTGCGGTGAGATTCCAAGCGCGCCTTTTGATGGCCGCGGGCAGGCTCCCGATTGATGACAACCAGTAGGCGGTCGCCGTCGATCGAATGCTTTCCAACAGGCATACTGCCTGTTTCGGGCTTGCGCAGGAACTCGAAAGCGGCCCCGAATCCCGGGTGCATTGGAACGTATCGCTGCCAGTTAGCCAGACGATCGAGGATCATTGGTGCAATCTCCAAGTATTCGAGTTTGAGACATTTTCTGCGTCCTCCATTCGGCGCAGTTAGCGGCCCCGCGGCGAGACCGGTCGGTCCACGGCGACTCTCTCCTTCGAGCTACAAGCGTAGCAGCTTCCGCCCAATTCGCAATCAAATGAAACTTGGATTAAAAATGGCGCGGCGGCTTTTATTTGACCAATGATCAGCAAGATGCGATCTTGGCGCCGTCGAGCAATCGGCCTCGGAAAGAGCTCCGGCCCCAAGCTAGAAGTTCATAGGACTTTTGTGAATAGATTAGTAACGCCATCCGAAGGGTCTAATCGATGAAGCTTTGTTTTCGCGTTTGCGTCTTTGCCGTTGCAGCAGGCTGGGCAGTCGCCTTGGCGCGCGCCGATGATCCAGCCGGTTGCACGATGAGTTTATTCAACGGCGAGAACCTTGACGGCTGGGTTGTGACCGGGTGCAAGGCGGGCATCGAGGACGGGCTGCTCGTCCTGCAGGCGGGCGATGGTTTCGTGCGCACCGAGCAGGATTACGGCGATTTCGTCCTGGAGTTGGATTGGCGCGCCCGAAAGCCGTCCGAGTGGGATTCAGGCGTTTACTTTCGCGCGGAATTGCCTCCTGAGGGCAAACCGTGGCCCGCTCGCTACCAAGTCAACTTGCAGCAGCACAAGGAAGGCAATGTCAACGGCCTGGCGGGCGCCGAGAGCCAGGGACTGGCCAAGCCCGGCGAGTGGAATCATTTCCGGCTCGCGGTGGCCGGCTCTCAGGCAGAATTGTCGATCAACGGTCGCCTTGCGTGGAAAGTATCGGGTGTTGAACCTCGCCGCGGTTTCATTGGCTTGCAGTCGGAAGTCGACAAAGGGGGGGAATTTGAATTTCGCAATTTACGAATCACCGAACTCGATCATCACTGGCTGTTCAACGGTCGCGACCTGACCGGCTGGGAAGGGGCAGGCAAGGAAGCCGCAGCCTGTTGGAAAGTGGACAATGGGCAATTGCTGTGCACCGGAAAGCCCGGGCCTTGGCTGCGCAGCAAGTCCGAGTATGGAGACTTCAATCTTCGACTCGACTATAAGCTGAAGCCCGGCGGAAACTCGGGAGTTTACGTGCGCGTCCCGCGAGACGGCGATCATCGCGGCAAAGAACTCTCGGGGGGCAAACCCAGCGGTATCGAAATCCAAATGCTGGACGATGAGGCCAGTCAATATCGCGACTTGAAACCATACCAGTTTTCAGGCAGTCTGTATGCCATCGCCGCCGCCGACCCTCGCGTCAGCAGGCCCGCTGGACGCTGGAATAGCATGGAAATCGATTGTCGGGGGACGCATTACCGCGTCGTTCACAATGGACGCGTCGTCGTGGATGCCGGCGCGAAGCAGTATGCCGAGTTGGGCGAACGCCTGGTTCGCGGCTACTTAGGCTTGCAGAATCACAATGAAGAAGTCTGGTTTCGCAACATTAGAATCGCAGAGGCGCCATGACCTGGGCTGAGCTTTCCCTGTTTCAGAGCAATTCTGAATTCCCTGCCGTGCATCCCAACTCTTTGCCGCCTCGAAAGAGGCGTCGGTCTTCGAGATCAGCCTGCTGCGTTCTTGCCAGGATGGCTATTGTCGCGGGATGGCTGCACGCGATCCACTCGCCGACCGCCGCAGAGGACCGGATGCGCGAGATGCAAGCGCAAGCAATCGCTCGAGACCGTGCGGAATGGGGACATTGGGGCCTCGATCCCAAGAAGTACACGGGGTGGAAGACTCACTCCAACCGCCTGATCCCAATTTACACCTTCGGCATCTCGTTGGCGGATGTGGCGGGAAAGCACAGCCCCTATCGAAGCGAACAGGACCTCGCCCGGCTCTATGGTCACGTACCGGAACGAACGCTTAATCCGCAAGCCGAGTATTTCGACCAGACTGATATCTACAAATTGCAGCAGACCGCCGTCGCCGCCGGCAAGAAATATATTGTGCTGATGGTTTTCGACGGCACCGATTGGCAAACGACCTGGGCCGCAGCCATTTATCGGGCAGGCAAGGTCGCCTATCGCGAAGGGCGTGGCACAGGCCACCACTTTCAAGATTACCGCGGCGTGGCCACCGACTTCGGCTATCACGTCACGAGTCCTTTTAGCCAGGGGCCAATTGGCGATCCGGACAGCCAACGCGTCATGACGCCGCTTGAGGGGGTTCTGCTCGGCGGCTACGACTGGCGACTTGGCGGTCCCAATCCTTGGACGCCTGGCGACGACCTGGCGTATTTAATCAGCAAGTCGGAGCATTGCCTGCAGGCCTACACCGACTCGGCTTCATCAGCCACGTCGATGACCGCCGGCATTAAAACTTACAATGACGCGATCAATGTCGATCCGGAGGGGAAGCAGGTCGAGCCGATCGCGCGCGATTTGCAGCGCCGCGGCTATGCGATTGGCGTCGTAACGAGCGTGCCAATCAGCCACGCGACGCCTGCCGCTGCGTATTCGAATAATGTCTCGCGAGATGATTTCCAGGATCTGACGCGAGATCTGTTAGGCCTGCCATCGATCGCTCATCCCGATGAGCCGCTGCCAGGAGTGGACGTTCTAATTGGTACAGGTTGGGGTGATAATTTCGCGGCGGACGCCAAGCAAGGCGACAATTTCGTACCGGGCAACAAGTATCTGACCGACGAAGATCGCCAACGGATCGACTGCCGCGAAGGAGGCAAATACCAGGTTGTTCAGCGCACTGCAGGAGTTCTCGGCTCGTCGGCGCTAGCCGACGCCGCACGTGAGGCGAAAGCGAATCGTCGGCGGCTGTTCGGCTTCTTTGGCGTGCCTGGCCCCCTGGGGACCGCAAGCAGCCACTTGCCGTTTCGCACGGCCGACGGCGCTTATAATCCGGCTCCGGGGGTCGCGACCAAAAGAGTCCCGCATATCGAACCGCACCCGGGCGCCGATTTAGAATCCGATCGGGTTGTGAATCCGACT
>JAICIG010000129.1 GCA_025924495.1 Pirellulales bacterium | reverse complement strand
CGCAGGTGCGGAAACAGCCCGTGCGACTCTCCGACATGGTCGAGCTGTTCGGCGTCGGGCGACGAAAACGGTTTGGGCTCCGTCAACTCGCTGCCGGGCACCCGAGTGGTCGCACGTCGGCTTCGCGTCATTTCCGCCGGAGCGACAGCGACCGCCGCGTCCGCCTCAGCCGGTTTGTCGTTGATCTCCGAGCGGATGACGCGGACGTCGCGCGGCGCTTCAATGCCGACGCGAACCGCCTGTCCCTTCACATGGAGAATGGTGATCACGATATTGTTTCCAATTTGGATTTGCTGCTGCGTTTTGCGTGTCAGGACCAGCATGACAACACTCCTTTGCTTTGGTAGAAGGCCTCGTCTCGCACCGCAGGCACTGTAAAGCAGCGCCTGTGCCAAGAGGTCAAGGACCAATTGCGATTCGGCCGAAAGAGGCGCTGCAATAGCAACTTACGCCAAAACGGAGCTGCGATTGCTAGCACCGCTAGTGTACGTTTGTTACAAGCAAGTTTGTAATCGCGAGAAGCCGCAAATCTTGCCAGGCGCCGTTCGAACTCGCGTGAGATTGAACAAACTTTGCGGGCGCCCCCGGGAATGGGAAGACCCGCCGAGGCAATTCAGCCAAACCTTTCCGCGAGGAACGCGGCCAACAACCCTACGCGTCCGTCGCGAGAGAGCGGCTAAGAAGAGGTTGTCTGGCGGCAACTGCGGTTTTGAGCGACCGACGGCAACCGCAGGCTCTGCTCTTGCTCGCCATGCGAAGGAGAGAACCGGCGACACTCATCCAATGCATGACGCGTGGCCAGTAATACGTCATCCGTAAGCTGCTCCAGAAGCCTGGCGTCGCCGAGAGCTTGATCGAGATGCCGGCGGGCCTGTGCCGCGTCGGTCTTGTGCCGGCGAGAACCGCGGCCAACCAGATAGCCCAAGAGCGCGACCATCGCCAAGGCGACCGTCGAGGGCAAGGCCGGGAACATCAACTCGCCGCCGAAAATTGCATTGAACACTGCCAGCGCCCTTGAGTCCGCATGTCGAAGGTAGAGGCCCCTGTGCAGCCCTACCTAAAACTTAGCTCACGGGCATCGGGCAGCCGGCGCGAATTGAGCATTGCGAATGCGGCAGCCGCGATCCGCGCAGCGATCAATTATCCGGATTATTCGACCTGTGCCGCTTCGGTGAGCCGGCGCGAATCTTTGAGCGCTTTGCGAGTGACGGCGAGAACTTCGTCCGTCATCTCGGCCCACTCGGCGCCATCCTGCCAGGTGTGATCCAGATCGCGAAGTTGCTCGGGCGGCACCTCGTCCAACCGCGACATTAAACCAGCCAGATAAGCAAATGCCCCGACCGCGGCGACCGCCACCGTAGTCGGCAGGCCCGAAAACACTAAGTCGCCAAATAGAGAAGTAACCATAGCTCGCCTGAGATGTGAGAGAACAAGGAGCTGAGAATTGAGCCAAGAAAAACATAGGCCAAGAATCCGCCCGACGCAAAATCCTTGATCGGCATCCCGCAGACGCCGCCGACGGCTGGCATTCGCTCGAGCCTCGAACCACGCACAGCTCGTAAGTTGTCCGAAAAGTCTGGCCAATAATCCGCAAAAATCGGCATAGCTGCTCGCCTCGCTATAATCGTTGCACCCCGACGGCGCGTCGAGTATGGTGGGCGCGTTGCAGGAGACCGTTTATGAGCTTTCTGTTAGGCAAAGATTGGAACGTGTTGGCTCTCACGTTCGAGCGAGCCGATCTCTATCGGATCAATGGCAATCGCACGAAGGGTCGCGACGCCTCGAAAATCGCCGACAACGCGAAGCGCCACGCTCGCACCATCTACTGGGCCATTTACAACCAGAAAGGAAAGCTGCTGGAAAGCGGTCCCGGCGCGTACAGCACGATGATTCCTGCGGCGACGTTGGAACGCCTAATGCGCGAGCTGCCGATGAACGAGAGCGTCTTGGGGGTGCTCGGCCAACTGCAGCGCGGCGAAAGCGACAAGGCGGCCAAGATCTTTTCCTGGGACGCGGACGAAGAACAGAAGGCCCCGCCAGCGCCGCGCCAAGCTCAAACGAGCACCGCGCCGGCGCCCGCTCGTCCGGCAGCGGCGCCCAAAGCGACAACCAAGATCTACAAGTTGGTCGTCGCTTCGGACGAAGGCGACGAGTTCGAATCGAGCCTGAAGCTGACGGACGAAAACGGCCGTATCAGCGGAACCTTGGTGGCGCCAGATGGGGAAGAAGTCGCCATCGAACAAGCCGTGCGAACGGGCGAAGCCTTAAGTTTTGATTTCAGTCTTGGCGCGGGCGATCAGGCGATCTCTCTAAGCTTTCGAGGCACGATCCTCGACAGCGTCGTCAAAGGCTCGTTGTCCTGATTGGCGTTAAACGCGACACAGAAGACAGAAGTCTGTGTTCCCCTGAGCGACGAACGGCTCCTTCGCGGGCATCATGCTGCTGCCTTGCCTTTCCAGCCGCCGCTGTGCCTGCGTCGTAAGTTGTAGACCTTGACGAGGTTCGGACTACAGCCCTATACTTCCGGTTTGCTGAGTCTTTGTCCTACTTCAGGCAATGCAGACATGAAAACTGAGCGGCGGCACGAACTAGCGAAGAACGACCTGGCCGACTGGATGGGCGACAAGATCGAGGAGCTCAAGCCTTACTCGACCGCCATCTGGGGCACCGTTTTCGCCGTGATCGCGGTGGTTTTCGCGATCGTCTACTGGTCGCGTAAATCAGAGGCCCAAAGTGAGCGCACCTGGGACAGCTATTTCAATGCCCGTAACGAGCCCGACAGTTTGCGGAACGTGGCTGAGGCTTATCCCAAATCGCCGGCCGGTCTATGGTCGCGATTGACGCTGGGCGACCTGCAATTGGCGAAAGGGGTCGATGCCCTGTTCGAGGATCGCACAGGGGGCCAAGAGGCTCTGAAGGAAGCGGCGGAAGCCTACGAGTTCGTGATCCACAACGCACCTCGCGGTTCGCTGCTGGTCGAGCGGGCGACGTTTGGTCTAGGCGAGGCCTTCGAGTCGCAAAATGAATTGGACAAGGCTCGTGCGCAATACGAAGACGTCGTGACGAACTGGCCCGACGGCGCCTTCTCGACGCAGGCAAAGCAACGCCTGGCCGATCTCGACAAACCGGCGACGAAGCAGTTTTACGACTGGTTTGCCAAACAGGAACCGCGGAAGAAGCCCGCTGCCGGTTCCAGCCCGACGGGCAGTAAACTGCCCTTCGATACCAGCAAGTTGGAAGAGCATCCCTTCCAGCCACAAATTCAACTCGACTCGAATACGTTCGGCGGCTCGAAAGGGAAGAAAGCCAAACCGGCCGGAGAAGAAAAGGACGGCGACGTTAAAACCGAGGCAAGCCAAGACGATGCGGAGCCGGCAAACTCTCTACCATCGGACGAGCAACCTTCCGGAGCGAAGAAAGACGAGGCTGCAGAGTAGCTTCTGCCGAGGCGACGGAGAATCGGACGCAAACAGAAAGCGAGCGGCTTGTCACCTTGGCCTCGAGAAGGCCCCGAGCTGGCAATGAACGTGTTGAGCGAGTAGCCGTCGGCCGAGCCGATCGAATTGGTGGTTCAAGAAAGCGAGGCAGGCAATCGGCTTGATTGGTATCTGGCTCGTCAGTTTCCCACCTACAGCCGCACTCATCTGCGCCGCGTTATCAATGCGGCTTGCGTGAAAGTCAACGGCAAGCGGACCAAGGCCAGTCATCATCTCAGCGCCGGCGACCGCATCACGCTCGTGCTGCCCGAGATGCCCCGCTCCGGGCCGGAACCGGAGGAGATTCCGCTCGAGCTGCTCTACGAGGACGAGGCGCTGGCCGCCATCAACAAACCGCCCGGCATGGTCGTTCATCCGGCCAAAGGGCATTGGAAAGGCACGCTGGCGAGCGCTTTGCAGTTCCATTTCGATCGCTTGAGCAGTATCGGCGGCCCGACGCGGCCGGGCATTATCCATCGGCTTGATCGCGATACGAGCGGCGTCATCGTGGTCGCCAAGAACGATCGCGCCCACCAGCGATTAGCGCTTCAATTCGAGCACCGCACGGTGACGAAGGAGTACTTCGCCCTGGTCGCAGGCCGGCCGAACTTGGACCGCGACATGATCGATTTGCCGATCGGCCTTCATCCGCATCAACGCGAGAAAATGGCCATTCGCCGTGACGACCCGAACAGCCGTCCGGCCCAGAGTTTCTACGAAGTGCTTGATCGGTTCGATGGGTTCGCCAGCGTGCGGATTATGCCGAAGACCGGCCGCACCCACCAAATCCGCGTGCATCTGGCGAGCATCGGCTGCCCCGTGCTGTGCGACCGCGCCTATGGCAGCCGCGCCGTTTTGACGCGCGGCGAATTGCGACGCCGACTCGATGACGAAGAAATCCTGCTTGAGCGGCAGGCATTGCATGCCCATCGGCTGCGGCTGGCCCATCCCGACTCTGGGCAGCCGCTCGAGTTCGAAGCCCCTCTGCCGGACGACATTCGCCGCGTACTGACCGCCTTGGCCGAATTTCGCGCCTTGTAAGCCGGCGGCCGACAACGCAGAATCTGAGGCATTGCGTGGCCATCGATCCGCTGAGCTGACCTTCGGAGTAATGCATGAAACTTGTCAAGTTTGCGCCGCTGGGCGGCAAAGAATCGGTCGGACTGCTGGATGGCGAACAGATCTTGCCGCTGACTTCCACCGGCGGCCAGTATCAGACGCTGACCGACATTCTGGAGGCCGACGATCCGGCGGCGCTCGGCGAGTTGCTCTTCGACCCCGCAGGCGAACGTTTGCCCTTGCATGCCGTGACCTTGCTGCCGCCGGTCGACCAGCAAGAGATCTGGGCGGCGGGCGTGACTTACATTCGCAGCCGCAAGGCGCGGATGGACGAGTCGCAGGGGGCGGCCGTGTTTTACGATAAGGTCTACGAAGCGCCGCGCCCCGAACTGTTCTTCAAGGCAAACGCCTACCGCGTAGTCGGCCCCGATCGGCCGGTGCGGATCCGCCTAGACGCCAGTTGGAACGTGCCGGAGCCCGAGTTGGCGCTCGTGCTCAACTCGCGCATGAAACTGGTAGGCTTCACGATCGGCAACGACATGAGCTCTCGCGACATTGAAGGCGAAAACCCGCTCTATCTTCCGCAGGCCAAGGTTTACGATCAATCGTGCGCGCTGGGTCCCTGCATCACGTTGCTCGACGCCATGCCGCCGCGCGAACAGATCGGCATTCATATGGCCGTCATTCGCGAACACGCCATCGCCTTCGAAGGCGCGACGAACGTCGGCCAGATGGCCCGGACGTTCGAAGATCTGATCGATTACCTGGGCCGGGACAACACGTTCCGCTATGGCGCCTGTCTGCTAACGGGCACTGGCGTCGTGCCCAACGACGACTTCACGCTGCAACGCGGCGACATCATCAATATCACGATCGACGGCATCGGCACGCTTGTGAATTCTGTCGTGCAAGGTTGAAGGATTGGGGCCAAGCAACTCCTGTCCGCGAGGCCTATTTGAACTTGTATTCGGGGTTTTGTACGTCGAAGTCGAAGTCGGTGAATTGGCGGTTTAGGCTCACATCAAGATACGTGTATTCTTCCGCCAAGACGGGTTCCCCACCGTGTTGAGCCGGCCATTCGTAGGCCTCGTAGCGGACCGGCAAACGTAACTGAGCGTCGATATATAGACGCGTGAGTTGAAACGGCACGTCGTCGTGCCGCGTCTGCCGCACCAGCTCAATGCACGTGCACGGCCGACCTTCGATCTTGGCGCCCGCCGAGATCCTCGCCGCACAGCGCACGAATTGCAGATCGTGCTTTGATTCTTTCAGCCAGCTTTCGGCCATCCGCTTCAGCCCCAGATCGGTGACCGGGTAGCGATTGCCCTCCATCGCCCATTTTCCGACCGGGTCGAGTCGAAACGTGCCAACCAGCCGCCCTTTCAACCCATTCGGGTGCGCGAGCAGAAGGTTGTCGTTATGGCCGTGCACATAGAGGCCTTCCTGGCCTCGCAAGCGATCAGGCGCCAGATAATTGACGTATACGCTGAACGGCTCGTGACGTAGCTTGATCGCCATTCGCTCGCTCGTCGTCAGGCGGCCGTTAATCCGCTCGCGCTTGACGAGCGTACACGAGTAATCGCGCACGTGTTGCAGGGCGGCGTGAGTCGCCTCGACCATGCGGATGGCATCTTCTGCCGTCGGAGGCGCCTGCAGTTGGACCGGCGCGTTGATCGATGCCTGCCGAACCGGTCGTTGGTCGCGCCCTTGAACTGGCGGAGCAGCTCGCCTGCCTGGCGGAGCGAGGCGATCGGGGCTTTGCGCAAACGCGAGCACGGGCGCAAGCGCGCCCAAGAGTGCGGCGGCGAGTGAGGCGTCACTGTAGAAACGAATCGGCTTGCTCATCGCTCACACTCCGTTGTCAGCGGCTCGAAAGGGCGGTGCGCAATCAAATCTCGCCTCGTTGCGAATCGCGCGGCGATCAACTTAGGCCCTTTATGACGTCTAAGGCAAGAGAGGTTTACGGGAGTTCTCGGAGGAAGATTGTAAAGGTCAACAACTAGTCATACGCTGGCAAGAGCGGCGTAGATCAGACGCTGCTGCGACTGGGATACCTGCCGGATTTCACACTTCGCCTGGCGGTTTGCTTTATGCTCCAAGCCCTATTAAACTGTCGCCTGCCCCCCTGCCCTAACTCGCCCAAACCTCCGCATTCGTCCAGGAGATGCTTCATGCCCGTTCACCATCTTCGTGTGCTGCTCGTCGCCTGCCTGGCTGCGGCGCTCTGCTCCTCGACGTCGGCCGCCGATTCTCGAAACCCAATTCGGGTTGGCATTATCGGCCTCGATACTTCGCATGTCGCAGCCTTTACCGGTGTGTTGAATGATCCGAACGCCGAAGGCGACTTAGCGGGCGTGAAGGTCGTGGCGGCTTATCCGGGCGGCAGTTCGGACATTCCGTCCAGCCGCGATCGGGTCGCTGGCTTTACCAAGGAGTTGAGCGAGAAGTACGGCGTCGAGATCGTCGATTCGATCGAAGCTTTGCTGCCCAAGGTTGACGCCGTGCTGCTGGAAAGCGTCGACGGCAGACCCCACCTCGCACAAGCTCGACCGGTCTTCGCGGCGGGCAAGCCTCTTTTCATCGATAAACCCGTCGCGGGTTCATTGGCGGATGCCGTCGAAATCTTCCGCCTCAGCAAGGCCGCCGGCGTGCCCTGTTTCTCCAGTTCGTCATTGCGTTACAGCCCGGGCATTGTCGAGATGCGCACCAAGGTAGGCGATGTGCTCGGCTGCGACGCCTACAGCCCCTGCTCGTTGGAGGAGCACCATCCGGATCTTTACTGGTACGGCATCCATGGCGTAGAAACGCTCTACACGATCATGGGGCCGGGATGCACGAGCGTTTCACGCACGCAAACCAAAGACACCGACTTCGTCAGCGGCGTATGGGAGGGCGGCCGGATCGGCACGTTCCGTGGCATTCGCAACGGCAAAGCCGATTACGGGGCGCTCGTGTTTGGAACCAAAGCCATTGCTCCCAGCGGCGGATACGGCGGCTATAAGCCACTCGTGGTCGAAATCGCCAGGTTCTTCAGGACCGGCAAACCGCCCGTCAGCGCCGAAGAAACCATCGAAATCATGGCTTTCATGGAAGCGGCCGACGAAAGCAAGCGGCAAGGGGGGAAGCCCGTTTCGCTGGAGAGCGTGCTAGCAAAGGCCGGCTACCGCTCCGAGTAGCACTGGTCCGAGTAGCACTGTGCGCTGTGCGTGTGAGCTCATCCGCACATTCCCCGCAGCATTAAATGCTGGAAGCTCGTCGCCCTTTGGCGAGCCGTTGGATCGCCAATTCCAGCAGTCTGCGCTGATCAGCGTTCGCTAGCCGGGCAAGCGCTTCGTCCCCCGAACACCAATCGCGTTTTCGCAATCCCGACTCGAGCCACTCTTCGAGTACTTCGGTGACGCGCATTGTAACGACGGTCACCCGCAGCTCCGCGCCCCACTTGGCATATTCATATTGCCCAAGGGGAGCCCCTGCAATCTCGCCGCGCAGCCCCGCCTCTTCGTACGCCTCTTTCAGTGCGGTCTCCAAGAATGTCTCGCCTGGATCGACCGTCCCCTTGGGAAAGCCCCATCGCCCCTTGTTAATTGACGTAATCAGACAGAACTCGAGGCTTCGCGCCCGTGTGCGATAGGGCACCGCGCAAGCTTGCGCAATGAATCGTTGCGAATCATCGTGGTTCATTTTAAGACACTGCTCCCGTAATGAGACAGTGCCGCACGCCAGCTCACTGCTAGCATCCGGGCGCCTCTATGCTCAATCCAGATTAGTAAAGCATTGCTGAAAAATAGATTAAAGAAAGTGGATTGCCTGAGACTTGGGAAATCGTTCCGGTGGCGCAAATTTTGCTAAAGAATGCCGATCGCAAGGACGGACTGCCACAGCAGCACCTTGCAACCGACGCCCGGCAGCGGCGAATGCCACGGACCAGGCAAGAGATTTACGAAATCGACACCGTTCTATCAAGGAGGATCGACCCATGCTCGTGCTCAGTCGAAAAGTCGGTGAAAAACTAGTCATTGGCGACAACATTGTCATCACGGTCAACCGCATCGCCGGCCAGAGGGTTAGCATCGGCGTCGAAGCGCCGCCGCATGTGCGAATTGTGCGAGGCGAGTTGCAATCGCAGGACCATGCCGAACTCGACGCTAAGCTAGCATGCCTGCACGGATAACCTTGCCAATCGCCGATGCGACGAAATCGATGACGTTGAGCGGCTCGAGCAGTACCGGGTGATGCAGCACGAGTCCGCTCGTGGCGGCGCGGCGGCTTTCCGCCAAATCGCCGGCCGCGCGGCAGCGCCGGGAGCTTCGCAGCGTAAAACCGCGAAAGCCTGCGTCTAGTGCTACGCCTTCGGCTTGCACTGCCCGAATGAATTCATCTCGTGGCTGGCCGCCGGCTTCCTCCGGCAGGTACTGCATGCCAACTTTATAGTGCGCCGGTTCCGCGTCGCTCGTTGCATTGACCAAGGCGCGTAAGCCAGGCAAGTCGTGCATGCTATGCCATAGTCGCTCAACGGCTTTGGTTCTCTGAGCGTTGCGTGCCGCTAACTTCGCCGCCTGCGGTAACAGCACCGCCGCCTGCAACTCGCTCAGCGGAAACGCGTGGTTGCCCTGCTCGCAAAATATCTTGGCGCGCTGGTGCACGTCGGCATGCCGCGTGAAGATGGCGCCGCCTCGCCCTGCCGTTAACAGCTTGCTCCCTCCGAAACTCAACACGCCCACGTCGCCCCACGTGCCTGCGACCCGGCCGGCAACTCTTGCACCTGGGGCCTGACAGATATCTTCCACCACCGCCAAACCATGTCCTACGGCGAACTCCATGATCTCGGGCATCGGCGCCAATCCGCCGTGTAAGTGAGAGACAAGAATGGCGCGAGTCTTCTGGCTCAGCCCCTCGGCGAGCCGCATTGGATCCAGGTTCCAATTGTGCGGGTCGATGTCAACCAAAAC
The DNA here is from genome assembly GCA_025924495.1 of Pirellulales bacterium. The sequence goes on along the minus strand of JAICIG010000129.1, from coordinate 8,683 downwards.
CGGCAGTGCGCCGGCCGCCTCGATTGCCCGGAAGTTGCCGGGAAAGTCGTAGCCAGCCAGGATCACCTCATCGCCGGGCCCGATCTTCAGCCCCCGTAATGCCAACTCAACGGCAAACGTTCCCGAACAACAAAGTCCGACGTGCTCAATGCCAAACATCTCCGCCAGTGCGGCAATCAGCCGCGCCGAGTGCGGCCCGTGATAACGCCCCCAACTGCCGTCGGCGTAGGCCTGTTGCATGGCGGCAAATACGTCGGGATCGGCGATCGGCCACGGCGGCGGACCTGCCGGAAACACGGCCGCGCCGCCGTACAGAGCCAGACTAGAGCGAGCAACGTTCAAACGATGATGGAGGCGGGTTCGAGGTTTGTTGATACGTGCGGGCGAAACTCGCCCGGCGATCGCATGAGCGGCGCGGACGAATCCGCGCGGTTCTAGTCCCTTAACATTCAAACGATGGCTGGAATATGCGTCGCCCGTCCCTTACCCTGTAGGGAACGTCTTTTCGACACTACACTACCCGGCCGACGCTGCCAAGAACCTCTTATGCCCGACGTCGTTTCACCTTTCCCGCTTCGCCGTGTGCGATTTCTCATGTTGGGCGGATTCCTCGGCGCCGGCAAAACGACCACCATCGCCCGCCTCGCTCGCCACTTCATCTCGCAAGGGCTGAAAGTCGGCCTCGTGACCAACGATCAGGCTTACGGTCTGGTAGACACCGAGTCGCTGCGAGCCCAAGGTTTTCAGGTGGGAGAGGTTACGGGCGCCTGCTTCTGCTGCAAGTTCAACGACCTGGTCGGCACGGCGGCCCAATTGACCGCCGATGAGCAGCCCGACGTCATCATCGCCGAGCCGGTCGGCAGTTGCACCGATCTGGTAGCGACCGTCCTCGAACCGCTCCGCCAGCTTTACGGCGACCGGTATGAAATCGCACCTCTGGGAGTGCTGCTCAAGCCCGATCACGGCCGCAAAATCCTGGCCGATGAACAAGGGCTCGGCTTCTCGCCCAAGGCGGCTTACATCTTTCTCAAACAGTTGGAGGAAGCCGACATCGTCGTGATCAACAAGATCGATCAACTCGACGCCGAGGCGCGCGAGCATTTGCTCGAACTCACCCGCCAGCGATTCCCTCAGAAGGAAGTGCTGGCCATGAGCGCTCGCGATGGCCGGGGCTTTGATGATCTGGTCGCCGCCCTAAGTCGTCCCCAGCCCAATCGCACGCGCACCCCCGAAGTCGATTACGACATATATGCCGAAGGGGAAGCTGAACTCGGCTGGCTCAACTGTTCGGTCCGCGTCCGCGGGGACGCCCCATTTGAAATGGATCGGTTGCTCGTGGATTTCGTCGGCCGGCTCGAGCGCGCCTTTGCCGAAGTCTCGGCGGAGCCCGCACACTTAAAAGTGCTGGCCGCAGGCGATGGCGCCACGGCAATTGCGAACCTGGTGAGCACAGAATCCGGCGTGGAATTGTCCTTGGCCTCGGGAGCGCGTGTGGGCGCCGCCGAGTTCACGGTCAATGCTCGCGTCGGCGTCGATCCAGAAATTCTCGCCGAACAAGTCGCCAAAGCCATCGCTGGGCTTGCCGATGAGCGTCGCTTGGAGGCGGAGATCAGCGATCTGCAAAGCTTCCGCCCAGGACGACCAGTCCCCACGCATCGCTTGACGTTGGGGCAATCGTAGTCGCCGACGCCGCCGCTTCATCGCCTAGGGCGAGCTCGCTCCGATCACTCGTTCGCTCGCGATCCACGGCCGACCGAAGGACAAACTCTGCAGTCGTTGCTCGCCGGCCTGCGCCAATTCGGCGGAACTAGCGGACCAGCCGATGATCGCGGGATGGTGCGCCCGTCGCGAACAAACTTCCTCCGCCCAAGCGATCGGAACAATCTGCACTACCGCCTGACCAGCGTGATCGAAATCTGCGTAACTCGTCTCGGGCAAAACTTGCCGTAGCGCGACCACCGGATTTCTCTGCGCTAAGGCCGCTTGCCATGGCGCGCCGCCCGACGCAAGCAAATCAATGACGGGAACAGGCCAATGCGTGGGGGCGCCACGAACCAGGAGTTCTCCCGATTGGTTCCTTTGTACCTCGGCTGCTGCTATGGGGCGAATGCACTCCCACAGCGAGACGCCGCCGCTCAGCAATTTGATTTGTAAGTCCAGCGTGCCGTCGCGGGCCGCCCTATGAGGCCACGTGGGAATCTCTTGAACCACATCAGCAAACTGAAACGGCGCGCCGCACTCGACTTCGCCATAGAACAATTCTCGCTCGGCGCCATTTACAACCACAGCCAATGGCCCGCTCGTCTTGCCGCTCGCTCGCCCGCTAACGTGCAAACTAGTCGCGCCGGCCTCGCGACTCGTCCAGACTGCCAGTCGCTCGATATAAGCGCTGCTGCGGATCTCCAAACGCACTTCGCCAATCGGGCCGCCAGACCGGCCTTCGACGCCTGGTCGCAAAACCCCTAAGGGCATTACCAGAGGCAATTCGACGTCGAGGCTCAGCTCATTTCCAGGACCGAGCAAATCGGTGACGTCGAAGCTTGCCGGCAAGGCATAGCCGCGGATGTCCCCCAGAGCGCGGCCATTTAATGCCGCCGAGCCAAATGCATCGACGCCTTCAATGACCAGCCACACTCGCTCGTGCGGATCTAAACCGCTAGGGCGATTGAACCGGCGCCGATAACGGACCTTGCCGCGAAAATCGGGCCCCAACGCGTCCGACCAATCGCATGGCAACGTGGCTTTGCCAGTGAGCTTCGCCGGCGGCTGCGCGCATGGCGCCGCTTCGTGCTCGAGCACTTCGAACTCCCACGGTCCTCGCAATCGAATTACATGGGGATAAGGCATAGGGCAATCAAATGCGCGATCATGAACTCGCTTCAAATTCGTAGGCGACGCCCTCTGTGGCGTTCCACGGAAGTTCAATGGAACACCCAAGGCGATCCCGCGGAACGCCACGGTAGGCGTTCCCTACAGCGCGAGGCTCTGCCTCTTCCAAGCGACCACTTCGCGAATCGCATCGTCAAGCGTATGTCGCGACTGGAAGTCGATCGTTTCGCGCAATCGCGTCAGGTCGGGCACGCGGCTGCGCACGTCCTCAAAATCGGGCGAATACGCTTCGGCGTAGCTTTGGAACTTGATCGGCGCCTGCGGGTCGATGGCCCCTACGACGCGCTGCGCCAATTCAAGAATGCTTATCGGCTGGTCGCTGCCGATGTTGAACACGCGGCCTAGAGCGGCAGGCGTCTGCATTAACTCGAGCACCGCACGAACCACGTCGGCCACATGGGCGAAGCAGCGCACCTGTCGGCCATCGTCGTGGACGATTAGCGGCTTGCCTGCCAGTGCTGCCTCAACGAATCGCGGCAAGACCATGCCATAGCTGCCCGTTTGTCGCGGGCCGACCACGTTGAAAAACCGCGCGATCACCAACGGCAGGCCGTAATCTCTCCAATGCGCGAGCGCCAAAAACTCATCAACCGCCTTCGACACTCCGTACGACCAACGGGCTCGCGTCGTAGGGCCAAAGACCAGATCGTCTTCTTCGGTCCAGCTCGCCTTCGGGTTCTTGCCATACACCTCGCTGGTGCTGGCCAGAAATAGTTTCACGTCGCGTCCTTGCTCGTGCTGGCGGTGCAACTCGGCCAGCAGCAGCTCGGTCGGATAGATATTCGTCTCGATGGTGTGAATCGGATCTTTGGCAATCAATTGCACGCCCACCGCGGCCGCCAGGTGATAGACCTCGTCCGCTTCGGCGACCAATCGCGAAACCAGCGCCCGATCGGCGACTGAACCCGGCACGAACGTGAACCGCGGATGCCGCTGAACGGCCGCCAGGTTCTTGGCCGAGCCGGTCGATTCATCGTCGACGACCGTCACACTATCGCCGCGCGCAATAATCGCTTCGGCCAGATGACTGCCGATGAAGCCCGCTCCGCCGGTAATCAGGACGCGCGACACTGGGGAAGTGACGAATTCGGAGTGAGGAGTAGGGAGATAAGCAGTTTAGGCGTTCGGCTCGCCGTGTGAAACTTCAGATGATTCGTGAGAACGGCTGGCAGCCCCATTGGCATGGCTTTCAGGCACGACATGCGAAGGGCGACCTTCTTCTTCGGCTTTGTCATGACCGTGCTCCGCGAGCAACTTGTGCTCGCGGCGGACCGCCCACAGCGAAGCGCCGATTGCCACCGTCAGCAAGCTCACGATTACAACCAGCGAAACCCAATGGGGAATCTTCTGTCCGTTCAAGAAACGGTTCTGAAACCAATCCTGCCCAATCATCTTCACGCCGACGAACACCAGAATGGCGCTCAACCCATAATTCAGATACCGGAAGAGATCCATCGCTCCGGCGAGCAGAAAGTAGAGCGCCCGCAGGCCGAGAATGGCGAAGATATTCGACGTGAACACGATGAACGTGTCCTTCGTAATGCCGATAATCGCCGGCACGCTATCGAGGGCGAAGGCGATGTCGACGAAGTCGATCACCAGCAGAACCAGAAACAGCGGCGTGATGCACCAGAACCCATTCTCGCGTACAAAGAACGCCTGCCCGTGGTCCTCGCGCGAAACACGGAACAGCTTTCGCGAAACCCGCACGACCAGGCTTGCCTCGGGATCGAACTCATCGTCGTGAAATGCAAGCTTGATGCCCGTATAGATTAGGAATCCGCCGAGTACGTAAATCAGCCAGTGGAAACGTTCTAATAGGGTTGTACCGGCCAGAATGAACGCCAACCGCAGCACTACCGCCCCAATGATGCCCCAGAACAGCACGCGGTACTGATATTTCTTCGGCACCTTGAAGTAGGTGAAGATCACCGCGAAAACAAATACGTTGTCGATGGATAATGACCATTCGACGAGGTAGCCGGTGAAGAATTCGCTGGCCTTTTCCAGGCCAGCTTTGCCCATGCCGGCGGCCCAGTAAACGTAAACGTTGAAGGCCATGGCCAAGGCGCACCAGATCAGGGTCGATTTGGCGGCTTGGCGAATCGTGGTGTCTTGCGAGTGCCGGTGAAAGACGCCCAAATCGAGCGCCAGCAGAATGGTCACCAGCACCCCGAAGCCGATCCAATGCCACAGCGTGAATTCGATCAAGGTCTTTGTGGGGAAGGAGTTATGCTGATAGTTTGCGGCTGTCGTCTGGCCGCCCTTCGAGTAGCATCATAGAAGTTCGCTCGCTAACCGGCAACCGGAACGCCTGACTACGGTTGGACTTTTGGCATTTTGTTCCGACTAGCCGCCGTAACTTTTGCTTGGCAAAGGCCAATTCGTAAAGAGATAATGAAAAACTTGCATCGATCCGTCGGCCCTAACCTGGGTCGACGTTGCCATCTTGGTCCGGAAGAGGTGCCAGCTATGAAGCCGGGGTTCGAAGCCCGACGATGGGGATATGCGCTCGTATTGGGCTGGCTGTTCTCAGCCGCCGCCATGGTTTCAGCCCAAGAAGCAAAGCCGCGCAGCGAAGCGGCCACCCGACAGTTTGCGGCTGCCGCCGCGCTGCAAAACCGCGAGCAATACGACCTGGCCGCCGACGAGTGGGCCAAGTTTCTCAAAACCTATCCGCAAGATCCCCGCGCCGACCGGGCGCTGCACTACCTGGGCATCTGCCAGCTCAAGAATAAGCAGTATCCGCAAGCGCTCGAAGCCTTCAAGAAGATCATTGCCGAACACCCGAAGTTCGAGTTGCTCTCGTCGACCTACCTGCACCTCGGGCTGACCCAATACAACCTGGCAGTGTCCGGGCAGAAAGAGTTCTATCCTGAAGCCGCCAAGACGCTCGCCGGCCTGATTGAGAAATACCCGCAAGGCAAGGAAGTTCCGCAGGCGCTCTTCTACGAGGCCGAATCGCTCTACGCCCAGGGGCAAAAGGCTGAAGCCGCCGCGCTTTACTCACAAGTTATCCAGAAATACCCACAGGATCCGCTGCTGCCCGACGCCTTGTATGCTCTAGGCGTCACGCAAGAAGAACTGGGCCAGGCCGCCGCGGCAGGCGCGAGTTACGACGCTTATCTCAAGCAATTCGCCAAGCTGCCGCTGGCCGCCGAGGTGACGTTGCGGCGCGGCGAGACCCTGCTGGCTCAAGGACAATACGAAGTCGCGGAAAAATGGTTTGCCGCCGCGGCGGCCCGGCAAGGTTTCGCCTTAGCCGATCTGGCGCTATTGCGTGAGGCGGACTGCCTCTCCGAGCTGCGCAAATATCCTGAAGCAGCGGCGCTCTATGCTTCGCTGCCGCAGAAATTCCCCGACTCTCAATACAAGCCCAAGGCGAACCTCGCCGCCGGCAAGTGCGCCTACCTGGCGGGCAAGTTCGCCGAGGCTCGCGACGCTCTGGGCAAGGTGCTTGCCGCCGGCGGCGCCACTGCGCCCGAGGCCGCCCACTGGTTAGCGCGCTGTCTGCTGAAAGAACAACAGCCGGCTGAGGCGCTCAAGATCGCCGACGGCGCGCTGCCACAGGCTGGCGCCGGTCCCTTCGCCGTCGATCTGATGGTTGATAAGGCCGACGCCTTGTACGACCTGCCCGATCGTCGTCGAGAGTCGATCCCCCTGTATGTCGCCGTCGCGCAACAACACCCGCAAGACACGTCGGCGCCACAGGCTCTGTATATGGCGGCCTTCGCTTCGCTGGGCATTGGCGATTACCAGGCAGCCCTCGCCCATGCTGACGCGTTTCTCAAACAATACGCCGACAAAGATCTGGGGGCCGACGTGCTGTTTGTCGCCGCCGAGGCCAATCTGCAACTTGGCAAATATGCCGAAGCGGGCCAGCGCTACGAAGAGCTGCTGCGCAAATATCCCCAGCGAGCCGACGCCGAAACCTGGAAGGTCCGGCGAGGCTTGGCGCTGTACCTGGCCAAGAAGCCTTCCGAAGCGCTCACGGCATTGCAGACGATTCTGGCCACGCTCAAGAGCAAAGCGGCGCTGGCCGAAGCGCAGTACCTGATCGGCAGCAGCCAGAACGAGCTGCAGCAGTACGACGCCGCAGCCAAGTCGCTGGCCGCCTCGCTGCAGGCCGATCCCAACTGGCGGCAAGCCGATGAGACTTTGCTTGCGCTGGCCTTTGCCGAGCGTCAGTCGAACCGGCTCAACGAAGCGAAGGGGCATCTAGCTCAGCTCATCAAGCTATTCCCCAACAGCCCGGTGCTCGATCGGGCCCACTATCGTCTGGCGGAATACGCTTTTGCTAGCGGCGATCTGAAGACGGCGGCCGATGAGTACAAGCTGACCGCGGAGAAATATGGCTCGAGCCCGCTGGCGCCGCACGCCGTCTTCGGCCTCGGCTGGACTCAGCTTTCCCAGGCCGATTACGCCGGCGCCGTGCAAACGCTCGACGGCCTGCTCGGCAAAAACCCGCCGCCCGATCTGGCGCCGCGCATTCGCTACGCCCGCGCCTTGGCCCGCGAGCAGCTCAAGCAGTATGCGCCGGCCATTGAGGACCTGCAGGCCTTTCTGCAATCGCAACCAAGCGGCGCAGAAAAGTCCGACGCACGCTACGTACTGGGCCTCTGCCAGGCCGGCCTCAAGCAGCCGGCTGAAGCCGCCGCCACGTTTGAGTCGCTTTTGAAAGACGATCCCAAGTACGTTGGCGCCGATAAAGCGCTTTACGAACTGGCCTGGGCCTACAAAGCCCAAGACAAGCAAGCCGAGGCGGGGCAAACGTTCGCCCGGTTGGCCAAGGAATACGCCAGCAGCTCGCTCGCGGGCGAAAGTCTGTATCACGTGGCCGAAGCGCAGTATCAGCACGAAGACTTCAAGCAAGCGGCGCTCAACTATTACGAAGCCATGCAGAAGGCGGGCAAATCGGAATTGGGCGAAAAAGCCGCGCACAAATTGGGCTGGGCCTACTTCCGCCAAAACCAGTTCGACAAAGCGCAGCAATCGTTCGCCTATCAACGCGCCACATTCCCGCAAGGTTCTCTAGCCGCCGACGCCGCCTTCATGGAGGCCGAGTGCCTCTTCAAGCAAGGCAAGTTCGCTGAATCGTTGCCCGTTTACGCGCAGGTGAAGAATCCGGCCGGCAAGGATTTTGCGGTGCTGGCTCTACTGCATTCGGCGCAGGCCGAAGCGAAGCTGAAGCAGTGGCCGAAGAGCCTGGCGCTGTTAGAGCAAGCGGCCAAGGATTATGCCAACTCGGAATACATGCCCGAGATTCTCTACGAACAGGCTTGGGCCAAACAAAACCTGGGACAAGCCGAGCAGGCATTGCCGCTGTATGAAGAGGTCACAGCCAAGACCGATCGCGAAGTGGCGGCCCGGGCCCGCTTCATGATCGGCGAAATTTACTTCGAGCAGAAGGACCACGCCGAAGCGATCAAGAACTTCTTCAAGGCCGCCTACGCCTACAGTTATCCCGAGTGGCAGGCCAACGCCCATTACGAAGCCGGACGCTGCTTCGAAGTACTCGGCAAGAAGGACCAGGCCAAGAAATCGTATCAGGAAGTCGTCGACAAATTCGCCTCGAGCGACAAAGCCGCGCTCGCCAGGCAGCGGCTCGACGCGCTCAAGGGCGAGTAGCGAATCATTTGAGATCTCGGCGGCAGAGTTAGAGGAAATTGAGTATGACCAGTCGTGCATGGGGCGCGCCAGGCGCTGTAGGGAACGCCCCCCGTAACGTTCCGCGGGACAAAATCGGGCATTCCTCGCGCTACAGACCCGGTGCCGCCAAATCGGCGCTGTAGGG